>NZ_JBSFKF010000007.1:296306-331572 GCF_053598415.1 Kitasatospora sp. NPDC001132 | reverse complement strand
TACCAACCTCCCGCCCCACCCCCCCCCCGGCCGTGGGGGGCCCCCCCCCGGCGGGCGGCCCCCACCCCTCTGCCGTGTCGGGCTCTGGCTCAGCCCTGCTGCTCGGCCCACCAGGCCCGCAGCGCCGAGACCGCCTCCTCGTGCTCCATCGGGCCGTGCTCCAGCCGGAGTTCGAGCATGTGCTTGTACGCCTTGCCGACCTGCGGGCCGGGCGTCAGGCCGAGCAGCTCCATGATCTGGTTGCCGTCCAGCGCCGGGCGGATGGCGTCCAGTTCCTCCTGCGCCTTCAGCTCGTCGATCCGGGCCTCCAGACCGTCGTAGGTACGGGAGAGCGCGGCGGCCTTCTTCTTGTTGCGGGTGGTGCAGTCGGAGCGGGTCAGCTTGTGCAGGCGCTCCAGCAGCGGCCCGGCGTCGGTGACGTAGCGGCGCACCGCGGAGTCGGTCCACTCGCCGCCGCCGTAGCCGTGGAAGCGCAGGTGCAGCTCGACCAGGCGCGAGACGTCCTCGGTCAGCTCCTTGGAGTACTTGAGCTCGCGCATCCGCTTGCGGGTCATCTTGGCGCCGACCACCTCGTGGTGGTGGAAGGAGACCCGGCCGTCCAGCTCGAAGCGGCGGGTGCGCGGCTTGCCGATGTCGTGCAGCAGCGCGGCCAGCCGCAGGGTGAGGTCCGGGCCGTCCTGCTCCAGGTCGATGGCCTGCTCCAGGACGGTCAGCGAGTGCTCGTAGACGTCCTTGTGCCGGTGGTGCTCGTCGCGCTCCAGCCGCAGCGCGGGCAGTTCGGGCAGCACGTACCCGGCCAGGCCGGTGTCGACCAGCAGCCGCAGGCCCTTCACCGGGTGCTTGGCCAGCAGCAGCTTGTTCAGCTCGGCCTGGATCCGCTCGGCGGAGACGATGGTGAGCCGCTCGGCCATCGCGGTCATCGCGGCGACCACCTCGGGCGCCGGGTCGAAGTCCAGCTGGGCCGCGAAGCGGGCGGCCCGCATCATCCGCAGCGGGTCGTCGGAGAAGGACTCCTCGGGGGTGGCGGGGGTGCGCAGCACCCGGGCCTCGAGGTCCTCCAGGCCGTGGTGCGGGTCGACGAAGCCGCGGCCGGGCAGGTCGACGGCCATCGCGTTGACCGTGAAGTCCCGACGGACCAGATCCTCCTCGATGGTGTCGCCGTAGCTGACCTCGGGCTTGCGCGAGGTGCGGTCGTACGCCTCGGAGCGGTAGGTGGTGATCTCGATCAGGAAGGAACCCTCGGGGGTGTCCTTGCGGGCGCCGACCGTGCCGAAGGCGATGCCGACGTCCCAGACCGCGTCCGCCCAGCCCTTGACCAGCTTGAGCACCTGCTGCGGGCGGGCGTCGGTGGTGAAGTCCAGGTCGTTGCCCAGCCGGCCGAGCAGCGCGTCCCGGACGGACCCGCCGACCAGCGCCAGCCGGTGACCGGCCGCCTGGAACCGGCGGGCGATCTCGTCGGCGACCGGCGACACCCGCAGCAGCTCTTGGAGGCCGAGGGTCTGGGCCTCGCTCAGGCCTGGTACGACCTGGACGGCGGTGCTGGAACGGTCGGTGCGCGCGGTGGGCTCATTGGCAGTGGACACGGCTCACAAGGGTACGTGGCCGGACAGGTCAACCGCCCGCGCGTTCTGGGCGTCTCACCCCACAGCCCGCAACACTGCACCACGGGCTGCATCGTTACCATGCCGGTGGACGAGTCTCGGGCACCGGACAGGGGATGCGGTGTCGCGCGCCGCGACCACCGCGGAACCTACCCGCGGCAACGGTGCGGCTACGGCGTCGGGCGAAGGGTTCCAGGCGTCGGGCGAAGAGTTCCAAGAGGGTCAGGCGAAGACCGTCGGGCGGACCGCGCCGGACGGACAGCATCAGCAGCGAACGATCGAGAACGGCGAGGGCGAAGCGAGTGAGTGAGCCGGCACGGCACTCGGGCCTGGGGGCGCACCGACAGCCTGGACGGGCCGAACGCCCCGCCGAGGGGCGTCATCCGGCCCGGCGGGCACGCCGTGCGGGCCTGCGCCTGGCCGCGGCCTGCGCGGCCGTCCTGACCCTCTTCACGGCCTCCCCGGCCGGTGCGCTGCCGGCCGGCGGCAACGTCCGGCCGGCCGGCGACTCCACCGCCACGGCCGAGTACCCCGTGGTGGTGACCATCGACACGCTGAACCCGCAGGTGGCCGTCCCGAACGGCACCGTGACGATCACCGGGCACGTCGCCAACGCCGGCAAGTCGGCGGTCAAGGGCGCCCACGCGGCCGTCCGCAAGCCGAACACCGGCAGGCCGCTGGACCGGCGCAGCGACCTGGCCAACGTGGCCGCCCGCTCCACGCCGGACAACAGGGACGGCGTCGAGCTGGACAGCCCGCAGTACGCCCTGCCGGAGCTGGGCCCGGGGCAGAGCCAGCCGTACACCCTGAGCGTCGCGGTGGGCGACCTCGGGCTCTCCGCGAGCGGTGCGTACGAGCTCGCGGTGGACGCCTGGGGCGGCACGGCCGACAACCCGCGCGACCGCGCCCTGGGCATCGCCCGGACGTTCCTGCCGTACAACGCGGGCGCCGAGGCGCAGCCGACGAAGGTCACCACGATCTGGCCGCTGGTGCACGCCCCGGTGGTGGCCGCCCAGACCAGCACCGACGGCAACGACCAGACGATCGCGGTGCTGCGCGACGACAGCCTGTCCGCCGAGTTCGCCCCGGGCGGCCGGCTGTACGAGCTGGTCGACACCGGTGCCAAGCTGAACGGCCTGACCTGGGTGATCGACCCGGACCTGCTGGACGCCGCGCTCGCGATGACCAGGCCCTACCGGGTGCAGAAGCCGGGCACCGAGGCGTCGGGCAAGTCGGCCAAGGACGACAACACCGTCCAGGTGCAGCCCTCGGCCGCCGCCGTCGCCTGGCTGGACAAGCTGCGGGCCGCCGTGGCCAAGCCGGGCAGCCAGGTGGTCTCACTGCCGTACGCCGACCCGGACCTCGCCTCGATCGCCCACAACGGCTCCGACCTGACCGGGATGACCACCGCGCTGAGCAAGGCGGCCACGGCCGGCCGGCTGACCGTCGAGGGCCGGCTCTCGGTGGACACCCGCTCGGACGTCGCCTGGCCGTACCAGGGCTACCTCGACCAGCAGATCGCCGCCCTCGCCCAGCAGGCGGGCAGCGGGACGGTGCTGGTCAACGGCGGGAGCATGCCGGAGGCGGACTCGCTCAACTACACCCCGAGCGCGGCCCGTCCGATCGGCAACGGGCAGACCGCCGTGGTTGCCGACGAGACCGTCTCCGCACTCTTCGACCGGGACCTGAGCAGCCCGCAGGCGCAGACCGAGTCCACCCAGCGCTTCCTCGCCGAGACCTTCGCGATCACCCACGAGCAGCCGCAGAACCAGCGCGGGCTGCTGGTCATGCCCCCGCGCGAGCTGAGCGCCACCGGCGCCAAGGCGCTGGCGAGCGCCCTCCAGACGGCGGACGGCAAGTGGATCTCCTCGGTCAAGCTGGACGCGGTGGCCCAGTCCGCGGCCGACCCGAAGGCCAACACCGCCGTCCCTGCGCCCACCGACTACCCGACCCAGGCCCGTGCCTCCGAGCTGCCGGCCGACGACCTGAGCAGCACCGACGGGATCCAGCACGACCTGGACACCCTGATGCGGGTGCTCACCCTGCCGCAGCGGGTGCGCGGCCCGTTCAGCGCCGCGATGGTCCGCTCGCTGTCCACCGAGTGGCGCAGCCAGCCGGCGGCCGGGAGCACCTACCGCACCGGCGTCCAGAAGTACCTGAAGGAACTGACCGGTGCCGTCCAGGTGCCGAAGAAGAACGTGGTCACCCTGTCCGGCGACACCGGTCTGCTCCAGGTCAGCGTCCGCAACGACCTGACCCAGACGGTCACCAACCTGAAGCTGGTGCTCACCTCGGCCCAGCCGAACAGGCTGCGGGTGAGCAAGGAGGAGGAGCTGGTCCTCCCGGCCTCGCAGAGCGTGACGCTCCGCTTCAACGCCGAGGCGCACAACAACGGGTCGGTCGCGATGACCGCCCAGCTGTGGACCACCGGCCCCGACTCCCGGCCGTACGGCGAGCCGCAGCAGTTCCGGGTGGAGGTCACCTCGGTCACCAACGGGGTGCTGTACATCTTCGCGGGTGCCGGCGTCCTGCTGCTGCTGGCCGCCCTGCGCTTCATGCGCCAGCGCAAGCGGCGTGGCGGGCAGCCGCACGAGGACGGCGACCAGCCGGTCGGGGACGGCCCGGCGACGGACGGCGGCGACGCGGAGCAGGACACGCCGCGGGACGCGGAGCAGGACGCGGCGGAGGCCTCCTCGAAGGACCGGCCGGCGGATCCCGCCGGGCCCCCGGCACCGGACGGGACCGACGGCCCGGACGGCGCCCCCGGTGACGGTCCCGCGCAGACACCGCGTGGCAGCAGCCCGGATGGCCGGGATCGGGCCGCCAGTGATGAGAAGGTTGGTCCTTGATACCGCCGATCCCCCGCACCGCCGGGCCGGCCTCCCCCACGACAGCGAAGAGGTGACATGACCGGGCGCAGCGAGGAGCGGCCGTCGGGCCGCGGTGAGAGCCGGCCGGGCGCCGAGTCGCCGTCCGGCGACTGGTACGTGGCCGACACCTACGCCCAGGACCCGTACGCGGCGGACGCGTACGGGCACCCGCAGGACGGCCAGGACCCGTACGGTCTGCGGGCCGGTCGGCCCGCCGCGCCCCAGCCGCCGGCCGCCGCGTACGACGTGCCGCCGCAGCTGCCGCCGCAGGGCGGCGGCTACCCGACGCCGGTGCCGCCGACCCCGTACCAGGCCGCGGAGCAGTTCTCGGCCCCGGTGCCGCCGGTGCAGCCCGGCTGGGACACCCCGGCCCAGGCCGCCTGGCCGCAGGAGTCCGCCCCCGCGCAGGCCACCGGCGGGCACTGGGGCGGCGCCGAGCAGCCCCGGCCGCAGTGGGAGCCGGGCCCGGCGCACTCCGCCTGGGACACCGAGACCACCGAGTACGTCGGGGTGGACGCGCTGTTCGGCGGCCGCCCGGCACAGGCCGCGGCCCAGCCGCCGGTCCCCCAGCCCGCTCCGGCACCCCAGCCGGTCCAGCCGACCGCCCCCGCGGCCGGCCCCGCGCCGTACCCCCCGGCGACCGGCTACCAGGGGCAGCCGCCGCACGGCGGCGCCCCGGGCGGACAGCACCACTTCGTGCCGCCGATCGAGTTCGACCCGCCGCTCTCCGAGGAGGAGGCCACCATGCAGGTGGCCGCCGTAGCGGTGCCCCCGGCGGTCGAGCCGCTCGCGGACGTCGTCGCCGAGGAGCGGGCCGCCCATCAGGCGCCCGCGCCCGCCGCCGAGCCCGCCAGGGCGGCCGGCGGCGGCAAGGTCTCCAGCCTGCTGAACTCCAGCGCGATCATGGCGGCCGGAACGCTGGTCTCCCGCGGCACCGGCTTCGTCCGGACCATGGTGATCACCGCGGCCATCGGCGTCGGCGTGATGGGTGACTCGTACAACGCCGCGAACACCCTGCCGACCCTGCTGTACATCCTGATCGGCGGCGGCGCGCTGAACGCGGTCTTCGTGCCGCAGCTGGTGCGCAGCATGAAGAACGACGAGGACGGCGGCACGGCGTACGCCAGCCGACTGCTCACCCTGGTGATGGTCGGGCTCGGCGGCGTGGTCTTCCTGGCCGTGCTCGGGGCACCCGTGCTGGTGCAGATGATCGCCCACTCCACGATGGCGACCCCGGAGAGCGCCGAGACCACGGTGGCGATGGCCCGCTACTGCCTGCCGACCATCTTCTTCATGGGCATCCACGTGGTGATGGGGCAGATCCTCAACGCCCGTGGCCGCTTCGGCGCGATGATGTGGACCCCGGTCCTGAACAACATCGTGGTGATCTTCACCTTCTCCGCCTACATCTGGGTCTACGGCGGGTTCGGCACCACCCACGTCACCCCGGAGGGCATCTCCCCCGAGGGCGTGCGGCTGCTCGGCCTCGGCACCCTGATCGGTCTGGCCGTCCAGTCGCTGGCGATGATCCCGTACCTGCGGGCCGCCGAGTTCCGCTTCCGGCCGCGCTTCGACTGGCGCGGCCACGGCCTGGGCAAGGCCGCCCGGCTGGCCAAGTGGACGTTCTTCTTCGTGCTCGCCAACCAGGCCGGCTACCTGGTGATCACCCAGCTGTCCACCAAGGCGGGCGCCGCCGCTGCGGCGGCCGGCCACAACGGTGTCGGTCTGGCGGCGTTCTCCAACGCGCTGCTGATCTGGCAGCTCCCGCAGGCCGTGATCACCGTGTCGATCATGAGCGCGGTGCTCCCCCGGCTCTCCCGGGCGGCGGCCGACGAGGACGCCGGAGCCGTGCGCGACGACATCTCCTACGGTCTGCGCACCACCGCGGTGGCGGTCGTCCCTGCGGCCTTCCTGTTCCTGTCCCTCGGGCCGGTGATCGGCCGGGCGATCTACGCGGTCGGCGGCAACGACACCGTCCTGAACGACGCCACCAACGTCGGCCTGATGCTCTCCGCGTTCGCGCTGGGCCTGATCCCGTACTCCGCCCAGTACGTGATGCTGCGCGGCTTCTACGCCTACGAGGACACCCGCACCCCGTTCTCCAACACCGTCTGGGTGGCGGCCTGCCAGGCCGGCTTCGCGCTGCTGTGCTGGCTGGTGCTGCCCGCCGAGTGGACGGTGACCGGCCTCGCCTTCGGCTACGGCCTGGCCTACGCCATCGGAGTGGCGGTCGCGATGCCGAAGCTGAAGAAGCGGATCGGCGGGCTGGACACCAAGCGGATCGGCCGGACGTACAGCCGGCTGGCCGCCGCCGGCGTCCCGGCCGCTCTGGTCGGCCTCGGTGCCAGCCTGGGCGTCCAGCAGGTGCTCGGCGGCTGGGCGGGCAGCGTGGCGGCCCTGGTCGTGGCCGGCGGCCTCCAGCTGGCGGTCTTCGTGCTCATCGCGAAGCGCCTGCGGATCGAGGAACTGAACTCCATGCTGGGCATGGTCCGCGGCCGACTGGGCCGCTGACCGTCCGACCACCGGCCGGACGAGCGGGCGCCCTGACCGGGCGTCAACGGGAGCGGCACGCTCCTCCGCTCGTCCGGCCGAGTGCTGCGTCACCCGTCGGTCGGGGTCCGTCCGGCCGCCGGATGGCGACCCGGTGTCGGATCTGCACCACATCTCTCCACCCGCATGCAACCGCGCGGACGTCCCAGCGGTCGTACCCGGTGGAGAAGAGTGGGCACAATTGTCCTGGAGCACAGGGCCGCCGACCCTCGGGCTCCAGCGACTCTCTCAGGCCGGGGCGACACAAGGGGAGGCAGGACCACGGTGGCTGATGGCACCAAGGCCGTCGTCGACACGTCAGCAGCTGACGCGGCGACGGACGAGGCCGCGCTGGCCGCGGCGATCGACGAGCTCGCGGGCTCGGAGGACGCCGGCGAGGGCGCCTCCGCGGACGCCCGCCGCAAGGGCGCCACCACCGCTGCCGCCGCCGCGCGCACCGAGCCGGACGAGGCCGTGGACGACACGCCGGAGGCCGGACCGGAGGCCGCCTCCGGCGAGGAGACCTCGGAGATCACCGCCCCGCTCTCGGTCCAGGAGCTGCGCGCCGAACTGGCCGCCGGCTCCCCCCGGAAGAAGCCCGCCCCCGAACCCGCCCGACCCGCGCGCCGCCCCACCGACCCGCAGCCCACGGTCGACCCGCGCGACACCGCCACCCTCCCGCGCACCCTCCCCGCCCCGCAGCGCCGCAGCGGCGACATGATCGGCCACCGGTACCGGCTGGAGGAGTGCATCTCCCAGACCGAGACCTTCAGCAGCTGGCGCGCCGTCGACGAGAAGCTGCGCCGGGCCGTCGGCGTCCACCTGATGGCCTCCGGCCACCAGCGGGCCCGCAAGGTGCTCGCCGCGGCCAAGTCCGCCGCACTGCTCGGCGACCCGCGCTTCGTCCAGGTGCTGGACGCCGTCCACGAGGGCGAGCTGGTCTACGTCGTGCGGGAGTGGCTGCCGCACTCCTCCGACCTGGCCAAGCTGCTCGCGAACGGACCGATGGAGCCGCACGAGGCGTACCAGATGGTCCGCCAGGTCGCCGACGCCGTCGCGGCCGCCCACCGGCGCGGGCAGGCCCACCTGCGGCTCACCCCGCGCTGCGTGCTGCGCACCGACAGCGGCCAGTACCGGATCAACGGCATCGCGGTGGACGCCGCGCTGCGCGGGCTGCCCGAGGAGGGGGCCGAGGACGCCCAGCGGGCCGACACCCGTGCGATCGGCGCGCTGCTGTTCGCCGCGCTCACCCACCGCTGGCCGTACCCGGAGGACCGCTACGACCTCCAGGGCCTGCCCAAGGGCCTCCAGAACGCCGCGCCCGACCAGGTCCGCGCCGGGGTCCACAAGGGCCTGTCCGAGCTCGCCGCGCGGGCGCTGTTCGACCAGCCGCCGCACCACGCCCGGCCGATCAGCACACCGGAGGAGCTGGTCCGGGCGATCGCCCAGATGCCCCGGATCCGCCAGCCCGAGCCGGAGCTGCCCGCCTTCCCCACCCCGCCCCGGCACAACACCCACGCGCTGCCCACCGCCCCCAACCCGACCCGGGTCGCCGACACCACCGTCGCCCCGCTGCCGGCCTCGTCCCGCCCCGTCTCCTCCCGGCGCGCCCGGCGGCGTCTGCGCCGGGTGATCAAGGCCACCGCCTGGACGGTCGCGCTGGGCGCGATCGGCGTCGCCTCCTGGCAGTTCGTCGACACCCTTCGGCACACCGGGGGGCCCACCGCGTCCCCGGCCCCGTCGGTCAGCAGCACCGCGCCGAGCCCGCAGGCCAGCACCCACAACCCGGTGCAGCTCACCGTCAAGGGCGCGCAGTCGTACACCCAGCCGGGTGACGGGACCGAGGGCAGCGACAACCCGGCGAAGGCCGTGGACGGCGACCCGAACACCGTCTGGAACACCCAGTGGTACAACGACCAGTTCGGCCTCAAGGCCCCCGCCCTCAAGTCGGGCACCGGCCTGTTGATCGACCTCGGCTCGCCGCAGGCGGTCTCCTCGGTGAGCGTCCAGTTCGGCGGCGAGCACACCGCGGAACTGCGGGTGCCCACGGCGGCGGCCGCCGCCAACCCGATGTCGGCCAGGCTCGACGGCTTCACGGTCGTCGGCAAGAAGAACGGGGCCAACGCCGAATACACCCTCGACACCCCGGTCACCACGCGCTACCTCTTGCTCTGGCTGACCGCTCTGCCGAAGGATGGCGCCGGGAAATTCACCGGCCAGGTCGCCGAGGTCAAGGTCTTCGGCTGACCGCGGTTCGGTGGATCCGGCACGAGGGCAGGGGGTCGAGGCGTGACGGTGGCGGACGACGACGCGGCACTGCTCGCCCGGCACGTCGCCGGCGACCCGGCGGCCTTCGGCCTGCTGGTGGACCGCCACCGCGACCGGCTCTGGGCGGTCGCACTGCGCACCCTGGGTGACCGCGAGGAGGCCGCCGACGCCCTCCAGGACGCCCTGGTCTCCGCCTTCCGCGCCGCCGCCGGCTTCCAGGGCCGCTCGGCGGTCACCACCTGGCTGCACCGGATCGTGGTCAACGCCTGCCTGGACCGCGCCCGACGCAGCGCCACCCGCCGCACCACCCCGCTCGACGAGGACCCGCAGCGGCTGGACACCCTGGTCGGCGCCGCCGAGCCGGCCGACTCCCCGGTGGTCCGGGCCGAGCTGCACCGCGAGCTGACCGCAGCACTCGCCGAGCTGCCCGCGGAGCAGCGGGTCGCGCTGGTGCTGGTCGACATGCAGGGCTACCCGGTGGCCGAGGCCGCCGAGCTGCTGGGCGTCCCGGTGGGCACAGTGAAGAGCCGCTGCGCGCGCGGCCGGGCCCGGCTCCTCCCCCTCGTCCGGCACCTGCGCGAGCCGGATGTTTCACGTGAAACAGCGCCCGCGCCCGGCTCGGCCCCGCCGCGCCGGGGCACCACGGGGAACCCGAAGCGCCCCGGAGCCGTCACAGGGACGGGCCCGGGCGCCGGCCGGACGGTCCTGGAAGGAGACGCGAGCACCCGATGAACGCCCACCCCTCCTTCCCCGACGCCGCCGACGGCCACCCCCCGGTCGAGCAGCTGGCCGACCACGCCGAGGGGCTGATCGACTCCCCGGACACCGCCGCGGCGCTGCGGCGACACCTGGACGACTGCGCCGAGTGCCGGGAGACCGTCGACGCGCTCGCCGAGGTCCAGGCCCTGCTGGGCGACGTCGAGACCCCGCCGATGCCGGCCGACGTCGCCGCCCGGCTGGACGCGGCGCTGGCCGGGGCCGCCGCGGAAGGGGCCGCCGGGAGCGGACCCGACGCCGGCCAGCGGCCGCAGGAGGCCTCCGCGGCGGGCCGCCGGACCGAGGCCCCGGCCGGGCCCCCGCACGCCGCCACGGCGCCCGTCACGCCCTCCTCCGCCGCCTCCCGGCCCGCGGCGGGGCCCGGGGACCGCCCCTCCGGACGGCCCGGACCGGCCACCGGCCCCGGTCGTGCCCGCCCCCGTCGGCGGCGCTTCTCCCTGCTGCTCGGCACGGCCGCCGCCCTGGCCGCCCTCGGGCTCGGCGGGGCACTGCTGCTGCACCCCGACGACCGGTCCGACCCGGTGACGGCCACCGCGGGAGGCGCCCAGAGCACCACCGCCGACGGCCACGGCATCCCGCACCTGTCGGGCGCCGGCACCGACTACCGCGAGGACGAACTCGCCACCCAGGTCCAGCAGTTGCTCGCCCGTTCGGAGAACCCCCCGGGGCTGCGGGCCACCGGACCCGCCAAGTCCGAGACCGCCCTGCCCGCCGACGGCGCCCGCCCGCAGCCCGACTCGCCCCCGCCAACCGGCTCCCCCACCGGTTCGGGCTGCCCGGCCCCCGCCGACGGCACCCCGCTGGCCACCGACCGCGGCAGCCACCACGGTGCTCCGGTCGACGTCCTGGTCTACCCGCTGCCCGGCCGACCCGGCTTCGTCGACGTCTACCTGCGCTCCCCCGACTGCGGTCCGGTCGTCCTCCACCAGACCGTTCCCAGCCGCTGACCGGCGGTTCCCATGCGATCCACGCCGATGGCGCCACGCCGCTTCCGGACCCCGGGCGCCTGGTACTGATCCGCCTGGGAATGCGAGACACTGGTCAGTCGTTGTCCCGGGCGGCGGAGCAGGACCGCCCTCCCCGCAGCAAACGCGGGTCGCGATGCGAACCAGGAGAAGCAGTGAGCGACGTCCGTAACGTGATCATCATCGGTTCCGGCCCGGCCGGGTACACGGCTGCGCTCTACACGGCCCGTGCCTCCCTCAAGCCGCTGGTCTTCGAGGGGGCCGTCACCGCCGGTGGTGCGCTCATGAACACCACCGAGGTCGAGAACTTCCCGGGCTTCCGGGACGGCATCATGGGCCCCGAGCTGATGGACAACATGCGGGCCCAGGCCGAGCGCTTCGGCGCCGAGCTGATCCCCGACGACATCGTCGCGGTCGACCTCACCGGTGACATCAAGACCGTCACCGACTCCGAGGGGAACGTCCACAGGGCGCGCGCCGTGATCGTCACCACCGGCTCCCAGCACCGCAAGCTCGGCCTGCCGAACGAGGACAAGCTCTCCGGCCGCGGCGTCTCCTGGTGCGCCACCTGCGACGGCTTCTTCTTCCGCGACCAGGACATCGCAGTGGTCGGCGGCGGCGACACCGCCCTGGAGGAGGCGACCTTCCTCTCCCGCTTCGCCAAGAGCGTCACGATCATCCACCGCCGGGACACCCTGCGCGCCTCCAAGGCGATGCAGGAGCGCGCCTTCGCCGACCCGAAGATCCGCTTCGAGTGGGACAGCGCGGTCGAGGCCATCCACGGCGACCCGAAGCTGAGCGGCGTCACCCTGCGCGACACCACCACCGGCGAGACCCGCGAGCTGGCCGTCACCGGTCTGTTCATCGCGATCGGCCACGACCCGCGCACCGAGCTCTTCAAGGGCCAGCTGGACCTGGACGCCGAGGGCTACCTCAAGGTCGAGGCCCCCTCCACCCGGACCAACATCCCGGGCGTGTTCGGCGCCGGCGACGTCGTGGACCACACCTACCGCCAGGCCATCACGGCCGCCGGCACCGGCTGCTCCTCCGCCCTGGACGCCGAGCGCTACCTGGCCGCGCTGGACGACCTGGAGTCCAAGGCCGCCGCCGTCGCGGTCTGAACCCTCCCCGATCCACCCCCGCGGGGGTGTTCCACGTGAAACACCCCCGCCCCGGCCGGGCAGAAACAGAACGGGCCCATCCGTTGTTCTCCCGGCAGCAGTCCCCTCCGTCCTAACCCGAGGAGTTCCCGTGGCCGGCGCCACCACCACCGTCACCGATGCGACGTTCGAGAACGACGTCCTGAAGAGCGAGAAGCCCGTACTGGTCGACTTCTGGGCCACCTGGTGCGGCCCGTGCCGCCAGGTCGCCCCGGTCCTGGACGACATCGCGGCCGAGCACGGCGACAAGCTGACCATCGCCAAGCTCGACGTGGACGCCAACCAGGCGACCGCCGCCAAGTACGGCGTCATCTCGATCCCGACCCTGATCGTCTACAAGGACGGCGAGCCGGTGAAGTCCATCACCGGTGCCCGTCCGAAGGCCGCGCTGCTGCGCGAGCTGGCCGAGTTCATCTAGGCCTTCCGGTCGTCGACCGCACGGCGGCGGGGCTCCCCTCGGTGGGGAGCCCCGCCGCCGTCGTTCTGCCGGGACCCGCCGGACGGGTTTCAGAACGGCCGCAGTGCCGGCTCCTTGCGCCCGCCGCCGAGCAGCCGCTCCAGCGCCCCCTCCACGTCCCCCCGCCAGGAGAGCGTCGTCCGCGCCTCCAGCCGCAGCCGCGGGTAGCGCGGGTGCGGGCGGACGGTCTTGAAGCCGACCGCGAGCAGGTGGTCGGCCGGCAGCACGCAGCTGGTCGGCACCCGCCCGGACGAGCCGAAGGCCTCGATCGCCCGCACCCCGCGCCCGATCAGGTCCTTGGCCACGGTCTGCACCAGCACCCGGCCGAGCCCCTGGCGCTGGTAGCCCGGCAGCACCCGGCTGACCATCAGCTGAACGGCGTCCGGCGAGACCGGACTGGTCGGGAAGGACTGTGAGCGGGGGACGTAGGCGGGTGGCGCGTACAGCACGAACCCGGCCGGCTGGTCGTCCACGTAGACGATCCGGCCGCAGGAGCCCCACTCCAGCAGCACCGTGGAGATCCACCCCTCCTTCTCCAGCTCCGGCTTGCCCGCCTCCACCGCCTCCCTCGCGCTGACCGGGTCCAGCTCCCAGAACACGCAGGAGCGGCAGCCGGTCGGCAGGTCCCCGAGGTTGTCCAGCGTCAGCGGAGCGATCCGCCGTCCCATGGCCCCACCTCCTCCTCCCTCTCACGGTCGAGCATTCCCCCACGAACGCCGATGGGTGCATGTTTCACGTGAAACAGCGCTCACGTGGAACACGCACCCATCGGGTCGTTCCCCTCGGCCGGCCGGTCCGGCTCAGCCCTGCGACAGCCGCAGACCGTCCTCACCGGGGGCCATGCTGTCCAGGATCCGGTTCAGGTCCTCCACCGAGCCGAACTCCAGCACCACCTTGCCCTTGCCCAGCTTGCCGCCGCGCTGCGACACCTCGACCTTGACCCGGGTGTCGAAGCGGTCCGACAGCCGGCTCGCCAGGTCGTTGAACGCCGGGGAGTTCAGCTTGCCGGCCTTCGGCGCCTGGCGCTTCGGCTTCTGCTCCAGCTTCATCACCTTGACGATCTCCTCGATGTTGCGCACCGTGAGACCCTCCGCGATGATCCGCTTGGCCAGCCGCTCCTGCTCGTCGGAGTCCGGCACACCGAGCAGCGCCCGGGCGTGCCCGGCCATCAGCGTTCCGGCCACCAGCCGGCGCTGGACGGACGGCGTGAGCTTCATCAACCGCAGGGTGTTGGTGACGTGCTCGCGCGAGCGGCCGATCCGGTCGGCCAGCTCCTCGTGGGTGCAGGAGAAGTCCCGCAGCAGCTGGTCGTAGGCGGCCGCCTCCTCCAGCGGGTTCAGCTCGGCCCGGTGCAGGTTCTCCAGGAGGGCGTCCAGCAGCAGCTTGTCGTCCTCGGTGGCCCGGACGATCGCCGGGATCCGCTCCAGCCCGGCCTCCCGGGAGGCGCGCCAGCGGCGCTCGCCCATGATCAGCTCGAAGCCGTCGGCACCGACCTGGCGCACCACGATCGGCTGGAGCAGCCCGACCTCCTTGATGGAGGTGACCAGCTCGGCCAGCTTGTCCTCGTCGAAGACCTCACGCGGCTGGCGGGGGTTGGGGGTGATCGCGTCCAGCGGCAGCTCGGCGAAGTAGGCACCGGCCGGCTGCACCTGCGCGGCCTGCTTCTCCGCGGCCACCCGGGCCGCCACCGTGCCGCGGCCGCCCGGCAGCGGCCGCACCGGGGCCGGTGCGGGTGCGGCTGCCGCCCCGCCGTCCACCGGCGCGGCGGGGCGGATCAACGCCTCCAGCCCTCGACCCAGACCAACCTTGCGAGCACTCACTGATGACCCTCCGTCGTGCCGTGCTGTGCCACCGGGGCTCCGTGCCCCGTCTGGCCGTCCCGCTGCTGACCCACCAGCGAGCCGCCCCGGCCCACCGCACGCAGCGCGAGCTCGCGGGCGGCCTCCAGGTAGGAGAGCGCCCCGGTCGAGCCCGGATCGTAGGTGAGCACCGTCTGCCCGTAGCTGGGCGCCTCCGAGATGCGCACCGAGCGCGGGATCGCCGTGCTCAGCACCTCTTGCGGGAAGTGGGTCCGGACCTCCTCGGCGACCTGGGCGGCCAGCCTGGTCCGGGCGTCGTACATGGTGAGCAGGATGGTCGACACGTGCAGTGCGGGGTTGAGGTGCGCGCGCACCAGCTCGACGTTGCGCAGCAGCTGGCCGAGGCCCTCCAACGCGTAGTACTCGCACTGGATCGGGATCATCACCTCCTGGCCGGCGACCAGGGCGTTGACCGTCAGCAGGCCCAGCGAGGGCGGACAGTCGATCAGGATGTAGTCGAGCGGCTGCTCGTAGGCGGCGATGGCGCGCTGGAGCCGGCTCTCCCGGGCCACCAGGGAGACCAGCTCGATCTCGGCGCCGGCCAGGTCGATGGTGGCGGGGACGCAGAACAGCCCCTCGACGTCGCGCACCGGCTGTACCACGTCGGCCAGCGGCTTGCCCTCCACCAGGACGTCGTAGACGGACGGCACCTCGGCGTGGTGGTCGATGCCGAGCGCCGTGGAGGCGTTGCCCTGCGGGTCGAGGTCGACGACCAGGACGCGTAGGCCGTGCATGGCGAGCGAGGCGGCCATGTTCACGGTGGTGGTGGTCTTGCCCACCCCACCCTTCTGGTTGGCGACCACGATCACCCGGGTGGCGACGGGCCGGGGCAGTCCCGCACCCGCTCGGCCGATCGCTCGAACCGCAGCCTGGGCAGCCCGTGCGATGGGCGTGTCATCGATCTGGTCGACGGTCTCCGAGTCCTGCATGGGGGTCAGTGTTTCACGTGAAACCGGAGCGGCAACAGTCGCCGCCCGGTCACGGCGGAGGATGCCCGAGAGCAAGGAGCGACGTTTCACGTGAAACACCATGCCCGCTATGTCGGAATTCTGACGTTGCGACACTCCGGTGTTCCGGCGTCGGCCGGACCGTCACCTGAACGACGACGGGCGGACGCCCCTCCCGTTCAGGAGGCCCGTCCGCCCGTCGTCGTCACGTGTCCGGAGTCCCGGATCAGCGGCCGCGGCGCCGCCCGGCCCGGCCGCGCTCACCGTTGCGGACGCTCGCGTTGCGGCCCGCCCGGGCCGCCTTGGCGCGCCGGGTGGCCGCCTTCACGCCGCCGGGGCTCTCCCCCGCCTTCACCTGGATCACCCGGGTGGAGGTCTCCAGGGTGCCCTCGCCGACCGCGATGACGCTCGACTCCACCGCGCCCAGCTTGGCCAGCCCGGCCCGCGAGTCGGCCAGCTCCTGCTCCGCGCTGTCCCCCTTGAGCGCCAGCATCTGCCCGTGCGGACGCAGCAGCGGCATGCCCCAGCCGGCCAGCCGGTCCAGCGGCGCCACCGCCCGGGCGGTCACCACGTCCACCGCGAGCTTGCCGACCATCTCCTCGGCGCGGCCGCGCAGCACCGTGACGTTGTCCAGCCCCAGCTCCCGGACGACCTCCTCCAGGAAGGTGGTCCGGCGCAGCAGCGGCTCCAGCAGCGTCACCGAGACGTCCGGACGGGCCAGCGCCACCGGGATGCCCGGCAGACCGGCCCCGGATCCGACGTCGCACAGCGTGATGCCGGAGGGCAGCAGCTCGGCCAGCACCGCGCAGTTCAGCACGTGGCGGTCCCAGAGCCGGGGCACCTCACGGGGCCCGATCAGCCCGCGCTGCACACCCGCCGTGGCCAGCAGCTCGGTGTAGCGGACCGCGGCGTCGTAGCGCTCCCCGAAGACCTCCCGGGCTACGGCCGGCGCCTCGGCCAACTGCTCCGCCCCGGTGGCCCGCCCCTCAGCGGCCGGGTCCACGTCCGCCCCCGGCCGGCCGGCGGCCGCGTTCTCCGTGTCCATCTCGACCTCTCCGATCCCCGGATCCACCGACCCGCTCAACGCACTGTTTCACGTGAAACATCCCAGAAGGGACGACGACCCCGCCCGCACGAGGCGGACGGGGTCGCGTCCGGTGAAGCTCTCCGGCCGCCGTGGCGGTCGGTCGTCGACCTGTCGGCCTCAGACCGGCAGCACGACCACGCACCGCTGGGGCTCTTCGCCCTCGGACTCGCTGCGCAGGCCCGCCGCGGCGACCGCGTCGTGGACGACCTTGCGCTCGAAGGGCGTCATCGGCCGCAGCTTGACCTGCTCGCCGGTGCTCTTGGCCTGCTCGGCGGCCTTGGCGCCGAGCGCCGCCAGCTCCTCCCGCTTGCGGGCCCGGAAGCCGGCAATGTCCAGCATGAGGCGGCTGCGCTCACCGGTCTCCCGGTGGACAGCCAACCGGGTCAGCTCCTGGAGAGCCTCCAGCACCTCGCCGTCCTGGCCGACCAGGCGCTGCAGCGCGCGGTCGTTGCCGTCACTGACGATGGAGACCAGGGCGCGGTCGCCCTCGACGTCCATGTCGATGTCACCGTCGAGGTCGGCGATGTCGAGCAGACCCTCCAGGTAGTCCGCCGCGATGTCGCCCTCCTGCTCCAGGCGGGAGATGAGGCTCTCGTCGGCGCTGGCGGCGGCCTCGGCCTCGACGGCGGAGGTGGTGCCTTCCGTCACTGATGGACTCCTTCGGAGATGGGCCCGTCTGTCGGGCCGGGGACGAAGCTCTTCGCGGCTGTCACGACGGGCTCGGGGCCGGTCAGGACTTCTTCTTCGGCCGCTGGCCGCCGCCGCGCTTCGGCTGCTGCCGAGTGCCCTGCTTGGTACCGGCGGGCTTGGCCGCGGCCTGCTTGGCGGCCGCCGGCTTGCCCTCGGACTCGGCGGGTGCGGAGTCGGCCGGCTCCTCGGCCGGGGTGTCCTTGTCCAGCTCGACGGTCGGCTGTCCGGCACCGCCCTGCTGGCGCTGGGACTTGCTCTGCCGACGGGGCTGCTGGCGGCGCACCTGCGCCGCCTCCTCGACCACCGCGGCGGCGCTGGCCGCCTCGCTGACGGCCGCCTTGGACGGGGGCAGCATGCCCCAGAGCGCGCCCTTGATCTCCGTACCGTCCGGACGCAGTCGGCCGGCCTTCTTCAGGCGCGCCTGGCGCTCCTGGAAGGCCTTGCTGCCCGGGGTCGGGTTGTTGTGGATGACGACCAGTTGCTGGCCCATCGACCAGACGTTGGTGGTCAGCCAGTAGACCAGGACACCGACGGGGAAGTTGATGCCCATCACGGCGAACATGATCGGGAAGACGTACATCAGCATCTTCTGCTGCTGCATGAACGGCGTCTTCACCGTGAGATCGACGTTCTTCGTCATCAGCTGGCGCTGGGTGATGAACTGCGACAGCGACATCAGGATGATCATCACGGCGGTGACGATCTTGACGCTGGTCTCGGGGCTGCTGACGAAGGTCGCGGAGAGCGGGGCGCCGAAGATGTGCGCCTTGCCGGCGCTCACCAGCAGGTCACCGTGGATGACGCCGATGTCCTGGCCCTTGGCGACCTTGGCGAGCACACCGTAGAGGGCGGTGAAGAACGGCGCCTGGACGATGATGGGGAGGCAGCTGGAGAACGGGTTGGTACCCGCCTCCTTGTACAGCTTCATCATCTCTTCGGACTGGCGCTGCCGGTCGTTCTTGTAGCGCTCCTGGATGGCCTTCATCTTCGGCTGGATCGCCTGCATGGCCCGGGTCGCCTTGATCTGCTTCACGAAGAGCGGGATCAGGCAGATCCGGATGACGACCACCATCGAGGCGATGGCGAGGCCCCAGGCCCAGCCACCGTCCGGATTGAAGATGTGGCTGTACAGCGAGTGGAACTGGACGATGATCCAGGACACCGCTGTGTACAGGGGATTCAGGAAGGAGAAGGTCACCGGTCAGGCTCCTTGGACAGGTGGATTGGCCGCACGGGGCCAATGGTCGCCGGGCCCTCGGGGTCCGGACCGGCGGGGGTGGCGGTCACCGGGTCTCCGGTGGCGGACCGGCTGTTCAACCAGTCTCGCAACCGCCGGTGCCACACCGGATGCTTGCGCGGCGGGACGTGATCGACCCCGCCGGGCGTCCACGGATTGCAGCGCAGGATTCGCCACGCGGTCAGCCCGCCGCCCTTGACCGCCCCGTGCACCTTCACGGCCTCGTAGCCGTAGTGCGAGCAGGAGGGGTAATAGCGGCAGACCGGACCGAGCAGTGGGCTGATGGTCCACTGGTAGACCCTGATCAGACCCATCAGCAGGTACTTCATCGACCTGCTCCCGTCGGCGCCGTGGCGGCGGGCTCCGTCCTCAGCAACCGCTTCAGTGCCGCGTCCAGGTCACGTTCGAGGTCCTGGTACGAGGCGGTCGCGGCCTGGGGCAGCGCACGCACCACTATCAGGCTACCGGCGGGCAGCCTGAAGAGACGATCACGAACGAGGTGGCGCAACCGGCGCTTGACCAGGTTGCGGACAACCGCCGGGCCGACGGCCTTGCTCACGACGAAACCCGCACGCGCCGAAGGAGTCCCCTCGGCGACGTGCGGGCGGGAGTCGCTGGTCCGGTCGGTCTGCCCCTGCGGGTCACCCTCTCTGCTGAGATGGACGACCAGAAGGGGCCGGCCGGCCCGGCGACCGCGTTTCACCGCGGTCGCGAAGTCCTGGCGCCGCCGCAGCCGATTCTCGGAGGGCAGCACAACAGACTCTGGCGCGGATCAGGCGGACAGGCTGGCGCGGCCCTTGCCACGGCGGGCGGCCAGGATGGCGCGGCCGGCGCGGGTACGCATACGCAGCCGGAAGCCGTGGGTCTTCGCGCGACGACGGTTGTTCGGCTGGAAGGTGCGCTTGCTCACTCGGGGGCTCCTGAGGTGAATCGTAGGATGACGGGGAGTCGCTTGGCCGTCACCGTGCGTCCGCGTGATCTCCCCTGATTTCGGAAATCCGGCCCATCGCCCCAGTTCGGCTGGGGTCTGAGGCAATCCACGGCGCCCGTGCTGCGCGCCTTATGGAGCGGGTGGACCCGCGGACATGCGGCAGCGGCCATCGACAACTCGACCTGGTTACGGTACGCGGGACGGGGCGCGAGGGTCAAACCAGCCGCTCCCGACCCGTCTTACCCACAGCCTGTGGACAACGACTTGATCCCACCCTGTTCGCTGACTACCGTTGCAGAACTTGTCTGGTTTGTTCTTGGAAAGCGTGCACCAGTGGCTGATGTCAACAGCGACCTCGTCCCGGTCTGGGCCAGGGTCGTCGAGCGGCTGGTCAGCGACCCCGATGTCGCGGAGATGGACAAGCAGTGGGTGCAGCGCACCCAACCGATGTGGATGATGCACGACACCGCCCTGCTGGCGACCCCGAACGAGCGGGCCAAGCAGGTGCTGGAGGGCCGGCTGCTGCCGCAGCTGACCGAGGCCCTCAGCCGCGAGCTCAGCCGCCCGGTCCGGATCGCCGTGATGGTCGACGCCAACGCGGTGCCCACCACCCCCGCGCCCGCACCCCAGGCCCCCGCCGAGCCCTACCCCGGCCCGGCCGGGGAGGACGACTCCGACTACGGCGGCCAGGGCTACCAGCAGCCGTACGAGCACGGCCAGCCCTACGAGAAGGCGCAGCCGTACGAGCAGGACTACGAGCGCCCCCGCTACGACACCGGCGGCTACGAGCAGCGCCAGGCCCCGTACGGCGGCCCCGGCGGCGGCCCGGGCTGGCAGGGCTACCAGGAGCAGCCGCCGGCCTACCGCGACCCGGAGGAGCACGCGCCCCGGCCGCCGCGGCCCGTACCCGGCCCGCCCGCGACCACCCAGGGCGACCTCTTCGGCGGCGCCTACGGCCCCGGCCCGAACGAGCAGCCGCGCACCGGCGCAGGACGCCGGGCCGGCGGCTCCCGCCCCACCGGCGGACGCCCGGCGGAGAAGTCCGCCCCGGAACGCTCCGCCGAGCGGCCCGGCGTCCCCGGCGTGCCCGCCCCGCCCGGCGCTCCCCCGGCCGGCGGCTCCCGCAAGGACGAGCCGGCCGCCCGGCTGAACCCCAAGTACCTGTTCGACACCTTCGTCATCGGCGCCAGCAACCGCTTCGCGCACGCGGCGGCGGTGGCCGTCGCCGAGGCCCCGGCCAAGGCGTACAACCCGCTCTTCATCTACGGCGAGTCCGGGCTGGGCAAGACCCACCTGCTGCACGCCATCGGGCACTACTCGCGCAGCCTCTTCCCGGGCACCCGGGTGCGCTACGTGTCCTCGGAGGAGTTCACCAACGAGTTCATCAACTCGATCCGGGACGGCAAGGCGGACACCTTCCGCCGCCGCTACCGGGACATGGACATCCTGCTCGTGGACGACGTCCAGTTCCTCGCGAGCAAGGAGTCCACGCAGGAGGAGTTCTTCCACACCTTCAACACCCTGCACAACGCGAACAAGCAGATCGTCCTCTCCTCGGACCGGCCGCCCAAGCTGCTGACCACGCTGGAGGACCGGCTGCGCAACCGCTTCGAGTGGGGTCTGATCACCGACGTCACCCCGCCGGAGCTGGAGACCCGGATCGCGATCCTGCGCAAGAAGGCGATCCAGGAACAACTCAACGCTCCCGCCGACGTGTTGGAGTTCATCGCGTCCCGGATCACCCGGAACATCCGGGAGCTCGAGGGCGCGCTGATCCGGGTGACGGCCTTCGCCAACCTCAACCGGGCCCCGGTGGACCTGGAGCTGGCCGGGATCGTCCTCAAGGACCTGATCCCGGGCGGGGACGAGGACGCGGGACCGGAGATCACCGCACAGGTCATCATGCAGCAGACGGCCGCGTACTTCGGCCTGAGCGTGGACGACCTCTGCGGATCCTCGCGCAGCCGGGTGCTGGTGACGGCCCGGCAGATCGCGATGTACCTCTGCCGCGAGCTCACCGACCTCTCGCTGCCGAAGATCGGCGCGCAGTTCGGCGGCCGTGACCACACCACGGTGATGCACGCGGACCGCAAGATCCGCTCGCTGATGGCCGAGCGGCGCTCGATCTACAACCAGGTCACCGAACTCACCAACCGCATCAAGAGCTAGCCGGCGCGGCGCAGCGCCGCCACGAGACGGGCCCAGGGGCGTCAGGAGCGAATCCTGACGCCCCTTTCGCGTGTCCACAGGTGTGCGCCGCGCCCCGACGGGGCAGGGATGCGGTCGACGGACGATCCGCCAGTCCACAGCCCGCGCCGAACAACTGACCGGTGATTCGAAAACCGAGGGCGCGCAAGGCCGTTGTCCACAGGACCGGCCCCTTCTCCACCGTCCACAGGGTGGAGGGTGCGGAGTTATCCAGAATTCGTCCACAGGCCCGTCACCGCTACGCTCTTCCGCGCAGGTCAGGTGCCTGTGGACTTGTGCACAACGGTTATCCACAGGGTGTGGACAGTTGACCGACCGCCAGTGGGCCATCCGGGTTATCCACCGGTTGTCCCCAGGGGCGGGCCGGTTATCCCCAGGTTGTCCACAGCGGCGTCCACAGTTCGACAACCGTGGACTGGCGTTCATACCCTGGTGTGAAAGGCGTCACGAAAAGTTGACCGGCGCCCGTGGATAACCGGGCCCGGTTCTGGGGACAGCCCTGGGGATAACCTGTGGATACCGAGCGTGGCCTGTGGGTAACGCTCGGCTGTCCACAGCGCGGCCTGCCCGTCCACAGCCGCCGTCCACAGTCACTGTGGACAAAATTCGGGCCCTGACCTGCGGAAACAGGGTTATCCACGGTTTCCACAGGCCCTACTACTACCACTACACATTTAGACCCCGGACTTGCTTTCAAAGTGGGTGGGCCCCGAATCTGTGGACAACCGGCCTCCGACAACCGTTCGGGAAGCTTCCGCCCGTCTGCCCCGTCTGTCGGCGGAGTACGTCAGACTGTCCTTGCGACTGGAAGCGGAGCGACCGAGCTCGGCGGACAGCCGAACCGACGATCAAGATCAGACGAACCAGAGTGCGAGCGGGAGCGCTCGATCCAGGAGGCGGTTACCGGTGAAGTTCCGGGTGGAGCGTGACGTCCTCGCGGAGGCGGTGGCCTGGGCTGCCCGCAGCCTCCCGGCACGGCCGCCGGTGCCGGTGCTGGCCGGCCTGCTGCTGACCGCGCAGGAGGGCAGTCTGGCGCTGTCCGGCTTCGACTACGAGGTGTCGGCCCGGGTCGAGCTGGAGGCGGACGTCGAGGAGGCCGGCACCGTCCTGGTCTCCGGCCGGCTGCTGAACGACATCTCCCGCAACCTCCCCAACCGCCCGGTGGAGATCTCCACCGACGGCCAGCGGGTCAGCGTGGTCTGCGGCAGCTCCCGCTTCACCCTCCCCACCCTCCCGGTGGACGAGTACCCCGCGCTCCCCCAGATGCCGACCGCCACCGGCACCGTCTCCGGCGACGTCTTCGCCTCCGCCGTCAGCCAGGCCGCGGTCGCCGCCGGCCGGGACGACACCCTCCCGGTGCTCACCGGTGTCCGGGTCGAGATCGAGGGCGACCGGATCACCCTGGCCGCCACCGACCGCTACCGCTTCGCCGTCCGCGAGCTGCTGTGGAAGCCCGAGCAGTCGGACATCTCCGCCGTCGCGCTGGTCCCGGCCAAGACGCTCCAGGACATCGCCAAGTCCCTGGGCAGCGGCGACAACGTCTCCATCGCGCTCTCGTCGGGCGGCGCGGGCGAGGGCCTGATCGGTTTCGAGGGCGCCGGCCGCCGGACCACCACCCGGCTGCTGGAGGGCGAGTTCCCCAAGTTCCGCAGCCTGTTCCCGACCGAGTTCAACGCGGTCGCCGCGATCCAGACCCAGCCCTTCCTGGAGGCGCTCAAGCGCGTCTCGCTGGTCGCCGAGCGCAACACCCCGGTCCGCCTGAACTTCGAGGAGGGCGTGCTGACGCTGGAGGCCGGTTCGGGCGACGACGCCCAGGCCACCGAGCGGATCGAGGCCTCCCTGGAGGGCGACGCCATCTCGATCGCCTTCAACCCGGGCTACCTGGAGGAGGGCCTCAAGGCCATCGACTCCCCCTTCGCCCAGCTCAGCTTCACCACCCCGACCAAGCCCGCGCTGCTCAGCGGCAAGGTCTCGGTGGACGCCGAGGAGGACAAGGCCTACCAGTACCTGATCATGCCGGTCCGCCTCTCCGGCTGATCCCGCCACGTCCGACCGTCCACAGGCTGTGCACACCCGCTGTGCACAGCCTGTGGACGTCTCCCCCGCCCGGCCCGACCGCAGACGGCCGGGTCCGCTCCAGCGCGTAGGCTCAAGGAGTGCGGCAACGGCGCCGCCGGCAGGCACGTCACCACAGGTAAGGACTTGGTCATGGAGCTCGGCCTCATCGGTCTCGGCAAGATGGGCGGCAACATGCGCGAGCGGATCCGCCGCGCCGGCCACACCGTCATCGGCTACGACCGCAACCCGGACATCTCCGACGTCGAGAGCCTCCAGGAGCTCGTCACCAAGCTCCAGGGCCCGCGCGTGGTCTGGGTCATGGTTCCGGCGGGCGCCGCCACCCAGGCGACCGTCGACGAGCTCGCCGAGCTGCTCTCCCCCGGCGACGTGGTGGTCGACGGCGGCAACTCCCGCTGGACCGACGACGTCAAGCACGCCGAGGCGCTGGCCGCCAAGGGCATCGGTTTCGTGGACTGCGGCGTCTCCGGCGGCGTCTGGGGCCTGGAGAACGGCTACGCGCTGATGTACGGCGGCGACGCCGAGCACGTCGCCAAGGTCCAGCCGGTCTTCGACGCCCTGAAGCCCGAGGGCGACTTCGGCTCGGTGCACGCGGGCGCGGTGGGCGCCGGCCACTTCGCCAAGATGGTCCACAACGGCATCGAGTACGCGATGATGCAGGCCTTCGCCGAGGGCTGGGAGCTGCTGGAGGCCGCCCCCGAGGTCACCGACGTGCGCGAGATCTTCCGCAGCTGGCAGGAGGGCACCGTCATCCGCTCCTGGCTGCTGGACCTGGCCGTCCGCGCCCTGGACGAGGACGAGCACCTCGACAAGCTGCGCGGCTGGGCGGCCGACTCCGGCGAGGGCCGCTGGACCGTCGAGGCCGCGATCGACCACGCCGTGCCGCTGCCGGCGATCACCGCCTCGCTGTTCGCCCGCTTCGCCTCCCGCCAGGAGGACTCGCCGCAGATGAAGATGATCGCCGCGCTGCGCAACCAGTTCGGCGGCCACGCGGTCGAGTCCAAGTAACCAGCAGGTCCTCCCCAAGAAGGCGGGCGCAGTCCACAGCCATGCACGTCGCGCATCTGTCGCTCGCCGACTTCCGGTCGTACGCCCGGGCCGAGGTTCCCCTCGACCCGGGCGTGACCGCCTTCGTCGGGCCCAACGGCCAGGGCAAGACCAACCTGGTCGAGGCGATCGGCTACGTCGCCACCCTGGGCAGCCACCGGGTCGCCACCGACGCCCCGCTGATCCGGCTGGGCGCGGAACGCGCGGTGGTCCGCACCTCGGTGGTGGACCGCGGCCGCTCCACCCTGATCGAGCTGGAGCTCACCCCGGGCAAGGCCAACCGGGCCCGGATCAACCGCTCCGACAACGTCCGCCCGCGGGACGTGCTGGGCCTGCTGCGCACCGTGCTGTTCGCCCCCGAGGACCTCAGCCTGGTCAAGGGCGATCCGGGGGAGCGGCGGCGCTTCCTGGACGAGCTGCTGACCGCCCGGGCCCCCCGGCTGGCCGGGGTCCGGCAGGACTACGAGCGGGTGCTCAAGCAGCGCAACGCCCTGTTGAAGACCGCCGCGATGGCCCGCCGGGCCGGCGGCGGCAAGGGCGCGGACCTGTCCACCCTGGAGGTCTGGGACGGCCATCTGGCCCGTGCCGGAGCCGAGTTGACGGCCTTCCGGATCCAGCTGGTGGCCGCCCTCCAGCCACTGGTGGCGGCCGCGTACGGGCAGCTGGCCCCCGGCGGCGGCGAGACCGCCCTGGAGTACCGCAGCTCTTTCGAGGGGGAGCTGCCGAGCAGCCGAGAGCAGGCCGAGGAGCAGCTGCTGGACGCGCTGCGGGCGGTCCGCAAGCAGGAGGTCGAGCGCGGGGTGACCCTGGTCGGCCCGCACCGCGACGAGCTGGTGCTCAAGCTCGGCCCGCTGCCCGCCAAGGGCTACGCCAGCCACGGCGAGTCCTGGTCCTTCGCGCTGGCGCTGCGGCTGGCCTCGTACGAGCTGCTGCGCGCCGACGGCGGCGAGCCGGTGCTGATCCTGGACGACGTGTTCGCCGAGCTGGACGCCGCCCGCCGGGACCGGCTGGCCGAGCTGGTGGCCGACGGCGAGCAGGTGCTGGTGACCGCGGCGGTCGCCGAGGACGTGCCCAAGGCGCTGGCCGGCGCCCGGTTCGCGGTCTCCGACGGCGCGGTGCGCCGGATCGACGCCTGACCGCGCCCACACCGGCACCGTCACCGCACCTCGGTGCACCCCGGCCCCGGCCCCGGCCCGCCGGGCCCGGTCGCTCCCGTAGGCTGGACGGCTCAATGGCGCGCGACCGCGACCGTTGTCCACAGGCTGGGGAAAGGAGATCGCCGTGAGCGAGCCGGCGGAGCGCTCCCCCAGGCCCGGTGCCCCCGAGCCCGGTGCCGCCGAGTCCGGCGCCCCCGCGCCGACCGGTGCCGACCTCGCCCGCTCCGCGCTGCGGGCGGCCCGCGCCCAGGCCCGCCAGCGCGGCGACCAGGTCCGGGAGAAGCGCGAGGCGAAGCGGCACGGCCTGCGCAGCGGCGCCCGCTCGGACGGCCGTGACCCGGTCCCGCTCGGCGCCGCGCTCAACCGGCTGCTGACCGAGCGCGGCTGGGAGTCCTCGGCCGCCGTCGGCGGGGTGATGGGCCGCTGGCCGCAGATCGTGGGCCCGGACATCGCCGCGCACTGCCACCCCTCCTCCTACGACGAGGCCGCCGCGGTGCTCACCGTGCAGTGCGACTCCACCGCCTGGGCCACCCAACTGCGCTGGCTGGCACGGCAGTTGGTGGCCCGCCTGAACCACGAGCTGGGGCACGGGACGGTCCGGACCATCAAGGTGCTCGGCCCGGCGGCGCCCGCCCGCGGTTATGGCCGGCTGCGCGCGCCGGGGAGCAAGGGGCCGGGCGACACCTGGGGCTGACCGGGAAGTCGGACGGCCGCCCGGGGCCCCGGAACGGATGGCGATCTTCCGGAATCCCTGACAGCCCTTCCAGGCGCCCTGGGCCCCCCGGTCGAGTATCGGGACATGTGCAGAGGGGATTCAGGGCGGCATATCTGCCCTCAAGGGCTGCCAAACGCCCATCTCTGTCAGTCGTACCGGTAGACTGAGAGCCAAACACTGTTGCTAGTGGCAACCGAGTCGAAACGCTGTGGTCGCACGCCCGCCCGCACGGGGTGGGCATGCGGCCCGTGCTGTGCCAGAGAGGGCGCTTCGTGGCCGATTCCGGCAACCCCAGCCAGACCCCAGACCAGTCCGACCAGTCTTCCTACACCGGTAGCAACATCCAGGTGCTGGAAGGCCTCGACGCCGTCCGCAAGCGCCCCGGCATGTACATCGGTTCGACGGGCGAGCGCGGCCTGCACCACCTGGTGCAGGAGGTCGTGGACAACTCCGTCGACGAGGCGATGGCCGGGTACGCCGACACCATCGACGTCACGATCATGGCCGACGGCGCGATCCGCGTCGTCGACAATGGCCGAGGCATCCCCGTGGACATCGTCCCCGGCCAGGACAAGCCCGCCGTCGAGGTCGTGCTCACCGTCCTGCACGCGGGCGGCAAGTTCGGCGGTGGCGGCTACGCCGTCTCCGGCGGTCTGCACGGTGTCGGCGTCTCGGTGGTGAACGCGCTGTCCACCCGGCTCTCCGTGGAGATCCACAAGGACGGCCACATCTGGACCCAGGACTACAAGATGGGCGCGCCGACCGCCGCCCTGGTCAAGGGCGCGGAGACCGACCGCACCGGCACCACGGTGACCTTCTGGGCCGACGGCGACATCTTCGAGACCACCGTCTACTCCTTCGAGACGCTCTCCCGCCGCTTCCAGGAGATGGCCTTCCTCAACAAGGGCCTGTCCATCTCGCTGACCGACGAGCGCCCCGAGCACGTGGACGAGGAGGGCAAGCCGCTCTCCGTCACGTACAAGTACGACGGCGGCATCGCCGACTTCGTCGCCCATCTCAACTCCCGCAAGGGCGATGTCATCCACCCCTCGGTGATCGACTTCGAGGCGGAGGACAAGGACAAGGCGATCTCGGTGGAGGTCGCGATGCAGTGGAACTCCTCCTACACCGAGGGGGTCTACAGCTTCGCCAACACCATCCACACCCACGGCGGCGGCACCCACGAGGAGGGCTTCCGCGCCGCGCTGACCGGCCTGGTCAACCGCTACGCGCGGGACAAGAAGCTGCTTCGGGAGAAGGACGACAACCTCTCCGGCGAGGACATCCGCGAGGGCCTGACCGCGATCATCTCGGTCAAGCTCGGCGAGCCGCAGTTCGAGGGCCAGACCAAGGACAAGCTCGGCAACACCGAGGCCAAGACCTTCGTCCAGAAGGTCGTCCACGAGCAGCTCAACGACTGGCTGGACCGCAATCCCAACGAGGCCGCGGACATCATCCGCAAGTCCATTCAGGCCGCCACCGCGCGCGTCGCCGCCCGCAAGGCCCGCGACCTCACCCGCCGCAAGGGCCTGCTGGAGTCCGCCTCGCTGCCGGGCAAGCTCTCCGACTGCCAGTCCAAGGACCCGTCCGAGTGCGAGATCTTCATCGTCGAGGGTGACTCCGCGGGCGGCTCGGCCAAGCAGGGCCGCGACCCGCGCACCCAGGCCATCCTGCCGATCCGCGGCAAGATCCTGAACGTCGAGAAGGCCCGGATCGACAAGGTCCTCCAGAACACCGAGGTCCAGGCCCTCATCTCGGCCTTCGGCTGCGGCATCCAGGAGGACTACGACGAGTCCAAGCTGCGGTACCACAAGATCGTCCTGATGGCCGACGCCGACGTCGACGGACAGCACATCCGCACCCTGCTGCTCACCCTGCTGTTCCGCTTCATGCGGCCGCTGGTCGAGTCCGGGTACGTCTATCTCGCCATGCCCCCGCTGTACAAGATCAAGTGGGGCAAGGACGACTTCGAGTACGCCTACTCCGACCGCGAGCGCGACGCCTTGGTCGCCGCCGGGGTGGAGGCCGGGCGCCGGCTGCCCAAGGACGACGCGATCCAGCGCTTCAAGGGTCTCGGCGAGATGAACGCCGAGGAGCTCCGGGTCACCACCATGGACGCCGAGCACCGCCTGCTGCTCCAGGTCACCCTCGAGGACGCCGCCCGTGCCGACGAGCTGTTCTCCGTGCTGATGGGCGAGGACGTCGAGGCCCGCCGCTCCTTCATCCAGCGCAACGCCAAGGACGTCCGCTTCCTGGACGTGTGACGCCTGCACCCCAGGCCCCGCACGTTCCAGTCCGCGTGAAAGGAAACTGACCACCAGTGGTCGACGACAACCGTCCCGAAGGCGACCAGCCCGAGACCCCCGACACCGCCGAGGCCACCGCCCAGGCGACGATGCGGATCGAGCCGGTCGAGCTCGAGACCGAGATGCAGCGCTCGTACCTCGACTACGCGATGAGCGTGATCGTCAGCCGTGCGCTGCCCGAGGTCCGCGACGGCCTCAAGCCGGTGCACCGCCGCGTGCTCTACGCGATGTACGACGGCGGGTACCGCCCCGAGAAGGGCTACTACAAGTGCGCCCGCGTCGTCGGCGATGTCATGGGCAACTACCACCCGCACGGTGACACCTCGATCTACGACACCGTGGTCCGCCTGGCCCAGCCGTGGTCGATGCGGATGCCGCTGGTGGACGGCAACGGCAACTTCGGATCCCCGGGCAACGACCCGGCAGCGGCCATGCGCTACACCGAGTGCAAGATGATGCCGCTGGCCATGGAGATGATGCGCGACATCGACGAGGAGACCGTCGACTTCGCGCCGAACTACGACGGCCGCTCGCAGGAGCCCACCGTCCTGCCCGCGCGCTTCCCCAACCTGCTGGTCAACGGTGCCACCGGCATCGCGGTCGGCATGGCCACCAACATCCCCCCGCACAACCTCCGCGAGGTCGCCTCCGGCGCGCTCTGGTACCTGGAGAACCCGGAGGCCTCCGCCGAGGAGCTGCTGGACGCCCTGGTCGAGCGGATCAAGGGCCCGGACTTCCCGACCGGTGCGCTGATCGTCGGCCGCCGCGGGATCGACGACTACTACCGCACCGGCCGCGGCTCGGTCACCATGCGCGCCGTGGTCGAGGTCGAGGAGATCCAGGGCCGCCAGTGCCTGGTGATCACCGAGCTGCCGTACCAGGTCAACCCGGACAACCTCGCGCTGAAGATCGCCGACCTGGTGAAGGACGGCAAGATCGCCGGCATCGCCGACGTCCGCGACGAGTCCTCGTCGCGCACCGGCACCCGCCTGGTGGTCGTGCTCAAGCGCGACGCCGTGGCCAAGGTCGTGCTGAACAACCTGTACAAGCACACCGAGCTGCAGACCAACTTCGGCGCCAACATGCTGGCCCTGGTCGACGGCGTGCCGCGCACCCTGTCGCTGGACGCCTTCATCCGGCACTGGGTCAACCACCAGGTCGAGGTCATCGTCCGGCGCACCACCTTCCGCCTGCGCAAGGCCGAGGAGCGCGCCCACATCCTGCGCGCCCTGCTCAAGGCCCTGGACCTGATCGACGAGGTCATCGCGCTGATCCGGGCCTCGGCCAGCGCCGACGCCGCCCGCACCGGCCTGATGGGCCTGCTCGACATCGACGAGCTCCAGGCCAACGCGATCCTGGAGATGCAGCTGCGTCGCCTGGCCGCGCTGGAGAGCCAGCGGATCATGGACGAGCACGACGAGCTCCAGCGCAAGATCGACGAGTACAACGCGATCCTGGCCTCGCCGACCCGCCAGCGGGAGATCATCTCCGAGGAGCTCGCCGCGATCGTCGAGAAGTACGGCGACGAGCGGCGCTCCACCCTCATCCCCTCCGACGGCGACCTCTCCATCGAGGACCTCATCGCCGAGGAGGACATCGTCGTCACCATCACCCGTGGCGGCTACGTCAAGCGGACCCGCTCCGACCTCTACCGCTCGCAGAAGCGCGGCGGCAAGGGCGTGCGCGGTGCCCAGCTGAAGCAGGACGACATCGTCGACCACTTCTTCGTGACGACGACCCACAACTGGATCCTGTTCTTCACCAACAAGGGCCGGGTCTACCGGGCCAAGGGCTACGAGCTGCCGGACGCCGGGCGCGACGCCCGCGGCCAGCACGTCGCCAACCTGCTGGCCTTCCAGCCGGAGGAGCACATCGCCCAGGTGATGGCCGTCCGCACCTACGAGGACAAGCCGTACCTGGTCCTCGCCACCCGGGCCGGCCTGGTGAAGAAGTCCCCGCTCAAGGACTACGACTCCCCGCGCTCCGGCGGCCTGATCGCGATCAACCTGCGCCAGGACGAGGAGGGCCGGGACGACGAGCTGATCGGCGCCGAGCTGGTCTCCGCCGAGGACGACCTGCTGCTGGTCTCCAAGAAGGCCCAGTCGATCCGCTTCACCGCGACCGACGACGCCCTGCGCCCCACCGGCCGCGCCACCTCCGGCGTCAAGGGCATGGCCTTCCGCGAGGACGACGAGCTGCTCTCGATGAACGTCGTCCGACCGGGCACCTACGTCTTCACCGCCACCGACGGCGGCTACGCCAAGCGCACCGGTGTGGACGAGTACCGTGTCCAGGGGCGCGGCGGCTACGGCACCAAGGCGGCGAAGATCGTCGAGGGCCGGGGGTCGCTGGTCGGCGCGCTCGTGGTCGACGAATCCGACGAGATCATGGCGATCACCCTCTCGGGCGGGGTGATCCGCACGAGGGTTTCCGAGGTTCGTGAAACCGGACGTGACACCATGGGCGTCCAACTGATCAACCTCGGAAAGCGCGACGCGGTCGTGGGCATGGCCCGCAACGCGGAGGCCGAGGACGAGGAGACGGCGGAGGACGAGGTGGCGGGTACCGAGTCCACCGACACGGCCGAGGGTGCGGAGACGGCGGTCGGCGGAGACGTCGAGGCCTGATCCGAACCGCAGACCGGTGCCGCCGCGTCCGAATGGATGGACGCGGCGGCACCGGACGCCGACCAGTTCCGGGCAATCCCGCCGGGCGCTGGATGACGAGTGACGAAGCAGGGCGGCGCCGCCGTCCTGGTGGAAGTGCGGGAGGACCAGGTGAGTGGAGCCACGGGTGCTGCGGGAGGAACCTCCGGCGGCCGTCCGGGCGCGCAGGGCGGGGGTTCGTACGGTGTGCCGCAGCCGCCGAACGAGCACCCGGCCGCGTCCACCTCGCTGATGCCACCGGTCGGCGGAGCGGGCCAGAGCGGTGCGACCTACGGCGGGCAGACGCCCACGTCGTCGAGCAGCCAGGCCCCCGGCTCGGGCGGCTTCTCGCAGCCGACCACGTACGCCAAGGGGCAGCCGACCCCGCCCCGGGGGACCCGGACCGGGGGCAACACCCCGGCCGGCGGAACCCCGGTGGGCGGCGCCCCCGCCGGCGGGGCGGCGCGTCGGCCCGCACCCGCCCCCGCCGCCGCGGCGGCAGGCGGCCCCGGTCTCGGCCGGACCCGCAAGGCCCGGCTGCGGGTGACCAAGGTCGACCCGTGGTCCGTGATGAAGGTCAGCTTCCTGCTGTCGCTGGCCGTCGGCATCATCCTCATCGTGGCCTCGGCCGTGCTGTGGATGACGCTGGACTCGCTCGGCGTCTTCGACTCGCTGACCAAGACCCTCAAGGACGTCACCGGCTCGGACAGCAACGGCGGCCTCAACCTGATGGACTACGTCGGCTTCGGCAAGGTGATGACCTTCACCACGCTGATCTCCGTGGTCGACGTCGTCCTGCTGACCGCCCTGTCCACGCTCTCCGCCTTCATCTACAACGCGGCGGCCGGCTTCACCGGCGGCGTCGAGCTCACCCTGGCCGAAGAGGACTGATCCTGGCCGGAACCTGACGTTCGCTCAGTTTCCCGTCCGGGGACGGAATGTACGGGCCCCACCGGCTGTTGTTGCCGGTGGGGCCCGTCGGCATTTCGGGTGACAGCCGGCCGCCCGCGGCGCGCCGCCCGGAAACCGGGCGGCCGCGGTGGGATTAGCTGCTGCCACCCGTCCCGCGCCTGGGAGTGCCGCAGGCCGCCCCCCGGTCCGCACGACCGGGTCAGCTGAGGTTCCGAAGGACGACTGGACGGAGGCGCGCGGTGGCGAAGCTCGCAGGTCAACTGGTCGAGGCCCTGGAAGGGCTGTTGGGGGTCCCGGTACCACTGCGGGTCCAGGTGTGGGACGGCAGCGTCGCGGGGCCGCCGGGCGCGCCCACCGTGGTCCTGCGCAACCGCCGGGCGCTGCGCCGGTTGATCTGGCAGCCGGACGAGCTGGGCCTGGCCCGCGCCTACGTCGCGGGGGACCTCGAAGTCGCCCCCGGCACCGACCTGTACGAGACGCTCTCCGCCGTCGCCCGCTTCGCCGAGCGTCCGGAGATCCGCACCCTGGTCCTCGGGCCGCGCGACGTGCTCGGCGCCAGGGGCCGCCGGGTGCTCGTCGCCGCGCTGCGGGCCGGGGCGGTCGGGCCGGAGCCCGAGCCGCCCCGCGAGGAGGTCCGCAAGGCCCAGGGGCGGCTGCACAGCCGCAGCCGGGACCGCGCGGCCATCAGCCACCACTACGACGTCGGCAACGACTTCTACCGGATCGTGCTGGGCTCCTCGATGGTCTACTCGTGCGCCTACTGGACGCCCGAGGCGAAGAGCCTGGAGGCCGCCCAGGAGGCCAAGCTCGACCTGATCTGCCGCAAGCTCGGCCTGCGCCCCGGGATGCGCCTGCTGGACGTCGGCTGCGGCTGGGGCTCGCTGCTGCTGCACGCGGCGAAGCACTACGGGGTCACCGCGGTCGGGGTCTCCATCTCCCGGGAACAGGTCGCGCTGGCCCGCGCCCGGGTCGAGGAGGCCGGGCTGTCCGACCGGGTCGAGGTCCGGCTCCAGGACTACCGGGAGATCGCCGACGGGCCCTTCGACGCGATCTCCAGCGTCGGGATGGCCGAGCACGTCGGCTCCGAGCAGTACCGGGTCTACGCCGAGGGCCTGTACCGGCTGCTGGTGCCCGGCGGCCGGCTGCTCAACCACCAGATCGCCCGCCGCCCCGATCACCCCGGTGAGCCGCACCGCACCAGCCCCTTCATCAACCGCTACGTCTTCCCCGACGGCGAGCTCTCCCCCGTCGGTTCCACCGTGGCCCGGCTGGAGGAGGCCGGCTTCGAGGTCCGGGACGTCGAGTCGCTGCGCGAGCACTACGCGCTGACCCTGCGCGAATGGGTGGCCAACCTGGAGGCGCACTGGACGGAGGCGGTCGGGCTGGTCGGCCGCGGCCGGGCCCGGGTCTGGCGGCTCTACATGGCGGCCTCCGCGCTCGCCTTCGAGCAGAACCGGATCGGGATCAACCAGGTGCTCGCCGTCCGCAGCACCGAGGAGGGCTCGGCGGGCCTGCCGCCGACCCGCGAGGAGTGGCTGCTGCGCCCCTCCTCCGGCGTGCCGCAGCTGGTCGCGGGGGGTGCCGCCGCAGCCCCGGCCGACCCGGATTTGGGAGATCGGCCGTCGGTCCGCTAATCTTTCAGTGCGGCAAGGGCCTATAGCTCAGACGGTTAGAGCGCTTCCCTGATAAGGAAGAGGCCACAGGTTCAAGTCCTGTTAGGCCCACCACCGCGAAGGGCCCGGAGTGATCCACTCCGGGCCCTTCGATCTTCCCGATCTCGTCGAGATCGGGCGGAGCGACGGGTCGGCCGGAATCCGGTACGATCTCTGTTCGGCGAGGGCCTATAGCTCAGACGGTTAGAGCGCTTCCCTGATAAGGAAGAGGCCACAGGTTCAAGTCCTGTTAGGCCCACCTCCCCGAAGGGCCCGGAGTGATCCACTCCGGGCCCTTCGGTGTTTTCCGCCGCGGGCCGGGGTGGCTCCGGCGAACGGCACGGCCGTGGCGGTGGCGGTCGCGCCGGAGAGCCCCGCGGACCCGGCGGCGGGACGGACCTGACCTGGGGCGCCGGGCCGCTCCGGAGCCGGTCGGACCGCCCGACAGGAGGTGCGGCGTCAATCCTGGGACCGGACCGCCGGGTTGGCCGTGCCGGTGGCTGGTCACGATTGGGACACCGGTGTGTATCATCGGCCGCAAGGGCAGTCTGGCACCCGGCCGCCCCGTTTGCGCTCGAAACACAACTGGACTCGTCGGCCCGGTCAGTCCGGCCGGATCCGGCTGTTGAGTCCACCAACGCAAGAAGGACGAGGTCCCGCGGTGAAGAAGCTTCTCCTGGTCGCCCTGGTCGCCCTCGGCGGCTTCTTTGTCTACCGTCAGGTCCAGGCGGACCGCGCCGAGCAGGACCTGTGGACCGAGGCCACCGACCCGGTCCCGGCCGGTCGCTGAGCAACCGGCGATCTGACGATCGACGAATTCCGGAGGCGCCCCTCAGCGCCTCCCGGGCCGGCCGGCCCGGTCGAAGAACCGGACCGGCCGACCCCAGGGAACGGCACGGTTCCCGGGGGACGGCGCTGGGAATCGCGCCGGAACCCGGTACGCTAGTGCCCGTTGGCACGCGCGGTGCCGTCGAGGGGCATTAGCTCAGTTGGTAGAGCGCTGCCTTTGCAAGGCAGATGTCAGGAGTTCGAGTCTCCTATGCTCCACAGTTCACAGCGATAGCCGATCGGCCGTCGTGCCCTGGTCTGGGCGCTGACCTTCGTCCTCGCGGTGGCCCGACAGGTCGCCCGCCGCAGGGGGCTGCGCCCGTGAGCGGCCGGGTCCGCCCC
>NZ_JBSFKF010000007.1:0-296296 GCF_053598415.1 Kitasatospora sp. NPDC001132 | reverse complement strand
ATGTTGTGGTTTTTCTATACCAAATATCACCCCTTTACCCCCCTCTTCCCCCCGCGCCCCCCCCCCAGGATCCTGGTCGACGGCCGATCGGCGTTTCCGGTCCTTCCCGTCCGCTCAGCGCGGCCCGGGGTCGTCCTCGGCGGAGGGGCCGTCGCTCCCGGCGGCCGGGGCCCCGTCCGTCGGTTCGGAGGTGGCCTCCGGGCCGGAGCCGTTCACCGGGCCGGAGGTGGCGTGTGCGCCGGCCGGCCGGGGTTCCTGCGCGGCCGGGGGCTCGACCAGCCATTCCGGGTTGCTGTGCCGGTGCCACCACTGCCAGGCGACGACGCCGCCGCCGATCGCCAGCAGGCCGGCCACGGCGAGGCCGGCGGCCAGGCGGTTGCAGCGCTCCTTCCTGGCGTTCCGGGCGGCCAGCTTGCTGATCTCGGCCGAGCTGACGTGGCCGTGGAGGGCGGTCAGTGCGGCGGCGCCGCGGGCCTGGGCCTCCTGGGCGACCGGGACGACCGTGGCGCGGGCCTCCTCGACCGCCTGGGTGACCCTGGGGACGACGGTGGCGCGGGTCTGGTCCGCGGCCCGGGCGGCGGACAGCCGGGCCGCCAGGGCGGCCTCCTGGGCTCGGTGCAGGGCCTTCAGGGCGTTCTGCTGGGCCTCCGGCGGGAGGCTGGCGAAGGCGTGGCGGAACTGCGGGGCCAGGTGCCTGTCGTACTGGCCGCGGAGGTTGTGGGCGGCCAGGGCGGCCTTCGGACCGAAGGCGTCCAAGGCGGGGCCGAGGCGCTGCTTGGCGCCGTCCGCGAAGTGTGCGGCGGTGTCCCGGGTCCTGGTGGCCGTCTCTCGGGCCGAATCCGAAAAGCTCACGAGTCTCTCCTCCTGGGTGGCGTCCCGTCCTATATGCACATATCCACCTGAATGCTGATCATGCATCCTGATTTGTCCGAAGGCATGTCGGGTGGGCCGTGCGTGGGGTCCCTGCGGGGCGGGTCGGTGGTGAGGTGGGGTGTGGGCCGGGTGTGGGGTTGGGCGTGTCGGGTGGGCCGTGCGTGGGGTCCCTGCGGGGCGGGCCGGTGGTGAGGTGGGGTATGGGCCGGGTGTGGGGTTGGGCGTGTCGGGTGGGCCGTGCGTGGGCCCTTGCGGGGTGGGCCGGTGGGGGAGGACTGGGGAGTCCGATCCGGGGACGGGGGGTGCGGCAGTAGGCTGGCGGCTTTGAGGTCATGTACGGGAAGGGGACCCCGCTGATGCTCCCGGACGAGCCGCGGCCGACGGCCGATCGGTCCCCGGAGGCCGGACTGCCCGGCTGCTACCGGCACCCGCAGACCCCCACCGGGGTCTCCTGCTCCCGCTGCGAGCGGCCGATCTGCCCGCACTGCATGGTGACCGCCTCGGTGGGCTTCCAGTGCCCGGAGTGCGTCGGCAACGGCCACGCCGGGGCGCGGCGGGCGACCACCCGGTTCGGTGGGGCCCTGGCCGCCGACGGCGGGCTGGTCACCCGGGTGCTGATCGGGATCAACGTCGTGGTCTGGGTGCTGGCGGCCTACGTGCTCACCCCGCGGCTCGGCCAGATCTGGTTGCTGATCAGCGCGGGGGCGGACACCCTCGGCGGCCCGGCCGGTGTCGCCGACGGCCCGCACCAGTGGTACCGGCTGCTGACCGCCACCTTCCTGCACCTGGAGTGGTGGCACGTCGGGATGAACATGCTGGTGCTGTTCTGGCTCGGCCCGGCACTGGAGCAGGCGCTCGGCCGGCTGCGCTTCCTGGCCGTCTACCTGGTCGCCGGCCTGGGCGGCAGCACCTTCGCCTTCCTGGTGGCCGGCCACGAGATGAGCTCGCTGGGCGCCTCCGGGGCGGTCTTCGGTCTGATCGGCGCCACGATCGTGATGCAGTTGCGGGACAAGGGCCCGCTCGGCCCGGCGATGGCGTTCCTGGTCTTCAACCTGATCGTCACCTTCTCCCGCCCGGGCATCGACTGGCGGGCGCACATCGGCGGCCTGCTGCTCGGCTCGCTGACCGCGGCCGGCCTGATGTACGCCCCGCGCGAGCGCCGCGGCCTGGTCCAGGCCCTGACGGTGTTGGGCGCGCTGGCGGTCGAGGCGGGGATGTTGCTGGCCGGGATGGCCCTGTACGGGGCGTGACCCTTCGAGCGTTTGTCCACAGCGGGTGCGGGGTTGTGCACAAGCTGTGCGACCACCCGGCTGTGGACTGCTGTTCTACGCGTGTCCTGCTGTGCGGTTCTCCCGTTCCCGGGGAGTTGTGCACAGCTGTGGACGGCTCTGTCAGGGAAAGTTATCCACAGGCCGGGGGGACTTTTCCCCAGTGTGGATAACCATGTGGATAAGCACGCCAGTCCGATGGTGGGAACAACCGACCGGATTCCCGCCCGGCTGCGGGCACGCCTGACCGCCGTCCCGGGACGAACGATCCGGAACGGCGGAGAGTGGCTCGGGACCGAGCCTCAGGACGGTCGGGCCGTCACTTCCACTGGGTGGAGACGCCGAACCCGGCGGCGATGAAGCCGAAGCCGACCAGGATGTTCCAGTTGCGCCAGCTCTCGACCGGGTAGGTGCCGCTGGTCACGTAGTAGGTGACGATCCACACCAGTCCGATCAGGAACAGTGCCAGCATCAGCGGCGCGACCCAACCGCGGCCCGAACTGATCTTCACCGCGGCCGTGGTCGGCGGGGTGTAGTCGGACTTCTTGCGGAGTCGAGACTTCGGCACGAGGAGCTCTCCTGTCGATGCGCTGTGAGACCGCGCGGGGTGCAACGGGGGGAATCGGCCGGGTCTGTTGCGGAGGACGGTCCGGGGACCGCTCCGCCGCATGCCACCGGCGTCCGTTAGCGTAGTGGCTCGGCGGGTGTTGAGGAGATAAGGGTACGGTGACTAATTTGTCGATTCCCCCTGAACCGGCCCGTACCCGCCGCTCCGGCACCCGAATTGTCGGCCGTGCCCTGACCTGCGCCGTCTTCGCGCTCGCCGGCCTGCTCTTCTACATCAGCGCGCAGACCGCCCGCGGCACCGACCTGCGGACCGACAACTCGCTGCTCAGCCTCGGCGACGTGATCCGCCAGCGCAGCGGGCAGAACCAGCAGGCGCAGTCCCAGCTCGCCGACCTCCAGGCCCGCGCCCAGCAGCTCACCGAGCAGCAGGGCCACGACCCGGCCGACGCCGCGCAGCTGGACGGCCTGCGCGCCGGCGCCGCCCTGGAGCCGCTCCAGGGCGGCGGCCTGACCGTCACCCTCAACGACGCCCCGCCGAACGCCACCGCGCGCATCCCCGGGGTGCCCGAGCCCGGCGTCAACGACCTGGTCATCCACCAGCAGGACATCCAGGCCGTGGTCAACGCGCTGTGGCGCGGCGGCGCCGAGGGCGTCCAGGTGATGGACCAGCGGCTGATCTCCACCAGCGCCGTCCGCTGCGTCGGCAACACGCTGCTGCTCCAGGGCCGGGTCTACTCCCCGCCGTACGTGGTCAAGGCGGTCGGGAAGACCGACGCCCTGCGTTCGGCCGTCGACGCCGACCCGACGATCCGCAACTACCTCCAGTACGTCCAGGCGTACGGGCTGGGCTGGAAGGTCCAGGAGAGCGGCGAGCTGACCCTGCCCGGCTACTCCGGCACCACCGAGCTGCGGTCGGCGGGCGGACAGCAGTAGCGGACCGGCCCCGCGGCCGTGCACCGCGGGTCTACTCTTTAACCCAGTCCGCTGCGTCGAGGGAGCACCATGTACGGCTGGATCTGGCGTCACCTTCCGGGAAACACCCTGGTCCGAGCCGTCGTCTCGCTGCTCCTCGTCCTGGGGATCGTCTATCTCCTCTTCAACTACGTCTTCCCGTGGGCGGAACCGCTGCTCCCCTTCGGTGACGTCACGGTGGACGGCGGCGACGGCGCCGCGACCGGCTGAGCCGGCGGGCCCGGCACCCCTTCCAGCACCGCACCCCACGGAGACCACGCGCGCATGACGACCCGGCCGACCACTCCGCCCCGCATCCTGGTGGTGGACAACTACGACAGCTTCGTCTTCAACCTGGTCCAGTACCTGTACCAGCTCGGTGCCACCTGCGAGGTGGTGCGCAACGACGAGGTGACCGTCGAGCACGCCGTCCGCCGCTCCGGCGAGGAGGGCTTCGACGGCGTGCTGCTCTCCCCCGGGCCCGGTGCCCCCGAGGAGGCCGGGGTCTGCATCGAGATGGTCCACCACTGCGCGCGGATCGGGCTGCCGGTGTTCGGCGTCTGCCTGGGCCTCCAGTCGATCGCGGCGGCGTACGGCGCGGTGGTCGACCGGGCGCCCGAGCTGCTGCACGGCAAGACCTCGCCGGTCGAGCACGAGGACGGCGGGGTGTTCGAGGGCCTGCCCTCGCCGCTGACCGCGACCCGCTACCACTCGCTCGCGGTCGAACCGGACACCGTGCCGGCCGAGCTGGTGGTCACCGCGCGCACCGACAGCGGTGTGATCATGGGCCTGAGGCACCGTGAACTGCCGGTCGAGGGCGTGCAGTTCCACCCCGAGTCGGTGCTCACCGAGGGCGGTCACCGGATGCTCGCCAACTGGCTCGCGGAGTGCGGCTTCCCGCAGGCGGTCGACCGGTCGGCCGGGCTCGCCCCGGTGATCGGCCGGGGCTGACCGGCGTGACCGCGCTGCGTCCGGAGGGACGTTTCCAGCCGGAGGCGGACCCGTACGGCACCGTGCAGCAGTTCCCGGTGCAGACCGCGCCCGAGGACGCCTGGGGCGTGTACGAGCAGGCCCAGGAGCCCCTGGTGGACGGGCCCGAGTACCCCTGGCTGCCCGACCAGACCCTCCAGCTGCGGCTGCCCGTGGACCTCGGCGCACCGGCCGCCGAACCGGTCCCCACCGGCGGCCGGGCCGAGCGCCGCCGCGCCGCCCGGGGCCGCACCTCGCTGCGCTCCGGCAGTGGTCGGCGCCGGGCGGGCGGCCGCGCCGCCGGGCGGGCGCGCCCCAAGGAGTCCGTGCTGGTGGTGGCCGCCCGGGGCGTCGGCGAGCTGTGCATCACGCTGGGTCTGGTGATGCTGCTCTTCGTCGCGTACCAGCTCTGGTGGACCAACGTGCAGGCCGACGAGGCCGCCGACGGGGCCCGCAACCAGCTGGAGCAGCAGTTCGACGCGGCGCCCGCCGCGCCCGCCCAGCCGGGGCAGCCGGCCCCGGACCCGAACAAGCCCGAGGTGTTCGAGCCCGGCAAGGGCTTCGCCATCATCTACCTGCCCAAGCTGGGGCTGAAGTTCCCGATCGCCGAGGGCACCTCCAAGTCGGCGGTGCTCGACAAGGGCCTGGTCGGGCACTACGCCAACACCGGCATGCCGGGCGACAAGACGGGCAACTTCGCGCTGGCCGCCCACCGCAACACCCACGGCGAGCCGTTCCGGTACATCAACCAGCTCGGCAAGGGCGACAAGATCGTGGTGGAGACCTCCGCCGGCTACTACACCTACGAGGTCACCGGGGGCATCCCGGAGACGTCCCCCAACAACGTGAGCGTGATCAAGCCGGTGCCGAACGGCGCCGGGTACGCCGGTCCCGGCCGCTACATCACGCTGACGACCTGTACCCCGGAGTTCACCTCCAAGTTCCGTCTCATCGTCTTTGGCAAGATGATCGACGAACGGCCGCGTGCCCAGGGCAAGCCGGCCGCCATCACGGGCGGGTAGCCGCCCGGCCGTCCGGCCCGGAGGGGGAGCACCGCAGATGCAGGACGAGACCGAGCTGTCGGCCGAACCGGCGCAGGAGGCCTTTCCCCCGCCCGAGCCGCGGGCCGGGCGGGGACGGAGCCGGGCGCTGGCCGCGCTCGGGGTCTTCGGCGAGCTGCTGATCACCCTGGGCCTGGTGCTGGGCCTGTTCGTGGCCTACTCGCTGTGGTGGACCAACGTGCAGGCGGACCGCGCGGCCTCGGCGGCCGGCGACCGGCTGCGCAGCGACTGGGCCGCCGGCCCGGCCGCCGGCCCCTCGGCCGGGCCCGGTGCCATCCCTGCCCCCGGTGGGTCCGCCGCGCCCGGTGGGTCCGCCGCCCCGGGTGCCCCCGGCGCCGCGCCGAGGCAGTTCGCGGTCGGGGACGACGTCGGCTTCCTGCACGTCCCGGCGATGGGCAGGGACTTCCAGGTGCTGATCCGGATGGGCACCTCCACCGAGGTCCTGGACGAGGGCGTGGCGGGCGTCTACGAGCAGCCGTACAAGGCCGCGATGCCGTGGGACGAGCAGGGCAACTTCGCGCTGGCCGCCCACCGGGACGGCCACGGCGCCAAGTTCCACGACCTGGACGCCGTCCACAAGGGCGACGCGGTCGTGGTCGAGACCCGGGACAAGTGGTACGTCTACAAGATCGACAACACCCTGCCGGAGACGACCAAGTACGACACCGGCATCGTGGCGCCCGTCCCGCCCCGCTCCGGCTACGCCGGCCCCGGCCGCTACATCACCCTGACCACCTGCACCCCGGTGTACACCTCGCGCTACCGGATGGCCGTCTGGGGGAGCCTGGTGCGGGTGGACGACATGGACGCCAAGCGCACCCCGCCGCCGGAGCTGCGGCACTCCTGAGCCCCTTCCCGGGCCTCCTGGGGCCAGGGAAGGGGAACCGCCCGAGGGCCCGCCGCGATGAACTGCGGCGGGCCCTCGGACGTGCTGGGGAGTCACCCGGGCTCCGGCCCCCGGCTCAGCCGAACCAGGGGAATACCGGATGCTTAGTGGTCCCCTTTGGGGGGTGTGGTGGTGGGGTCTCCCCCTTTGGGCGGCTCGGCCGCCTTGATGTACAGCTGGATCTGGGTGTTCGGGTCGACCGGGGTGCCGGCCGGCGGGTTGCTCGCCTGCACCGTCGCGTTCGGGTCCGGCTGGCCGTTGACCACCGTGTAGGTCAGACCGAGCGCCTTCAACTGGTTCGCGGCGTCGCTCAGCTTGACGTTCGCCAGCGGCGGGACCTGCGGCTTGTCCTGCGCCTTGTAGATGGTCAGCGTGATCTTGGTGTTGGCCGGGGCCTTGGTGTTGGCCGGGACCGACTGCGCGGCGACGGTGTTGACCTTGGAGGGGTCGGGGGCCGGCGTGGTCTTCGAGGCGTCCACCTGGAAGCCGAGGCCCTGGAGGGTCGCCGTGGCGTCCTCCTTCTGGGAGCCGACCACGTTCGGGACGTTCACCTTGGTCTTGCCCTGCGACACGGTCAGCTTGATCGGGGTGCTCGGGTCGACGGCGGCGTTGGCCGCCGGGTCCTGGGCGGTGACGGTGTCCTGCGCGGCGGTGTCGTCGTCCTTGTACTCGGTGGTGACGTTGGCGAAGCCCGCGTCGGCGAGCGCCTTGGTGGCCTGGTCCTTGGGCTTGCCGACCACCGCGGGCACCGGCGCCTTGGCCGGGCCCGAGGAGATCTGCACCGTGATGGTGGCGGTCTCGACGACCTGCCCGCCCCCCGGCGGGTTCTGGGTGCAGACCTGGTCCTTCTTGATGTTGGCGTCCGGGCAGGCGACCTTCTCGCCCTCGGCCACCACCAGCTTGGGGCCGACGCCGGCGGCGGCCGCCTTGGCCTCGGCCAGCGTCTTGCCGACCAGGTTCGGGGCGGTGACCTTCGCGGCCTCCTTGTCCTTGTCGGAGAACATCGCCTGGGCGACGAAGAAGGTGCCGACCAGGACCAGTACGGCGGCGACCGCCAGCACGATCCAGGAGGTGTTGCTCTTCTTCGGCGGTTCCTCGCCCCGGCGGCCGCCGCGGCCGTAGCCGTCGTCGTAGCCGTCGCCCGCGCCGCCCGGGGCGCCGGCGTAGGTCTGGCCGTAGCCGTCGTCCTGGTAGCCGCCCTGCTGCCCGTAGCCGGGCTGCCCGGAGGCCTGCGGCAGGACGGTGGTCGGGCCGCCGGGCTGCTGCGGCAGCACGTTGGTCTGGCCGTACGGGTCGTGCGGCTGCGGGTAGCCGTTCTGGTCGTAGCCGTAGCCGGCCGGGCCCATGCCGTACCCGGCCTGCTGGGCGGCGGCCACCGGCAGGCCGTCGAGGAAGCGCTCGATGTCGTCGCGCATCTCGTCGGCGGTCTGGTAGCGGTAGTCGCGGTCCTTGGCGAGCGCCTTCAGCACGATCGCGTCGACCTCGGGGCGCACCTCGGGGTCGAAGACGGACGGCGGCTGCGGCTCCTCCCGGACGTGCTGGTAGGCCACCGCGACCGGCGAGTCGCCGACGAACGGCGGGCGGACGGTCAGCAGCTCGTAGAGCAGGCAGCCGGTGGAGTAGAGGTCGGAGCGGGCGTCGACCTGCTCGCCCTTGGCCTGCTCGGGGGAGAGGTACTGGGCGGTGCCGATGACGGCCGAGGTCTGCGTCATGGTCATCCCGGCGTCGCCCATCGCACGGGCGATGCCGAAGTCCATGACCTTGACGTTGCCCTGCCGGGTCAGCATCACGTTGGCCGGCTTGATGTCGCGGTGCACGATGCCGGCCCGGTGCGAGTACTCGAGGGCCTGGAGGATGCCGATGGTCATCTCCAGCGCGCGCTCGGGCAGCAGCCGGCGGCCGGAGTGCAGCAGCTCGCGCAGCGTCGACCCCTCGACGTACTCCATCACGATGTACGGGATGGAGATGCCGTCGATGTAGTCCTCGCCGGTGTCGTACACGGCGACGATCGCGGGGTGGTTCAGGGACGCCGCCGACTGTGCCTCGCGGCGGAAGCGGGCCTGGAACGACGGATCCCGGGCCATGTCGGCCCGGAGCGTCTTCACTGCGACGGAGCGGCCGAGCCGGGTGTCATGGGCGAGGTAGACCTCGGCCATGCCGCCGCGTCCGAGGACGCCGCCGAGCTCGTACCTGCCGCCGAGGCGACGAGGCTCTTCCATAGATCCGACCCTCTCCCTCACCCGCCGGTGAGGTTGTGACGTAGGTGTCCCCGCACGCTCTGGGTGACGCCGCGCCGTCCGCGACCGGTTCTCCGGCCGGGCCGTGCGGTGCCTCGCGGGCGGCAACGGGCACACCCGCTGCTGGCGGATACGCTACCGGTCGTACCGCATCGGACCGGAGTCAGCCGTCGGCCGATATCAGACCGGTATCCGGACGGGGCTGCCGATCGTGACTTTTCCCTCACCCCTGATCCGCGCTCCTACTTGCCGAGTGCGGCCTGCATCACCGCCTTGGCGATCGGGGCCGCGAGCCGGCCACCGCTGATGCCGTCGCGGTTCTGGGAGCCGTCCTCGACCACCACCGCGACCGCGACCGACTGGCCGTCCGGGGTCTTGGCCCAGGAGGTGAACCAGGCGTACGGCAGCCCGGCGTTGTCCTCGCCGTGCTGCGCGGTGCCGGTCTTGCCGCCGACCTGGAGGCCGGGGATCTTGGCGTTGGTGCCGGTGCCGTTCTCGACCACCGAGACCATCAGGTCCTGCATCTTCTGCGCGGTGGCCGGGCTCATCGGCTGGGAGAACTGCTTCTCGGTGTGCTTGGAGACGGTGGTCAGCGAGGCCGAGCGCTCCTGGTCGACCAGGTACGGCTGCATCAGGCTGCCGTTGTTGGCGATAGCGGCGGAGACCATGGCCATCTGCAGCGGGGTGGCGCGGGTGTCGTGCTGGCCGATCGAGTCCTGGGCGGTGCCGTCCGGGCTCGGGCTGTCCGGGAAGACGCTCTTCTCGGAGCGGATCGGGGTGTCGATCGTGCTGTTGAAGCCGAACTTCTCGGCCTGCGCCCGCATCCGCTCCTTGCCCAGGTCGGCGCCCATCTTGGCGAAGACCGTGTTGCAGGACTGGTCCATCCCGGACTTGATGGTGGCGTTCTCGCAGCGCTCGTTCGGGCTCTCGTTCTTCAGCTGGGTGTTCGTGCCGGGCAGGATGTACGGCTCGGGCGTCTCCGTCGCGTCGTCGATGCTCTGGTAGCGGCCGTTCTCGAACGCGGCGGTGGCGGTGACCAGCTTGAAGGTCGAGCCGGGCGGATAGGTCTCCTTCAGCGCCCGGTTGAGCATCGGCTTGTTGGGGTCCGCGTTGAGGTCCGTCCAGGCCTTGGTGTCGGCGGCCTCGCCACCGGCGAAGGTGCCGGGGTCGTAGGACGGGGTGGAGACCAGCGCCAGGATCGCGCCGGTCTTCGGGTCGACGGCGACCACCGCGCCCTTCTTGTTGCCCATCGCGTCGAAGGCCGCCTTCTGGACCTTGGCGTTGATGGTGGTGACGACGTCGCCGCCGCGCTTCTGCTCGCCGGTCAGCATGTCCAGGGTGTTGCGGAAGAACAGCCGGTCGTCGGTGCCGGAGAGGATGCCGTCCTCCAGGTTCTCCAACTGGTTGGAGCCGTAGGCCTGGGAGGAGTAGCCGGTCACCGGGGCGTACATCGGGCCGTCGACCCAGGAGCGCTTGTACTTGTAGCGCAGGCCGTTGACGAAGTCCGACTTCGTGACCGGCTGGCCGCTGACGATGATGTTGCCGCGCGGGTGGGCGTACCGGTCGTACAGCTGGCGCTTGTTGTTCTTGTTGGTGGCCCAGGCCTCGGCCTGGACGCCCTGCACCCAGTTGGTGCGCACCATCAGGGCCAGGATCAGCACGAGGCAGAAGATCGAGACCCGGCGGATCGGCTTGTTCATCGGGCGGGTCCTCCCTGGCCCTCGGGGGCCGGGGCCGGTTCGGCCCCGGGGCGGCGGGCGCTGTCGCTGATCTTCAGCAGGATCGCGACCAGCGCCCAGTTGGCGACCACGGACGAACCGCCCTGGGCGAGGAACGGCATGGTCATACCGGTGAGCGGGATCAGCCCGGTGACACCGCCGGCCACGACGAACACCTGGATCGCCATCGCCGAGGAGAGGCCGACGGCGAACAGCTTGCCGAACGGGTCGCGGGCGGCGAGCGCGGTGCGCAGGCCGCGCTGGATCAGCAGCGCGTACAGCAGGAAGATCGCCATCAGGCCGGTCAGCCCGAGCTCCTCGCCGAACGAGCCCAGGATGAAGTCGCTCTTGGCGGCGAAGGCGATCAGCCAGGACCGGCCCTGGCCCAGGCCGGAGCCCGTGACCCCGCCGGAGCCGAGCGCCATCAGCGACTGGCCGATCTGCTCGGTGGAGCCCTTCGGCGGGTTCGGGCCGAAGGCGGCCATCGGGTCGAGCCAGGCGTCGATGCGGACCTTCACGTGGCTGGCGGTCGAGGCGACCGCGACCGCGCCGCCGACCGACATCAGCAGGCCGAACAGGATCCAGCTGGTCCGCTCGGTGGCGACGTAGAGCATCACCACGAACAGGCCGAAGAACAGGAAGGACGTGCCCAGGTCGTTCTCGAAGATCAGGATCAGCAGACTGAGCAGCCAGATCACGATGATCGGGCCGAGGTCGCGGCCGCGCGGCAGGTACAGGCCCATGAACCGGCGGCTGGCCAGCGCGAGGGCGTCCCGCTTGACCATCAGGTAGCCGGCGAAGAACACGGTCAGGACGATCTTGGCGAACTCGCCGGGCTGGATGGAGAAGCTGCCCATCCGGATCCAGATCTTCGCGCCGAAGTCCTCCGCCCTGGCCGGGAAGAAGGCCGGCGCGGCGAGCAGGACGAGGGCCACCACCATCGAGATGTAGGTGTAGCGCTGGAGCACCCGGTGGTCCTTCAGCAGCACCATCACCCCGATGAAGCCGGCGATCCCGAGGGCCGACCACATCAGCTGGTTCTCGGCCGCCGGGTAGTTGCCCTTGAGCAGCTTGCCCGCCTTGTCCAGCCGCCAGATCATCACCACCCCGAGCCCGTTGAGCAGGGTGGCGATCGGCAGCATCAGCGGGTCCGCGTACGGCGCGAAGCGGCGCACCAGCAGGTGGGCGACCACCGCCAGGGCGCCCATGCCGAACCCGTAGCCGAGCATGCCGGCGGGCAGCTTGCCGTCCATCGCGAGGCCGACGTTGGCGTACGCGAGGACCGGCAGCAGCACCGCGAAGACCAGCATGGCCAGCTCGGTGTTGCGCCGGTTGGGCGTCTCCTGCGGGGAGATCGTGGTGTTGCCGCGCCGGCGGGGGACGGCGCGTTCGGCCGTCGCCCGGCGCCGGCCGGCCCGGGTGGACTCTTCGCTCAGGTCGTAGCTGCTCACGTGGTGACCGCTCCCTGACGGCCGGCAAGACCGCTCGGGGCGGTCCTATGTCGGATCACGGACGTCACTGCTTCGGGCAGGAGTTGGCCCGGCTGAGTTCCTCTTCGCTCAGCGGGGCCTGGTCGCCCTGCGCGGCGCCGGCCGGAGGGGTTGCGTTCGGTGCCGGGGTGGGTGCCACCGGGGTGGTCGGCGTCGGGGTGGTCGAGGGTGACGCGGTCGGAGCCGCGGCCGGGCCACGGTTCTTCTCGGTCGGGGTGGGCGTCGTGGCCAGGTACACCGCCTGGGTGGCCGGCGGCGTGGCCGGGGTGTTCGCCCGTGCGGCCCGCTGGCAGAGCTGGACCCAGCCGTCGAGCTCGTTGACCGTCGACTGGGCGTCCTTCATGCTGCCGACCGAGATGGTCTTCTTCACGTGGGCCTGCTGGTCCTCGGGCAGCCACTTCAGCTGGATCTTGCTGTACGAGGAGTGCACCGAGGACAGGCTCAGACCGGCCAGGTTCTGGTTGATGCCCTGGTAGATCGCGACGTGGTCCTCCTGGGTGCCCACGTAGTACTGGTCCTGGGTCCACTGGTAGCCGAACCAGCCGGCGCCGCCGAGCAGTCCGAGCGCGACCAGGGCGGCCAGCGAGATCGTCAGGCCCTTGCGCTTGCGCTTCCTGGGCCGCCCCTCGTCGAAGTCCTCGGTGCCGTACACCGAGGGCTCGCCGGAGCCGTAGCCGTACTCGCCCTCGTACCCCTCGGCGGGGCCGAAGCCGCCCTGCGCGCCGTAGCCCTCCTCGTAGCCCTCGGCCGGGCCGAAGGCGCCCTGCGGGCCGCGGCCGAGGCCGGCGGCGCGGCCGGCCGGGGTGTCCGCGATCGAGCGGTCGGCGGCGGCCGAGGACGGCGGGGCGTCGGCGACCGCGCCGACCACCACCGGGACGTCGTTGAACTGGCCGCTCATGGTGTCCGTGGCGCCGACGTCGATGACGTCCGCCACGATGCAGGTGATGTTGTCGGGACCGCCGCCGCGCAGCGCGAGCTGGATCAGCTCCTGCACGGTCTGCTCGGGCGCGTAGTAGCTGCCGAGGGTGTCCTGGAGGGTCTGGTGGCTGACCGGGCCGGAGAGGCCGTCGGAGCAGATCAGGTAGCGGTCGCCGGCCCGGACCTCGCGGATGGACAGGTCGGGCTCGACCTGGCCGCGGCCGTCCAGCGCGCGCATCAGCAGGGAGCGCTGCGGGTGGGTCTCGGCCTCCTCGGGCGTGATCCGGCCCTCGTCGACCAGGCGCTGCACCCAGGTGTGGTCCTGGGTGATCTGCACCAGGGCGCCGTCGCGCAGCAGGTAGGCGCGGGAGTCGCCGACGTGCACCAGGCCCATCCGCTGGCCCGTCCACAGCATGGCGGTCAGGGTGCAGCCCATGCCCTCCAGCTGCGGGTCCTCCTCGACCATCTGCCGGAGCCGGTCGTTGGCGCCCTGGACGGCGTCGCCCAGCAGGGTCAGCAGGTCCGCGCCCGGCACGTCCTCGTCCAGCCGGACGATCGAGCCGAGCACCTCGGAGGAAGCGACCTCGCCGGCCGCGGCGCCGCCCATGCCGTCGGCCACGGCCAGCAGCCGCGGCCCGGCGTAGCCGGAGTCCTCGTTCCCCTCCCGGATCAGTCCCTTGTGGGAGCCGGCGGCGAAGCGCAGCACCAGGGTCATGCGACCTTTGCCCCCCTCTGGGTCATGGACGGGATGCTGTCCCTCATGCGCTACTACTTCCGCAGTTCGATGACGGTCCTGCCGATACGGATCGGCATGCCCGGCTGGAGCGGAGTGGGCGCGGTCAGGCGCTGCCGGTCCAGATAGGTGCCGTTGGTGGAGCCTAGATCCTCGACCGTCCACTGCCCAGTCTGATCCGGATAGATCCTGGCATGCCGGGAGGACGCGTAGTCGTCGTCCAGCACGATGGTGGAGTCGTGCGCGCGGCCGAGCGTGATGGTCTGGCCCTGCAGCGCCACCGTGGTGCCGGCCAGCGAGCCCTGGACCACGACGAGCTGGGTCGGGCCTCCGCGGCGGCGCCCGCCGCCGCCCTGGGTCTGGCCCGCCGCCGGGCCGGCCTGCGTCGGCGCCGCGGCCCGCGCGGCGGTCGCGGTGGCGGCGCCGCCACCGGTCGTGGCGCCCGCGCCGCGACGGGAGGACCGCGGGTTCACCTTGGTGCCGAACAGGTCGCTGCGGATCACCTGGATCGCGACGATGACGAACAGCCACAGCACTGCCAGGAAGCCCAGCCGCATGACCGTGAGGGTCAGTTCTGACATGACCGTCCCGCCAGTCGGTGAGCGAGGCGCGCGAACAATTCGGACACTACCCTTCGACCTGCCGGTAGACGATGGTGGTGGAGCCCACGACGATTCGCGAGCCGTCGCGGAGCGTAGCGCGCTGGGTGTGCTGTCCGTCCACCACGATGCCGTTGGTGGACCCCAGGTCGAGCACCATCGAAGGGGTGCCGGGGCGGATCTCGGCGTGCTTGCGGGAGACCCCGGGGTCGTCGATCCGCACGTCCGCCTCGGTCGACCGGCCGAGCACGCAGGCCGAGCCGGTGATCTGGTGCCGGGAGCCGTTGACCTCGATCCAGCGGCGCACCGCGGTGCCGCCGTGGCCGGCGCCCGGGAAGGCCCGGACGTTGCCGCCCGCGGGCGGACCCGGGGGCATCGCGGGGGGCGCGGCCGGCGGCGGGGGCGCGTTGTACTGGCCGGCGCCGGGCTGCTGCCACGGTGCGCCGGGGGCCGGAGCGGCCGGCGGGCGGTCGTACCCGGGCTGCGGCGGCGCGTACTGCTGCTGCGGGGGCTCCTCGGCGGCGAGGGTGCGGCTGCGCACCCGGTACAGCCCGGTGTCCAGGTCGTCGGCCTTCTCCAGGTTCACCTGGAGCGGGCCCATGAAGGTGTACCGCTGGGCCTCCGCGTACTCGCGGACCATGCCGGCCAGCTCGGTGCCGAGCTGCCCGGAGTAGGGGCTCAGCCGCTCGTGGTCGTGCGGGCTCAGCTCGACGATGAAGTCGTTCGGCACGACGGTGCGGTCGCGGTTCCAGATGCTCGCGTTGTTGTCGCACTCGCGCTGCAGCGCGCCGGCGATCTCCACGGGCTGGACCTCGGACTTGAACACCTTGGCGAAGGTGCCGTTGACGAGACCCTCGAGCCGCTGCTCGAACTTCTTCAGCACTCCCATGGGGCACCCCCTTCCAGGGTTCGTTCGCCTGCCTGCCGGCCGGATCCCGCCCGGGACCCGGTCGCGCCTCCTACTTGCGGTACTTCCGTACTGATCGTATCCACGCCGGGCCCTTCCGTACGGTTCCCGGACCGTGTGGTGCCCGGGGGTGGGCTCGGACACACAGGGTGACGCATTTCGGGTACGGCACGCCAGACGTCCCCGCCGGAGCACCCTTCCGGCAGTCGTGCGGGTGTTCGTCGGGCATCGGTTCGGATGCCGTAGGCCTCCCCGGACAACGGATTCGGAGTAGTCCCCCAGGTCGTGCTAATGTTTTCCACGTCGGAAGGGCCGCCCGGAAGGGAGGCCGGTCCAAGGAGGCGCGAAGTACCGATGGTACCGAGCGGTTCGGAAGATCGGTCGGCAACGAAGACGACACCCATGCGCGGGTGGCGGAATAGGCAGACGCGCTGGATTCAGGTTCCAGTGCCCGAAAGGGCGTGGGGGTTCAACTCCCCCCTCGCGCACAGCGAAGCCCCGCAGATCTACGGATCTGCGGGGCTTTCTCGTTCTCGGCCGGAAGGCCCGGGCCCGGCCGCACCGGTTTCGGGGGCGGGCCGGATCAGCCGTGGCCGGCCGGGAGCTCGGCGCGGACCTCGAAGCCGCCGTCCGCGGTCGGCCCGGCGGTGAGGGTGCCGCCCAGCAGTTGGGCGCGCTCGCGCAGGCCGACCAGGCCGTGGCCGCCGCCCGGCAGGGTCTCGGCCGGGTGCACCGGCGGAGCCTCGTTGCGGACCTCGACCCGCAGCCGGCGGCCCTTCGCCCGGACCCGCACGTGCACCTCCGCGTCCGGGGCGTACTTGGTGATGTTGGTGAGCGCCTCCTGCACGGTGCGGTAGGCGGCCCGCTCCACCGCCTCCGGCCACGGGCGGTCGCCGGGGACCAGCTCGGTGTCGGCGGCCAGGCCGCTCTCCTCGATCAGCCGGGGCAGGTCGGCCAGCCGGGGCTGCGGGGCGAGCGGGGCGTCCGGCAGTCCGCCGGTGCCGCGCAGCACCCCGACCATCTGGCGCAGCTCGTCCAGGGTCCGTACCGACAGCTCGCGGATGGTCCTGGCGGCGGTCACGGCGGCCGGGTCGGGGCTGCTCACCTGGAGCGCGCCGGCCTGGATGCTGATCAGGCTGACCTGGTGCGAGACCACGTCGTGCATCTCCCGGGCCAGCCTGCCGCGCTCGCTGATCAGCACCCGCTCGGCCAGCAGTCGGCTCTCCCGCTCCTGGCCGCGGGTCAGCTCGTCCAGGCGGACGGCCAGTTCCCGCCGGGTGCGGGCGAGCAGACCGGTGGCGGCCGGGCCGGCCGCCAGCATCACGGCCTGGATGGCGTCCAGCGCGGTGGCCCGGCTGAGGTCGATCAGGTTCGCGGGCAGCGGCCAGTGGAAGAACTCGACCAGGGCGAACAGGATGCCGCAGGGGATCACGATCCGGGGGCGGGGGCGTTCGGCGGCCACCGAGTAGACGGCCGTTATCGGGGCCAGCCAGATCTCGTCCACCCAGCTGCCCGGCATGGTGAGCAGCAGCGCCGTCACCGGGAAGCGACGGCGGAGGAACAGCGCGACGGCGGCCAGCGTGGACAGCGCCACCTGCCACCAGGCGGCCTCCCGGGCCACCAGCGCGGCGTCCAGCAGGGAGTACAGGACGGGCAGCAGCAGCATCAGCCAGGGCGCGGTGCACCAGGCCGGCAGCCGTCTGGACGGCAGGTGGTCGGCGGCCGTCATGCCCCGTCGCCGGGCTTGGGCCGGACCAGGCCGGCCCGGTGGGCCAGTACGGCGGCCTGGACCCGGTTGGCGGCGCCGAGCTTGCCGAGGATCGCGCTGATGTGGTCCTTGACCGTGCCGGTGCCGAGGAAGAGCCGGTCGGCGATCTCGGCGTTGGACAGGCCCTCGCCGAGCAGCGAGAGCACGTCGAGTTCCCGGCCGGTGAGGGTGCGGGCGAGCGCGGTGGCCTCGGCGTCCGGGCCGCCGCCGTCCACGTAGCCGCCGATCACGGTGCGGGTGACGGTCGGGGAGAGGATGTTGCCGCCGGCCGCGAGCACCCGGACGGCGTGCACCAGCTGGTCGGGGGCGGTGTCCTTGAGCAGGAAGCCGGCCGCGCCGGCCCGCAGCGCGGTGCCGATGTACTCGTCGGTGTCGAAGGTGGTGAGCATCGCCACGGCCGGCGGGTCGGGCAGGGCGCGCAGCCGGCGCAGCACCGAGATGCCGTCGAGGTCGGGCATCCGGATGTCGAGCAGCACCACGTGCGGGCGCAGCCGTTGGACGTGCTCCTCGGCCTGCCCGCCGGAGCAGTCGCCGACCACCTCCAGGTCGGCGGCGGAGCCGACGATCAGGCCCAGGCCGGAGCGGACCAGGATCTCGTCGTCGACGATCAGCACGCGGGTGGTGGTGATGGTGCCTCCTCGGTTCGGGCGGCCGGGTCGGGGCGGTCCGCGTGGGGTCGTCTCGAGAGTAGGGGCTACGGAGGCGGGGTGCCGAACGTCCGGGGGGTGTGCACCCCCGCCGTTCGGCGGGGGTGGGAATCCGCTACCCGGTTCACGCAATTCTCAGCTTCGGTGGTGAACCATGGAGTTGGCTGACTCTTTTCCGGCCGCTTCTCCAATCGGGCGGTCGGCCGGGGGAGGTCACCGGTCAGTCCGTCGGGCCCGAGCGGGCGCCCGGCGCCGGGCCGTTCGCGGATGCGCCCCACCATCTGATCGTTTGGAATTGAGCTGTGTCGTCCACTGTGAAGTCGGAGCCGTCCGCCACGTCCCACGGGCCCCGTACCGGAGACGTGCTCGACCGCTGGCGCCCGAGGGCCGCCGCGGCCTCCGTCTGGTACCTGCGGCTCATCGCGCTGCTGAACGTGGCGACGGTGCTGCTGGTTCCCTTCCGCGACCAGGTCTACGAGCACAACGAGGGTGAGTACTTCACCCCGTACCTGATGACCGCCGGCCTGGGCAGCGCGGTGCTGTCGGTGTTCCTCGCGATCGCGATGCGGCGGCGCAAGCGCGCCGCGTGGATCTTCAACACGGCGCTCGGCGGGATGTTCGCGCTGCTGTACCTGGCGGCCATGCTGGTGCCGTCCGAGCGCTTCGACACCCACCCGCTCAACTACATCTCCACCGTCCTGACCTGCCTGTTCGTGCTGGCGCTGCTGATCGGGCGCAGGGAGTTCACCTCCAAGGGGGACAGCTCCAACCCGAAGACGGCGGCGGCCACCTTCATCGGCGGCCTGGCGTTCGGCGGCGGTGTGGGCGCGCTGCTGGTCTGGCTGACCAACGAGCTCTCCGGCGCCGGCTTCTGGGACCTGTTCCGGTACTCGGTCGGCCGGATGATCACGATCACCCCGTCCGAGCACCTGCGCTCGGTGATCGCCGCACCGACCTGGGTGAACGCCGCGATCAACGCCATGGGCGCGGTGCTCTTCCTGCTGGTGCTGTACGTGGCCTTCCGCAGCCCGCGCGGCAAGGAGCTGCTCACCGCCGAGGACGAGGCCAGGCTGCGCGGCCTGCTGGACAAGCAGGGCGAGCGGGACTCGCTCGGCTACTTCGCGCTGCGCCGGGACAAGGCGGTGATCTTCTCCCCCAGTGGCAAGGCGGCCGTCACCTACCGGGTGATCGGCGGCGTCTCGCTCGCCTCGGGCGACCCGATCGGCGACCCGGAGGCCTGGCCGGGCGCGATCGACGCCTGGCTGTCCGAGGCCCGCGAGCACGCCTGGGCGCCGGCCGTGATGGGCGCCTCCGAGGAGGCCGGGGTGATCTACGCCCGGCACGGGCTGGACGCGCTGGAGCTGGGTGACGAGGCGATCGTCGAGCTGGACGAGTTCTCGCTGGACGGCCGCGCGATGCGGGTGGTCCGGCAGGCCTACAACCGGGTCAAGCGGGCCGGGTACACGGTGCGCATCCGCCGCCACGAGTCCATCTCCGATGCGGAGATGGCCGAGCTGGTGGCGAAGGCAGACGAGTGGCGCGACGGGGCGACCGAACGCGGCTTCTCGATGGCGCTCGGCCGGCTCGGCGACCCGGGCGACGGCCGCTGCGTGATGCTGGAGTGCCACGACGGGGACGGCGAGCTCAAGGCGCTGCTGAGCTTCGTGCCGTGGGGCCCGGACGGGCTCTCGCTGGACCTGATGCGCCGGGCCCGGGACACCGAGAACGGCCTGATGGAGTTCATGGTCATCGAGCTGCTGCAGCGGGCCGACGAGGTCGGGCTGAAGCGGGTGTCGTTGAACTTCGCGATGTTCCGCTCCGTTTTCGAGCGCGGTTCCCGCCTCGGCGCCGGTCCGGTGCTGCGGCTGTGGCGTTCGACCCTGGGATTCTTCTCGCGCTGGTGGCAGATCGAGTCGCTGTACCGCGCCAATGCCAAGTACCGGCCGATCTGGGAACCGCGCTACCTGCTCTTCGAGAAGAGCAGCGAAATTCCCCGGATCGGCATCGCGAGCGCGCGCGCCGAGGGATTCATCGTCGCGCCGAGCCTGCCCGCCCTGTTCCGCCGCCGGCACGCCCGGGCCGCCGTGGTGGCGCCCCGGGTCCCGGTGACGGCCCGGGACGGGAAGGGGTAGCCCTCCGTCGGGGGGCGGAGGGAACCGGTCGGTCGAAATGGGGGGCCGATGGGGGTATTGCCTCCCCCCAGAGGATGACGCGGCTCCCCATCCGTGCCGATGTGGCTTTGTCAGCGGGCTTCTAATGTTGGAGTAGTCGAGAGTCCGGGGATTCGGAGAAACGGTTGTGATTCACAGGACCCACGCGGGGGGCGTGCGAAAGGGGCCGCTGGCAATCGTCAGATCGGCCGCTGTCGCCGAGTGGGGAACGTTGTTCGTGACGGTCAGGGACGCGGTGGTGCGAAGGAAGTTCGCCGCCGCCCCGCTGGCCACGGTGGCGACGTTTCTGATCCTGCTGTTCAGCATCGTCCAGCACCTGCCGGGCGGCGAGCGTTTCGTCAACAACATCGGGGTGGTGCGGGCGGCGCTGCCGCTGGAGGTCTCGCTGCTGCGGACCCCGCTCTCCCTGTACGTGCCGGCGCTGGACCTTCCGGTCTGGGGGGCGCTGGCCCAGGTGTTCGTGGTCTTCGCGATCGCCGAGATCGTGCTCGGCCGGCGGATGACGCTGGTGGTCGCCTACACCTGCACCCTGGCGGGCACGCTGTTCGCCCGGGTCGGCGTGGCGATCGGCCCGCACCACCTGTTCGGCTTCCCGAAGTGGGTCGCCTACGTGCGGGACACCGGGCCCTCGGCCGCGGTGGTGGCACTGGCGATCTGCGTCGCGTTCCGCAGCCGGGCCTGGTGCACCGCCGGCCTGGTGGTCGCGGTGATGATCGGCGAGGCCGTCGTGCTGCCCAACCTGGCGGGGCTGGAGCACGTGGTCGCGGTGATCACCGCGCTGCTGATCGCCGTCTCGGTCGAGGTCTTCGGGGACTTCTGGCCGAGGGTGCTGGCCGGGGTCGGCGCCGCCACCTCGGTGGCCGCGGCCGCCTCCCGGGAGGTCGCGGTGGAGGCCCGGCGGCGCCGCTCGGCGGGGGCCGTCATCCCCTGACGGGCGTTGATCGCGCTTCGCCGGCCGCGTACGGGTCCCGTACGCGGCCGTTCGGCGTTCCGGACGGGCCCCGCCGCTCCTAGGCGTGGGGGAGCGGTAGTTCGAACCAGACGACCTTGCCCACCGCCTTGCGGGCGGTGCCCCAGCGTTCGGCGAGCTTGGTGACCAGGGTGAGGCCGCGGCCGGTCTCGCCGAGCTGCTCGGCCGGTTCCAGGGAGGGCAGGTTGTGGTTGTCGTCGCTGACCTCGACCAGCAGCTTGTCCACCCGGATCAGCTGGAGCTTCACGGTGTCCCGGGCGACCCGTACGGCGTTCGTCACCAGCTCGCTGACCAGCAGTTCGGTGGTGTCGCTGAGTGCCTCCAGGTGCCAGCCGGCCAGCTGTTCGCGGACCAGCGAGCGGGCCCGGCCGACCTCGCGGTGGTCCACGGTGAGGTCCCAGGTGGCCACCTCGGACGGGGCGACCCCGTCGAAGCGGGCCACCAGCAGGGCGACGTCGTCCTTGCGGTCGTCCGAGTGCAGCCGTCGCAGCACCTCGTCGCAGGCCTGCTCGGGGCTCTGCTGCGGGTCGATCAGGTTGCCGCAGAGCGCGGCCAGGCCGGCTCCTATGTCCCCGCCCCGCACCTCGACCAGGCCGTCGGTGCAGAGCACCAGCATCGAGCCGTCCGAGACGTCGATGGTCTTGGCGACGAACGGCACCCCGCCGACGCCGATCGGCGCGCCGGCCGGGATCTCCAGTAGCTCGCCGGTGCCGTCCGGGTGCACCAGGACGGGTGGGACGTGGCCTGCGCTGGCCAGTTCGCAGGTCCGGTTGATGGGGTCGTAGACCGCGTACAGGCAGGTCGCGAGGTGGTCGTCGCCGAGCTTGTGGGCCAGGTTGTCCAGGTGGCGCAGCAGCTGGCCGGGTGGGAGGTCCAGGGCGGCGAGGGTCTGCATGGCGGTGCGGAAGCGGCCCATCGCGGCCGCCGAGTGCAGGCCGTGGCCCATCACGTCGCCGACCACCAGGGCGACCCGGCTGCCGGGCAGCTGGATCGCGTCGAACCAGTCGCCGCCGACCTCGGCTTTCGGATCGCCGGGCAGGTAGCGGTGGGCGACCTGCACGCCGGGGATCTGCGGCGGGCGGGTCGGGATCATGGAGCGCTGCAGGGTGGTGGCGACCCGGGCCTCGGCGCGGTGCAGCCGGGCGTTGTCCAGTGACAGCGCGGCGCGGACGGCCAGTTCCTTGAGGGTCGCGGCGTCGCTCTCGTCGAAGGGGGCGCGGTCCGGCAGCCGGAGCAGCTTGAGGATGCCCAGCACGGTGCCGCGGGCGGAGAGCGGGACGACCAGCATCGACCGGCCGGTCACCACCGGCGCCAGCCGGGCGCCGCCGAGGGCGATCGCGTAGTCGACCGCGACGTCCGGGCTGACCACAGGGACCAGCACCGGCTGGTTCAGCTGCAGGGCCATCCCGGGCGGGGTGCGGCGGGGCATGCTGACCAGCGAGCCCTCGGAGAGCACGTGGTCCCAGGCGCCGCCGGTCTCGTTGTAGACCAGGGCGACCCGGCGCAGCATGGTGTCGTCGTCCGGGCGGGCGGCCGGCAGTTCGGAGTCCGAGATCAGCCCGTCCACCAGGTCCACGCAGGCGAAGTCGGCGACCCGGGGGACCAGCACCTGGCACAGCTCGTGGGCGGTGAAGCCGAGGTCCAGGGTGGTGCCGACCTTGCCACCGACCTCGTTCAGCAGGGCCAGCTGCTCGCCGGCCTGCCCGTTGGTGAGGAAGGGGCCGAGCCGGCCGCCGGGCGGGCCCTCGCCGGTGGCGGGGGCGGGGACCGGGACGGTGGCGGGCGGGCGGCCGTCGGTGGTGGACGGCTCGACGGCGGTGTACTCGATGGCGACGGCTCCTGCGGTGGGCGGTGGCACCTCCCGGCCGGTGGCGGGGGGAGGGACGGTCGGGCCGCCGCCCGCCGCGCCGGCGACGGCGGGCACCGGCCGGACGGCGGACTGGGCGGCGGGGCGTTCGGCGGCCTCGCGCTGGACGGGCAGCGGGCCGGTCGGCCGGCGGCCGGGGGCGCCCTGCTCGGGCTGCGGCGGCGGTCCGACCCGGGCGGCGCGCTGCTGCGGCGTCGGGTAGCGGCGACCGAGACCGGCGGCCGCGTGCGCCGTACCGGTCTGCGCGTCGGCGGGCAGCACCGGCAGCACGGTGGCCGGGTCCAGCCGCAGGGCGGGCAGCCCGCCCCGCTCCAGCGCGGTCAGCAGCGCCGTGCGGTGGGCGGCGGGCAGCAGCCGGGCCAGGTGCTCCGGCACCGGCCGGCCCGCCGGGGTGAGCGCCGCGGCCAGGGTGTGGAAGCCGCCCCGGGCGCCGGGTGCGGCGGTGAAGGGGAGCAGCCGCTCGCCGAGCGCCAGCCGTGGCCCGGTGGAGCGCAGCGGGCGGGCGTCGGCGGCCAGCGCCAGCAGTCCGCCGGCCGGGCCGGGCAGCGGGTAGGCCCACCAGAGCACGTCGCGCTGGTGTTCCTCGCGGTCGGTGACGGTCAGCCGGCCGGTCCAGGGGCGGCCGTCGGCGGTCCGTTCGGCGAGGGTGGCGAAGGTGTCGCAGTGGCGGCGTACGGAGCAGCGTTCGCGCACCCGGGACTCCAGGGCGGGCAGCAGGCCGCAGGCCGGGCGGTCGTGGGCGACGTCGGCACGATGGCCGAACAGCTCCTCGGCGGCCCTCCCCCACTGGGTGATCCGGCCGGACCGGTCGACCAGGACGGGGGCCAGCCTGACCAGGGCGGCCACACCCGTCGGGTGGTCGCCCGGCGCGGTTCCGTCGCCCGCCGGCCGCGGTGTGGAGTTGGACTCGGCCACCATGGATTCGCTCTGCTCCCGCCTGGCCGCCGCGCCCGGGGGCGGCCGTATCTCCGGAGGAAGGCACGCTGTGCGGATACCAGCGAAGCACGGACCGGGCCGGGCTCGACACCGAAACGGGGAGATTCCTCAGGATCGGTTGCGTGTCGCGTGCCGCGCGCCGGTCCGCGCCTCCGGTTCATCCGGACGAGGCCCGCGAACACGGCGGTAGGGTGGCAGGCCGGACCGCCCGTACGAGTGGTCCGCAGGACGCATCCGCCCGGACGAGACAGAGGCGAGAAGTGAGCGCGCAGAGCCCCGCCCGCTGGACGGACCCGGAGCAGCAGGCACTCGAGGAGCGGGTCGCCGCCGCCGAGCTGGCCTGGCTCAGCATGGACGTGGACGTGCAGACGCTGCGGGTCGAGATCGACAACTTCGCGCTGATCCACCACCAGCTGCTCGGCCCGCTCTATGCCCGGCTGGACGAGCTGGACGCGCTGGTCGCCGAGGCCGTGGCGGCCCGCACCGGCCGGCCGGAGGACCTGCGCCGGGCCGCCGAGGCGCGTCGGCAGGTCGAGGAACTGCCCGACCTGGACGCGCTGTTCGACTCGGTGCGGGAGCAGTCGGGCCAGGAGGGCGAGGCGGCCCCGCCGCCCGCCGCGCCCGAGCGGGTGCGGCCCGGCAAGGAGGCCCAGCGGATCTACCGTGAGCTGGTCCGCCGCGCCCACCCCGACCTGACCACCGACCCGGACGAGCAGCAGCGCCGGGCCGCCTTCCTGGCCCGGGTCAACGAGGCCTACGCGTACGGGGACGCGACCGCGCTGGGCGCCCTGGCCGCCGAGTGGTCCACCGCGCCGGAGGCCGCGCCCGCCGTCGACGCCCCCGACCGCGCGGACTGGCTGCGCCGCCGGCTGGACTGGCTGACGGCCAAGATCGCCGAGACCGCCGCCGAGCAGGTCCGGCTGGAGCAGACCCCGATGGGCGAACTGCTCGCCCTCGCCCCGCAGGACCCGGACCGGCTGCTGGAGCAGCTCGCCGAGGAGCTGCTGGCCAAGGCCGCCGAACGGCAGGCCGAGCTGGAACGGCTGCTCGGCGGCCCGGCCTCCGGCGGCCACGGTGCGGCGCCGGTGGGCGACAATGGCACGCACCCCGCCGAACCCCAGGAGAGCCACACGATGTTCCCGCAGATCCCCTCCTCCGACGCCGCCTCCGTGCCCGCCGACGCCGCCCTGCTGGACGTGCGCGAGCAGGACGAGTGGGACGCCGGCCACGTGGACGGCGCGCTGCACATCCCGATCGGCGAGGTGATCGCCCGCCTCGGCGAGCTGCCGGACGAGAAGCTCTACGTGCTCTGCCGGGTCGGCGGCCGCTCCGCGCAGGTCGTCCAGTACCTGGTGCAGCAGGGCCGGGACGCGGTGAACGTGGACGGCGGGATGTACGCCTGGCAGAGCGCGGGCCGTCCCATGGTGAGCAGCACCGGCCAGGAGGCCTTCGTCCTCTGACGGCTCCCCGGCGGCCCGGCGCCCGCCGCCCGCGCCGTGCGGCAGGATGGGCGCGCGAGCGCGCCGGCACCGGGCCGGCGGCGCCCGCCGACCGGGCGGGGAGGCCATGACCGAGACGACGGGCCGGCCGGCTGCCGGGCGGGCCTGGTCCGGGCCCGCGCAGCTGGTCCTCGGCTTCGCCGGGGTGGTGCTGGCCGGCGGCACCGGGCTGTTCCTCGCCGCGGTGTTCCTGCACGTCGCGCCCGCCAACTCGGTGTCCCGGCAGTACCGGGACGAGGTCGACGGCGTGGTGTACCCGGAGTTCGAGCAGAACTGGAAGCTGTTCGCGCCCAACCCCCTCCAGCAGAACGTGGCCGTGGACGCCCGGGTCCGTACCGTCGGGCCCGACGGGGCCACCCGTACCGGGGACTGGATCGGGCTGACCGCGCAGGACGTCGCCGCGATACGGGGCAACCCGGCGCCCAGCCACGTCGAGCAGAACCTGCTGCGCCGGGCCTGGGACTTCTACGACGGCACCCACAACCCGCAGGACGAGACCCCGGCCTCCCCGCGCGGCCGGCTCGCCGAGCAGTACCTCAAACGGATCGCCCTGCAGCGGATCGGCCGGGAGACGGACGGCGGGCGGATCGTGGAGATCCGGTTCCGGTCGACCGCGGCCACCGTCCCGCCGCCGTCCTGGAGCGGCGAGCCCGCGCCGCCGGCGCCCCGGGTGCGGGAGCTGCCGTGGTGGTCGGTGTCGGACGAGGACTACCGGGGGCTGCTCGGATGAACGAGGCGACGGTGCGGGCCGACCGGGCGGACGGGGCCGTGGCGTCCGGCGGGGCGGGGCCGGCCGCCGGTGTGCCGCGGCAGGCCGGGGCGGTGCCGGAGGCGCGCGGGCCGCGGGCGCCGCTGGGGCGGGCGATGGCGGCCTTCACCGGGCGGCCGCTCGGCCGGCACCAGGCCGCGGTGGTGCGGATCGGCTTCGGGCTGGTCTGGCTGGCCCACCTGCTGCGCGAGTGGCCCCACCGCCGGGTGCTGTACGGCGACCGCTCCCCCTGGTCGATGGAGCTGGCCGAGCGGCTGCTGACCGACAACGGGGCGTTCACCGTGCTGCCCTGGTTCGGCGGACGGCTCTGGTTCGAGCTGGTCTACCACCTGGCGGTGCTGGCGGCGCTGGCCGTGCTGCTGGGCTGGCGGACCAGGGCGAGCACGGTGCTGTTCCTGGTCACCGTGCTGTCCCTGCAGAACCGGGACGTCTTCCTCGGCGACGGCGGCGACAACGTCGTCCACCTGATGGCGGTCTACCTGGTCTTCACCCGCTGCGCCGAGGTCTGGTCGCTGGACGCCCGCGGGACCGGGCCCGGGCGGACCGGGGTGGTGCTCTGGGCGGTGCTCGGGGCCGCCCTGGCGGCCTGTCAGTTCGGCGGCTTCGCGGGCGACAGCCTGACCTGGACCGACCGGGCCTTCCCGTACCTCGGCTGGTCGCCGCTGTTCTGGGGGCTCTGGGCGGTGGCCGGGCTGTGGTGGACGCTCGGCCGGCTGCGGCCGGACGGCGAACCGCGGGCGGTGCTCGACGCGCTGGCGAACATGGTGCACAACTGCGCGATGCTGGTGATCGCCGTCGAGGTGGTGCTGATCTACGCCACGGCCGGCTGGTACAAGGTGCAGGGCTCGCGCTGGCAGGACGGCACCGCGCTGTACTACCCGCTGCACCTGGACTACTTCACCCCCTGGCCGGGGCTGTCCGCGCTGGTCGGCTCGGCGCTCCTGCCGGTCTTCCTGATCTCCTACGGCACCGTGATCCTCCAGGTGGCGTTCCCGTTCACGCTGGTCAACCGGCGGGTCAAGAACGTCCTGCTGGCCGTCATGATGCTGGAGCACGCGGGGATCGCGGTGGTGCTCGGGCTGCCGGTCTTCTCGCTCGCGATGATCGCGGCGGACGCGGTGTTCCTGCCGACCGGGGCGCTGCTGTGGGCGGCGGCGCGGCTGAGTCGGATCCGGCGGAGGTCTCCCGCCTAGGATGTCGCTATGTCCTGGTTCGCCGCACTTCGTGACACCGCGCGGACCGGGCTCACCCTGGACCGGGCGCTGACCGACCCCAAGCGGGCGCTGCGCGGGGCGGTCGCGGTGGCACTGGTGCTCTTCCCGACCCTCGCGCTCGGTGGGGTCGCGCTCGCCACCTCGGCCGCGATGGGCGCGTTCATCGCCGGCTCGGCCACCTTCCAGCGCAGCTTCCGGCCCCGGGCCAGCCTCGCCGTCGCGGCCGGGGCCGGACTCGGCATCAGCACCTTCCTCGGCTACCTGGCCGCCGGCGTCCCCGGGCTGTTCCCGGTGCTGCTCGCCGTGTGGGCCTTCGGCGCCGGGCTGGCCTGGGCGATCGGGCCCACCGCCGGGGTGGTCGCCACCAACACCGTCTCCGTGATGCTGATCGTCGTGCAACTCCCGGTCAGCGTGGGGACCGCGCTCGGCCACGGGCTGGTCGCCGCCCTCGGCGGGGTCGTCCAGGCCACCGTCATCACCGTCTGGCCGATCGGCAGCTGGACCGCCCAGCGCGAGGCCCTCGCCGACACCTACGCCGAACTCGCCGACTACGCGAGGAGGTTGCGGCAGGACCCGACCGCGCACGTGGACCCGGAGCCGTTCATGACGGCCCGCCACGCGGCCGCCCTCACCCCCTGGCAGGACCGCCACCGGCCGCCCGAGCTGCGCGGCCTGCGCGGCATCGCCGAGCGCATCCGGCCCACGCTCGCCGCCCTCGCCGACCCCAAGGTGGGAGCCCCCGAGGAGGGGCCGGGGCGGGACCGGGCCCGGGAGGTACTGGCGGCCGCCGCCGAGGTCATGGACGCCCTCGCCCGGGCGATCCGCACCGGCGACCCGGTCCGGCTGCCCCGCTCCGCGCCCTCGCTCACCCTGGTCGACCCGGACGACGAGGGACCGCGGCTCCAGGGGGCACCCCGGCGCTCCGCCCGACGGCTCGGCGGGCTGCTGCGCAAGGCCGCGGACACCCTGGACCGCAACGACGAGGACACCGTCACCACCCCCGTGGTCGGGGCGGGGGGAGCTCTGCACAGGCCGACCATCGCCCGGATGCTGCCGGTCGCGGCGCGGGCCGTACGGCGGCAGCTGCACCCGCGTTCGGCGATCTTCCAGCACGCCGTCCGGCTCGCCGGGGTCGTCACCGTCGCCTACCTGTTGGCCCGGCTCATCGGGTTCCACCACGGGTACTGGGCGCCGATGACCGCCGCGATGGTGATGCGGCCGGACTTCGCCCAGACCTACAGCCGGGGTGTCGCCCGGCTGGCCGGGACGGTGGTCGGGGTCGCCGTCTCGACGCTGGTCGTGCAACTCACCCACCCCGGGGAGTGGGTGCTGGCCGCGCTGGCGGTGGTCTGCATCGGCGGGTCGTACCTGGCGTTCCGGACCGGGTACGCGCTCACCACCGTCGGCATCTCCACGTACGTGGTGTTCCTGCTCGGGCTGCAGGAGGGCAACCCGCTGGTGACGGCGGTCGAACGGGTCGGGCTCACCCTTCTCGGCGGATCGATCGCGCTCGTCACGTACGCGCTGTTCCCGACCTGGCAGACCGCCCGGCTGGGCGAACGGCTCGCCGAGTGGCTGGCGGCGGCCGGACGGTACGCGGGGGCGGTGATCGCCTGCTACGAGAAGCCGGCGGCGCCGCGCGGGCGGGTGGTGCGGAGCGCGCTGCTGGACTCGCGGGAGGCGCGCTCGGAGCTGTACCAGGCGATGCAGCGGGCCGACGCCGAGCCGGGGCGGCACGAGTCCGGACTGGAGGGGGTGAGCCGGCGCCAGATCGACCGGGCCCGGGCGGCGGTGGGGGCCCTCGGGCGGGCGGCGGTGCTGCTGGAGGCCCACCTGCCGGCGGCGGACGCGGAGCCCGTCCCGGGGACGGCGGCGTACGCGGAGGAGCTGCGGCTGGCGACGGCGCTCGCGGCGGCGGCGATGCTGACGGGGCAGCCGGTGGAGTTCCGGGCGGTGCGGGATGCGCAGGTGTGGCTGGAGGAGGGGTTGGCGGTGGCTCCGGCGGGGGTGCAGCGGGATGTGGTGAGGGCGGGGACTCGGTTGGTGGGGCAGGCGCTTCGGGATCTGGAGCGGGCTCTGCGGGGGTCGGCTGGGGAGGGGGGCTTTCGGGAGGGTGGGGGGCCGGGGGCGGCTCCGGGGGTGGGCGCTCCGGGGGCTGGATGATTTTCAGACTGCCAACCCTGGCGGTGGGGTGTTGAGACCGTTGGCAGTCTGAAAATCACCCGCCACGCCCCTCTCCGCACCCACCCCCTCCGCCGCCCCCTCCCGCAGCGCGTCCCTCTCGCTGGGGTGGGGTGGTGGGTGGTTGCTGTGGGTGGGTGGTGTCGTCGACCTCGGGTTGGACGGGTTGGCCCGCGATGTGGGCGGGCCGTTGGGGCGGCCCGGGGAGCAGGTGGGAGAGTGAACGGCATGGACGAGCTGGTGCGTGGGTGGCGGGCGGCCGAGCGGGAGCCGGGGGCGGTGCTGCTGGACGGGTTCCACGCGCTGAAGCACGCGCTGCGGTTCGGCGGCGAGGTGCGGTGGGTGCTGACCGTCGACCAAAAGGCCTTGGCGGCGTTGGCGGGTGAGTTGGCGCCGGATGTCGCTCCGGCGTTGGAGGGGCTCGCGGTGGAGGTGCCGGAGCCGGTGCTGCGGGGGCTGGTGCCGCGGTTGCATCCGACGGGGGTGGCGGCGCTGGCGGTGCGGCCCGGTGCGGAGGCGAACCGGGAGGTGCTGGGGCGGCGGCCGCGGAAGGCGCCGGTGGTGCTGCTGGAGAACCCGCGCAACCTGGGGAACGTCGGGGCGGTGATCCGGCTGGCGGCCGGGTTCGGCGCCACCGGGGTGGTGACCACGGGGGACCTGGATCCGTGGCATCCGAGCGTGCTGCGCGGGAGTGCGGGGCTGCACTTCGCGACCGCGGTCGAGCGGTTGAGCCTGCCGGAGCTTCCGGACGGGCCGTTGTTCGTGCTGGATCCGGAGGGCGAGGACATCCGGGACCTGCCCTTCCCGGACGACGCGCTGCTGGCCTTCGGTACGGAGCGGCACGGTGTGTCGGACGAACTCAAGGCGCGCGCCGACCGGTTGGTGGCGGTGCCGATGCAGCCGGGGGTGTCCAGCTTCAACCTGGCGACCAGTGTCGCGATGGGCCTCTTCCACTGGATGTCGGGGAAGCGCTGAGGCGCGGCGCCCGGGTGGGCACCGCGCCTCGGCGGGGTGTCAGGAGAAGAGCCGGCGCCAGGTGTCGGGGCCCGGGTAGCCGTCGGCCTCGCTGCCGCGCCAGCCCTGGGCCTGCTGGAAGGCCTGGACGGCCCGGCGGTCGCTGTCCGTCCACCGCGGGCCGGGGCCGACGCTGTACGAGCCGCCGAAGCCCTTGCGGACGAGTTGTTCGCCGAGGCGCCGGACGTGGTCGTTGATCTGGCCGGGGCCGAAGTACTGGGCGCCGGGGAAGCCCTCGGCGGTGGGCGGCGGGGGCGGCAGTGGGGTGCCGCCGTTGATGTCGCGGCCCTTGCCGTTGACCAGGTAGTCCCAGGTGTCCTTGCCGGGGATGCCGTCGGCCTCGCCGCCGCGCCAGCCCTGGACCTGCTGGAAGGCCTGGACGGCCCGGCGGTCGCTGTCCGTCCAGCGGGGGCCGGGGCCCGTGGAGTAGAACGCGGCGCCGCCGCGCTGCACCAGCATCTGGCCGAGCCTGGTGACGTACGTGTTGTCGGCGCCGGGGCCGAACCTGTCCGTGCCGGGGAAGGCGGTGGAGGAGGTGCCGCCGCCGTTGCCGTTGCCGCCGGCGGACAGGCCGGTGTAGCGGTACGGGACGTACGCGCCGGAGTTGTTCCAGTACCCGTACGGGGTGGAGCGCTTCTTGGTGGAGGGCCCGGTCTGCTCGTAGGCGACGTACTTGGTGCGGGAGGAGTCGGTCCAGCCGCCGAAGATCGTCACGTGCGAGCCGGCCTGGGGGCTGGCCGGGTTGTTGTAGAGGAGGATGTCGCCGGGCTGGAGGTCGTTCTTGCCGATCCGCTCGGCGAAGCCGGGCAGCGTCCAGGTGGTCTGGCTGCTGTTCAGGCCCCAGGCCATCGAGACGAAGCCGGAGCAGTCCTGGCGGTAGCCGTCCGACCAGTAGCGGCTCATGCTGTACGGCACGCCCTGGTCGACCCAGCTCTGGGCGCGCTGGATGATCTGGGCCCGGGTGAGCGGCGTCGCGGCGGCGCGCGGGGCGGCGAGGGAACGGGCCCCTGGCGCCTGGCCGTAGAGGCCGCTGATCTCGCCCTGGGGGTTCTGCGAGCGGGGGGCGCTGCTGTCGCCCGGCGCGGGGGCGGGCGCCGCGGTGGCGGCGGCCGTCCCGCCGCCGATCGCGGTGCCCATGGCGGCCATCAGCACGGCGGCCCGGCGGCGGACGCTGCGGGCGGCGGCGTGTCCGTCCTCGTGGACCGGCGCGGCGTGCAGCCGGGCGCGTCTGCGGGCGTTGCAGCCCCCGCATATGCAGTCCTCCGCCGGTTCGACGTCGTCGAACTCCATGAGCGGGGACAGGTCGGTCAGGGTCATGCTCCGCCTCTTTCCTGCGGTCTGTCCGGTCACCGCCTGACGGCGGGACAGGAGTGGCCTTCCCTGGCCGATTCCGCGTGTTACCGGGACCAAAGTCCCAAAGCGGGCGGGGTACGTCACGGCGGGTTGAGCCGAACGGGTGAGACTCGTGGGACTCCCGGGCGTGGCGGGGCGTTCGGGGCGGGCCTCGCCCGTGACAAGCGGAGCCCCGCCGGATCCTGACGGTCCGACGGGGCTTCGGGACTTCGGGCTTCCGGCCCGGGAAGGACTACGCCCACTCCCAGCGGATGCCGATGTGGCCCGGCTGCTGGTCCGGGGCGAGGACGTGGGCGCTCGCCGAGGCGCCGATCCAGAGCTGCTCGCGGCGGTGGTCGACGTCGGCGCCCGGCTCGCGGTCGTAGCGCTCGCAGTGCGCCGGGACGGCGGCCGGGTCGAAGTGCACCTGGAGCACGTACTCGCGCACCGGGGTGGCGAAGCGACGGCTGTACTCCGTGGTCGGGCCGCCGGGCGGGATCTCCACCTCGTACTCGAAGACCGTGCTGTCGCCGAGGCCGAGCGGGCGGTCCAGCATCAGCTCGGCGACGATCAGCCCGGCCTCCGGGCGGCGGCGCACCCGGCCCAGCCGGCCGTGCCGCACCGAGGTGATCTCCGGGCAGCCGGCGGCCTCCTCGTCGGCCATGTGCACCACCAGGCAGCGGCCGACGCCGCCGACCGTGGCGCGCACCACCTGGCGCATCCGCAGCAGGTTGCCGCGGCGCTCGGCGTCCACGTAGTAGGAGTCGTGGATGCTCAGCCGCTCCAGCTCGCCGGCCGGCGGGGCGTTCAGCTCGGCGAAGATGTCGGCGATCTGCTGTTCGCCCGGCCAGACGTCCTCCAGTCCGAGGTGGCAGGTGTTGGCCGCGGCGGCCCAGCGGCCGCGCGGGCGCGGCGGCCCGAGCAGCGAGGAGAGCGCGCTGTGCGGCAGGCCGAGCAGCTCCTCCAGCAGGTGGACGGCGCGCAGCGAGCTGGCCCGTTCGGGCTGGCTGCGGCCGCGCCGCCAGTAGCTGAGGGTCGTGACGCTGACCCGGACGCCGCGCCCGGCGAGGGCGGCGCGGATGCGGTCCAGGCTGAGGCCGCTGGCCTCGATGGCCAGGTGCAGGGTGTCCGCGAAGCCGCCGACCGGGGTGAGCCGGCTGGGCGCAGGGACGGGGGCGGCGGCGGGGGGCGGTCCCGGATGCTCCGTATGCGATCCGACCAGCCGCAGCCGCGCGGCGTCCTGAGGTTGCTGTGCGGCCATGCGGTGACCCTCCCCACCAGGTGAGTTCGGCGGGACCGGGTCGGCGCCGGGGCGCGCCGCCAGCGGCTTCACCGAGCTTTGGGGAACCCTATGCACGGTCGAGAGGCTACGTCATCAGTCGTGCGTATGACAGTGGTCACGGCAGGTGGACCGAAGGGTTAGCGATCTTGAAACAGTCCGGAAACACGGGCCGCCGCTCCGGGCCCGCGCACCCCTGCGGCGGGCCGGGACGGACACCGCCGGGGCGGGCCATGACGGCGGCCGCCCCGGCGGGGGTTCGGTGGTGCTACCTGCCGGTGATCAGTTGACGTTCAGCGCGACGTCGTCGATCACGAAGCTGGTCTGCAGCGAGGAGTCCTCGGTGCCGGTGAACTTGACGGTCACGGTCTGGCCGGCGAAGGAGGTCAGGTCCAGGGTGCGCTGGACGTAACCGGCGGCGGCGTTCGCGTTGGAGTAGGTCGCCAGCGTGGTGCTGTTGGCCTGGACGGTCAGCTTGTCGTACGCGGTGGTGCCGGTCTCCGCGGTGTCGATGTGCAGCCAGAAGGTCAGCTTGGCGGAGGTGCAGCCGGCCGGGATCGAGACGGTCTGCGACATGGTGTCGGTGTGGGCCGAGCCGTAGCCGTTCATCCAGGCCTTCCAGCTGCCCGAGTGGGCGGCCTGGGAGGAGCTGTTGTCGACCACGCCGCTGGAGGTGGTCCACGGGGAGGCGGTGCCGGTCTCGAAGCCGCCGTTGGTGATCAGCTGGGCGGCGGTGCAGCCGCCGGACGGCGGGGTGGTCCCGCCGCCGAGCAGGGCGGTGGTCAGCGCGTCGGCGACCGGGGAGCCCCAGCCGGTGACCTGGTCGTAGCCGGCCTTCGCGGAGAAGTCCTGGTTGGCGCCGGTGGTCACGTCGTGGAAGGTGCTGCCGTAGCCGCTGCTGTTCGCGACCGAGTACAGCCGCGGGCTCGCCTCGCCGAGGACCGGCTGCCCGACGGCCTTGGCCTTCTGGTTGAACTGGGCCGCGTAGCCGGACCAGAGCGGCGCGGCCGCGCTGGTGCCGCCGTAGACCTGCCAGGCGCCGGCCGTGTAGATCGCGAAGCCGCTGGCCGGGTCGGCGTTGGAGGAGACGTCCGGGACGGTGCGCATGGTGCCGCTGACGCCGGTGCCGGTCTGCCAGCTCGGCTTGGCGAACACGGTGGAGACGCCGCCGCCGGCAGTGCTCCAGGCGCTCTCCGAGGAGTAGGCGTTGCCGCCGGACACCTTGAGGTTGGTGCCGCCGACGCCGGTCTGGTGCGGGCTGGAGGCTGGGAAGTCGACCGCCTTGACGGAGGAGCCGCTGGTGGAGCGGGTGCAGTCGCGGGAGCCGTCGTCGCCGGAGGCGGAGAAGATCGAGATGCCCTGGGCGGCGGCCTGCTTGAAGGCGTTGTCGACCGCCGTCATCGAGGAGGCGGTGGTGTCCGGCTCGCAGGAGCCCCAGGAGATCGAGATCACCGAGACCCTGTTGTCGGTCACGATCTTGTTGGCCATGTCGATCTCGCCCTGGTCGCTGTTGGGCGCCTCGTAGACCAGCTGGGTGGCCTTGGGCGCCGCGCCGCGGACGATCTCGCTGTCCAGCTCGACCTCGCCCTGGCCCTGGCCGGGGGCGGAGTCGTAGTTGGCGCCGTCCACCGAGACGGTGGAGACGGCCGGGCCGGACAGGCCGTACTGGGAGTCGTAGGTGGTCAGGTTCGAGGACTGGTAGCCGTCGAACTCCCACAGCGCGACCGTGGTGCCGGTGCCGTCCGCGCCGGTCTTGTTGAGGTTGTACGCACCGGTGTACTGGGCCGGGGCCATGCCGCTCGGGGTGGCGCTCGCGGTGTTCGGGGTGACGGCCTTCGGCGTGGCCAGGCGGTTCTTGCGCACCGCGTGGTTGTCCAGGCCGCTGACGCCCTGGACCACGGCGGCGAGGTCGGAGGGGATCGAGGCGGCGGCGTCGTTGGCGAAGAAGGCGCGCTGGAGCTGCGGGTCCAGGTACGAGCTCTCGTGGGTGCCGAAGGCCTGGGAGACCTGGGCGGCGGTGCCGTGGGCGTTGACGACCTGGCGGTTGGCGCTCACGTCGGTGACGGTCAGGCCCTGCTGGGCCAGGTACGTCCTGACCTGGTCGACGGCGGCCTGGGTCGGGCCGAACCGCGCGGTGAACTGCTCCGGCGTCAGGTAGTGGCCGTACTCCGGGGTGCCCGGGGTGGCGACGGCGGTGAGGAAGCGGTCCAGGCCGTCGGCGTCGCGCAGCTTCAGGCTGACGGACACCGCGATCTGCTGCGCGGCCGGGACGTCGCCCTTCTTCTCCGAGTGGGCCACCGCCGGGTTCACGGTGTTCGGCAGGGCGACGCGCGGGGTGGCGTTGGGAGTGGCGGCCTGCGCGGTGGAGACACCGAGCGAGACGGCGGTCAGCGGCAGCACGGCTATCGCCGCGGCGAGGGCAAGGAAGCGGGGGCGCAACGGATCCTCCTCTGGCCGGCTGTGGGGGCCGGCAAGGGACCAGGCGTTCAGGGGGTCGAGAACGCTGGCTCGAACATGACAGAACCCGTGTGCGAAGTGGCTCATGATCGAGCAATTCGTTGCTAAAAAACAGTCAACTGTGGAAGGTGGGGAACTCGGCGGTTCCATACAGTGAATGACGGTGATTCCGGAGCCGGTCCGGGCCGGTTCGGGCTGCTGGGAGCGGGCGTGGAATCGGACCGAGCCGAGGGGGAGCGCTGACTGGCGCGCGGCAGGACCCGCGGGGCCGGCGGCCGCTGACCGGCGGGAAGGCTCGGCCGACGGGCCTGCGGCGGGCCGGAGTTGGGGCGAGGCGCCTCGGCGGGCCGGAATTGCGGCGAGGGGCCCTCGGCGGGCGGGCGCGCGGTGGACCGGGCGCCCGCCCCGGGGACGGTCAGGCCGGGGTGCCGAGCCAGTCGGTGAGGGCGGTGCGCAGTTCGCCCTGGCCCGGGTCGACGGCGGCCCAGGCGACGTAGCCGTCCGGGCGGATCAGCAGGACGGTGTCGCGCAGCTTGCCGTGCGGGTCGGCGGGGGCGGCGGAGACCATCCGGTCGGCCCAGGGTTCGGCGGCGGCCAGCTCGTCATTGCTGACCAGGACGAACTTCCCGGCGCGCAGCGCCTCGTAGAGCCGGTCGGGGCCGGCCGGGGCGCCCTCGGCGGGCTTGCTCAGCGCGGTCAGCCGCAGGTCCGGGACGCGCTTGCCCACCTGCGGGTGGCTGTCCTTGGGCGCGGGGTAGGAGATGCCGATGCCGGAGACCAGCCTGGCGCCGCGCTCGGTGACCGGGTCGAGGTGGCCGCCCAGCGCGGTGAGCGCCCCGCGCAGGACGCGGGTGGGGGCGGACTCGGCGAGCGCCAGCCGGATCAGCGCGCCGGAGGTGCGCAGCACCGTCTTGCCGACCGGGTGCCGCTCGGTCTGGTAGGTGTCCAGCAGGGCGTCGGTGGCGTGGCCCCGGACCGCCGCGGCGAGCTTCCAGGAGAGGTTGGCGGCGTCCTGGAGGCCGGTGTTCATGCCCTGGCCGCCGGCCGGGGAGTGGCAGTGCGCGGCGTCGCCGGCCAGGAAGACCCGGCCGGAGCGGTAGTTGGGGGCCTGCCGTTCGTCGCTGTGGAAGGTGGAGCTCCAGCGCACCTCGTGCAGGCCGTAGTCCTCGCCGAGGATGGCCCGGACGAGGGCGGTGAGCTGCTCGGCCGAGGGGGTGGTGCCGTCCGGGTACCGCTCCTCGCGGTCCCAGGCGATGACCCGGAACCAGCCGTCGCCGAACGGGGCGATGAAGGCGAAGCCGGCCTGGTTGGCGCCGACGGTGATCGCCTGGGCGGGCTCGCGGTCCAGCCGGACGTCGGCCAGCACCACCGAGTCGACGACCGACTCCCCGGGGAACGGGATGCCCAGCAGGTCGCGGACGGTGGAGTGGACGCCGTCGGTGGCGACCGCGTAGGCGGCGCGGTGGCTCTGCCCGTCGCGGGTCTCCAGGGTCACGCCCTCGGCGTCCTGGCGCAGTCCGGTGACCTCGGCGCCGCGCAGCACGGTGGCGCCGGCCTGCTCCGCGCGTTCCAGCAGCAGCCGTTCGACGTTGTACTGCGGGGTGATCAGGACGAACGGGAAGCGGGTGGGCAGCGAACCGAGGTCGATCCCGAAGCGGTCGAACATCCGCAGCTCGGAGAGCGGCCGGCCGGTGGCGATCAGTTCCTCCGCCAGGCCCCGGGCGTCCAGCAGCTCCAGGCTGCGGGCGTGCACGGCGAAGGCCCGGGTGAGGTTGGACTCGGCGGCCCGCTTCTCCAGTACGGTGACGCCGACTCCGGCGGCGGCGAGATCGCCGGCCAGCAGCAGTCCGGTCGGTCCGGCGCCGACGATCAGGACGTCGGTTTCGCTCGTCGGCTTCACGGCCATGTATCAGCTCCCGTTGTTCGGAGGGCGGTCGTACGCCGTTCCCGGCGTTCTCCCAGCCTCCATCATCGCGGGCGCCGTCGGGGCCGTGAACCGCCGGGCCCCGGCGGTGGGTGACCGCCGGGGCCCGGGAGGTGCCGCCACGGGGCTCAGGAGTGCCGGCGGATCTCCACCGTGCGGAACCGGTTGGCGACGAACGCGCCGTCGCAGTAGGCCGAGTTGGCGGCCGGGTTGGCGCCGGTGCCGTGCAGGTCGGAGAAGGCGGCGGTCTGGTTGGGGTAGACCCCGCCGGTCAGGTTGAGCGAGAGCGAGACGCCGGAGTCCAGGGCGGCCTCGACCAGCAGCGCCTCCACCTCGGGCGAGGTGGTGTAGCCGGAGGCCGTCATGGCGCCCTTCTCGCGGACCGTGGTGCGCAGCAACTCGACCGCGGCGGGGGTGGATTCGACGGCGACGGCGAAGGAGACCGGGCCGAAGCACTCGCTGCGGAAGAGCGCGCGGTCGTCCGGCTTGTCGGCGTCCAGCCTGACCAGCGCGGGAGTGCGGACGGTCGCGCCGGGGAAGTCCGGCGAGGTCACCGCGCGGGGGGCGAGGGCGAGTTCGCCGTACTCGCCGCCTGCGGCGGCGGCCGAGCGCTGGAGCACCCCGGGGTTGACCACGGCGCCGAGGATCGCCGCGGCGCGGGTGTCGTCGGAGAGCAGGCCCTCGATGGCGCCGGCCAGGTCGTTGACCACCTGGTCGTAGGACTTGTCGCCCTGGTCGGTGGCGATGCCGCCGCGCGGGATCAGCACGTTCTGCGGGGTGGTGCACATCTGGCCGCTGTAGAGGGACAGCGCGAAGGCGAGGTTGCCCAGCATGCCCTTGTAGTCGTCGGTGGAGTCGATCACCACCGTGTTGACGCCGGCCTTCTCGGTGTACACCTGCGCCTGCTTGGCGTGCTCCTCGAGCCAGTCGCCGAAGGCGGTGGAGCCGGTGTAGTCGATCAGCTTGATCTCGGGGCGGACCGCGAGGGTCGCGGCGACGGTGCCGCCGTCGTGCTCGGCGGCCAGGCAGACCAGGTTGGGGTCGAAGCCGGCCTCGGCGAGCACCTCGCGGGCGATCCGTACCGTCAGCGCGAGCGGCAGCACGGCCCTCGGGTGCGGCTTGACCAGCACCGGGTTGCCGGTGGCCAGCGAGGCGAACAGGCCCGGGTAGCCGTTCCAGGTGGGGAAGGTGTTGCAGCCGATCAGCAGCGCGAGGCCGCGCGGGACGACGGTGAAGTCCTTGGTCATCACCAGCGGGTCGCGCTTGCCCTGCGGCTTGGTCCAGCCGGCCTGCCGGGGCAGCCGGGTCTGCTCGGCGTACGCGTAGGTGACGGCCTCCAGCCCGCGGTCCTGGGCGTGCGGGCCGCCGGCCTGGAAGGCCATGCCGTAGGCCTGGCCGGTGGTGTGCATGACGGCCTGGGCGAACTCGTGGGAGCGGGCGTTGATCCGGTGCAGGATCTCCAGGCAGACGGCGGCGCGCTCCAGCGGGGTGGCGGCGGCCCAGCCGGGGCGGGCGGCGGTGAGCGCGGCGATCAGCGCGTCCGGGCCGGCGTGCGGGTAGGTGATGCCGAGCTCGACGCCGTACGGGGAGGCCTCGCCGCCGACCTGGTCGCCGTCGGTGGGGTGGCCGTCGAGGGTGAAGGGCTTGCCGAGCAGGGCGTCGAAGGCGGCCTTGCCGTCCGCCGGCCCGCTCTCGCCGTACGCCTTCGGGAACTCGGGGTAGGGCGACCAGTAGTCGCGCTTGGCGGCGGCGGCGAGCGCGGCGTCCAGGGTGGCCTGGTGGCGCTCGACCAGCTCGCTGACGAGGGGGTGGGTGACCGCTGCGGACATCTTGTGCGCTCCTGGGAGGGCCTCGAAAAGCAGGACGGGACACGTCACAGGGTAACCGAACGATCGGTCGGCTCAAGAGGGTGTGGCGAGGGGAATCCGGGGAGACGGAACGGGGGCGCGTCCGGGTCGGACGCGCCCCCGCGGGCTCGGGTGGTCCGGGGTTACGGCACGCCCAGTTCGAAGATCACGTACCCGGCGTACCAGCCGGAGGCGATGGCGCCGGTGCCCAGGACGGTGGCCAGCACCGGCAGGCTCAGCTTGCGCATTCCCACCGCCAGCGCGATGAACAGCGGGAACGCGGGCAGCAGGTAGCGGGAGACGTTGCCGAAGATGCCGAGGCTGCCGAGCACCGAGACGATCGTCGCCACCGTGTAGGCGGTCAGCACCAGCGGCGGGCGCAGCCGGACCAGCAGCACGATCAGCATCGGCAGGCTGAGCACGATCAGGGTGGCGAACAGGTCCGGCAGCGGGAAGGCGAAGGGGTAGTCGCTGCGGCCCAGCAGGACCCCGCGGATCGCGTGCCAGGTGCCCTGTCCCCAGTCGAAGTAGTGCAGCCAGGCGTCGTGCTGGAGCCGGAAGTAGCCGTCCCACTCGCCCGTCCGCCAGCCCACCCAGCCGACGTAGCCGAGCAGGCCGAGCGGGGCCAGCAGCATCGCGGCCAGCGGGCGCAGGACACCGCTCTCCCGGCGGTACAGCTCGACCAGCGCGGCCAGGCCGACGGCGCCTATCAGCGCCGCCGAGGTCGGCCGGTTGAGCCCGGCGACCAGGGTGACCACCCCGGCCGCGATCCACTGCTTGGTCATCACGCAGTAGCAGGCCCAGGCGGCCAGCGCGACGAAGAGGGAGTCCGAGTAGACGGCCCACTCGGCGCCGGAACCCGGGGCGATCGCCCAGATGCCGGCCGCGATCACGCCCGAGCGCACGTCGCCGGTCAGCTTCTCCACCACGGCGTAGATGCCGGCCGCGGCGAACAGCGAGGCCACCACCGAGACCAGCATCCCGGCGCCGTACAGGCCGAGGCCGGTGACGTCCGAGGTCAGCCGCATCAGGCCCGGGTAGAGCGGGAAGAAGGCGGCCGAGTTCTGCTCGATGCTGAAGCCGACCGGGCCGTTCGGGATCGGGACGAGTGCCGGGTGGTAGCCGTACTGGGCCACCTGCTGGTACCACCAGCCGTCCCAGCTGGCCACCACGTCCCAGGGGTTGGCGCCGCCTCCGAACCGGGCCGGCTTCTTGGCGTACTCCCCGGCGAAGGACAGCAGCTTCATGAAGACGGTGAAGCCCACCAGCTTCAGCACGGCGTAGCACCACACGGCCGGTCCGAACCGGACCACCAGGGCGCGGCCGCGCTCCTGCCAGGTGCGTGAGGTCCCCTCCGGATCCTCGCTGCGCTGCTCTGGCACGTCGGAGGCGACTGCCGGTATTGCGTTCATCAGCCGTGGACCCCAGTGCTCTGGACGTGGACGGATCGTCCGGAGATTCTAGGGCCTGCCCCCGCCCGGCACCCCTGGTTGGTCCGGACCAGTCGGACCCGACCGCGTACCGCCGCGTACGGCCGGGGATACTCGGAGGATGGCCGATCACACCACGCGCACCGCCTACACCGTGGAGTCACTGCTCGCGGTGACCGTCGACGTCTTCAACGAGCGCGGCTACGACGGCACCTCCATGGAGGACCTGTCCCGGGCGGCCGGGATCTCCAAGTCCTCCATCTACCACCACGTGCGCGGCAAGGAGGAGTTGCTGCGGCTGGCGGTCGGGCGGGCGCTGGACGGGCTGTTCGGGATCCTGGCCGAGCCGGCCGCGGTCGAGGGCCCGGCGGTGGAGCGGCTGGAGCACGTGGTGCGGCGAACCGCCGAGGTGCTGCTGGACGAGCTGCCGTACGTGACGCTGCTGCTGCGGGTGCGCGGCAACACGGCCACCGAGCAGTGGGCGCTGGAGCGCCGGCGGGACTTCGACCACCAGGTCGCCGAGCTGCTGCGGGCGGCGGTCGCGGACGGGGCGCTGCGCGCGGACGTGGAGCCGCGGCTGGCCACCAGGCTGCTGTTCGGGATGATCAACTCGATCGTGGAGTGGTACCGGCCGGGGCTCAAGGCCGCCGACGGGGTCGCGGACGCGGTCGTCCACCTGGCCTTCGACGGGCTGCGGGCGCGCTGAGCCGGCTCTAGAGCGGCGGCACCTGGTCCGTCTCCTCGAAGACCAGCATCGTCCGGGTGCCGAGCACCTGGGGGATGGACTGGATGCTGCCCAGCACCAGCTCCCGCAGCGCCTGGTTGTCGGCGGTGTGCACCAGCAGCAGGACGTCGAAGTCCCCGCCGACCAGCGCGATGTGCGCCACCCCGGGCAGCGCCAGCAGCTGCTCGCGCACCGTCCGCCAGGAGTTCTGGACGATTTTCAGGGTGACGTACGCGGACGCGGTCTGGCCCGCCCGTTCGTGGTCCACCCTGGCAGTGAAGCCGCGGATGACACCGTCCTCGACCATCCTGGAGATCCGGGCGTACGCGTTCGCCCGGGACACGTGCACCCGCTCGGCCACCGAGCGGATGGAGGCGCGACCGTCCTGCTGCAGCAGCCGCAGGATCGACCGGTCGACCCGGTCGAGTCTGGACATCTGTTCAGCCGACATGACCCCCCACCCCCACCGATTGGACGCACTGCCACCAGTCGACCGCCGAACGGGCCGAATGTCCACCACCTTGTCACGCTTCTGGTCAAGATGAACAGACGACCGAACAATCGGTAGGGAGCCCCCGCCACCCCTGGAGGTGCCCCGAGATGACCGTTCTCGACCACAGACACCACACGGGCGTGCCCGGTTGGATGCCCGGGGCCACCGCCCCGCGCACCGACCCGGCACCCCTCCTCCCGGACCCCTCCCCGGTCCGGACGTTCGGCACCCCCGCGCTGGAGAAGTACGATCCGTCCCTGCTGCGCGAGCTGTACCGCCGCCTGGTCGTCGGCCGCCGGTACAACCAGCAGGCCACCACCCTGACCAAGCAGGGCAGACTCGCCGTCTACCCGGCGTCCACCGGCCAGGAGGCCTGCCAGGTCGCCGCCGCGCTGGTGCTCGACGAGCACGACTGGCTCTTCCCCAGCTACCGCGACACCCTCGCGGTGGTCTCCCGGGGCGTCGACCCGCTGGAGGCGCTGACCCTGCTGCGCGGCAGCGCCCACACCGGCTACGACCCGCGGGCCAGCCGCACCGCCCCGCTCTGCACCCCGCTCGCCACCCAGGCCCCGCACGCCGTCGGGCTGGCGCACGCCGCCCGGCTGCGCGGCGAGCCGGTGGTCGCGCTGGCGATGCTCGGCGACGGCGGCACCAGCGAGGGCGACTTCCACGAGGCGCTGAACTTCGCGGCCGTGCTGAGCGCCCCGGTGGTCTTCCTGGTGCAGAACAACGGCTACGCGATCTCCGTCCCGCTCAGCGCCCAGTCCGCCGCCCCGAGCCTGGCCCACAAGGCCGTCGGCTACGGCATGCCGGGCCGGCTGGTGGACGGCAACGACGCGCCCGCCGTGCACTCGGTGCTCACCGAGGCGGTCGAGCGGGCCCGGGCCGGCGAGGGCCCGACCCTGGTCGAGGCGCTGACCTACCGGATCGACGCCCACACCAACGCCGACGACGCCACCCGCTACCGCACCGAACCCGAGGTGGCCGCCTGGCGCGAGCACGACCCGATCCTGCTGATGGAGCGGGCGCTGCGCGGACTCGGCGTGCTGGACGACGGGCTGGTGCGGGACGCGGCCGAGGAGGCGGAGGCGCTGGCCGCCCGGATGCGGGCCGAGTTCCACGCCGACCCGGACCTGGACCCGATGTCGCTGTTCGCCCACGTCTTCGCCGAGCCGACCCCGCAACTGCGGGAGCAGGCCGCCCAGTTGGCCGCCGAGCTGGCCGCCGAGGCGGAGGTGGCGGACCGGTGAGCCCCGCAGTTCTGTCGAACACCGCCTCCATGGCGCAGGCGCTCAACTCCGCGCTGCGGGACGCGATGCGCGAGGACCCGTCGGTGCACGTGCTGGGCGAGGACGTCGGCGCGCTCGGCGGTGTCTTCCGGATCACCGACGGGCTCACCGCCGAGTTCGGCCCGGAGCGCTGCCTGGACACCCCGCTGGCCGAGGCGGGCATCCTCGGCACCGCGATCGGCATGGCGATGTACGGGCTGCGCCCGGTGGTCGAGATGCAGTTCGACGCCTTCGCCTACCCGGCGCTGGAGCAGCTGTTCTCGCACGTCGCCAAGATGCGCAACCGCACGGCGGGCCGGCTCCCGCTGCCGATCACCGTCCGCATCCCGTACGGCGGCGGCATCGGCGGCGTCGAGCACCACAGCGACGCCTCCGAGGCGTACTACACCAGCACCCCCGGCCTGCACGTGGTCACCCCGGGGACGGTGGCCGACGCGTACGGGCTGCTGCGCGCCTCGATCGCCTCCGACGACCCGGTGGTCTTCCTGGAGCCCAAGCGGCTCTACTGGGGCAAGGCCGACTTCGACCCGGCGGCGCCGGTCGAGCCGATCGGCCGGGCGGTGCTGCGGCGCACCGGCACCTCCGCCGTGCTGATCACCTACGGCCCGTCGCTGCCGGTCTGCCTGCAGGCGGCGGAGGCGGCGCGGGCCGAGGGCTGGGACCTCGCGGTGCTGGACCTGCGCACCCTGGTGCCGTTCGACGACGAGACGGTCTGCCGGGTGGTGCGCTCGCTCGGCCGGGCCGTGGTGGTGCACGAGGCGAGCGGTTTCGGCGGCACCGGCGCGGAGATCGCGGCCCGGGTCACCGAGCGCTGCTTCCACCACCTGGCCGCGCCCGTGCTGCGGGTCACCGGCTTCGACGTCCCGTACCCGCCGCCGATGCTGGAGCACCACCACCTGCCCGGGGTGGACCGGATCCTGGACGCGGTCGCCCGGCTCCAGTGGGAGGACCGAGGATGATGCCCGTCGTGCGGGAGTTCCGGCTGCCCGACCTCGGTGAGGGACTCACCGGGGCGGAGGTGGTGCGCTGGATGGTCGAGGTCGGCGAGGTGATCGCGGTCGACCAACCGGTGGTGGAGGTGGAGACCGCCAAGGCCGTGGTGGAGGTGCCCTGCCCGTACGGCGGGGTGGTCACCGCGCGGTACGGCGAGGAGGGCGAGGAGATCGCCGTCGGCGCTCCGCTGGTGACGGTCGCGGTGGCGCCGGCGGAGGGGAGCACCGAGCAGGCTCCGGCCGAGCCGGGCGTCGTGACCGCCGAGGTGGAGCGGCCGCTGGTCGGGTTCGGGGTCGCCGAACCGGGCCGGGGCGGGCGGCGTCGCCGGGTCGGGGTGCCGGCCTCGGCTGCGGCTGCGGAGCCGGCCTCGGCGGGGGCCGGTGCGGTTGGCGGTGCCGTGGCCGTGCAGGCTCCGACGGTGCCGGCTCCGGCGGTGGTGCCGGTGATCTCGCCGCTGGTGCGGCGGCTGGCCCGGGAGCAGGGGGTCGACCTGTCCTCGCTCACCGGGAGCGGGCCGGACGGGCTGATCATGCGCGCGGACGTCGAACGGGCGGTCGCGGCCAAGGTGGCGGCTCCGGCGCCCGCCGGGCCCGCCGGGCAGGACGGTGTCGTCCCGCTGCGCGGGCTGCGCAGGGCGGTGGCCGAGAAGCTGAGCCGCAGCCACCGGGAGATCCCGGCGGCGACCTGCTGGGTGGATGCGGACGCCACCGAACTCATGGCCCTGCGAAGGCAGTTGAACGCGACGCCGGGGCCGAAGGTGAGCGTGCTGGCGCTGCTGGCGCGGATCTGTACGGTCGCGCTGGCCCGCTTCCCCGAGCTCAACTCCTCGGTGACCGAGGACGGTTCGGGAATCGTCCGGCACGCGTCGGTGCACCTGGGCTTCGCCGCGCAGGGCGAGCGCGGGCTGGTCGTCCCGGTGGTGCGGGACGCGCAGAGCCGTAGCACCGAACAACTCGGCGAGGAGCTGGGCCGGTTGACCGAGGCGGCGCGCAGCGGTGCGCTCACTCCGGCCGAACTGACCGGCGGCACCTTCACATTGAACAACTACGGCGTGTTCGGCGTGGACGGATCCACCCCGATCCTCAACCACCCGGAGGCGGCGATGCTCGGGGTCGGCCGGATCGTCGCCAAACCCTGGGTCCACCAGGGGGAGTTGGCGGTGCGCGAGGTGACCCAGCTGTCCTTTACCTTCGACCACCGGGTCTGCGACGGCGGGACGGCCGGCGGTTTCCTGCGGTTCGTCGCGGACTGCGTGGAGCAGCCGGGGATGCTGCTGCGGCAGCTCTGAGCCCGGCCGTCGACCCGCGGGGCCATGGTCGCCCTGGGTGCGCGGAGAGGCGCCCAGGGCGACCGCGGCCGGGGAGAGTAGCGCGTTCCGGGCCCGGCTGTCAGGGCTTCGCGTGATTCGTCGGACGGGCGGTCCGGCCGTGCCACGCTGCCCTGGCGCCAACAGGGACAAGCCAGGTGGTGGCGCAGCCGGCCGGAGGCGAAACGATTCACTTGGGTACTCGAAACGTAGCGGTGAAGTCCCGCGGGACAGTCCTGGTCCGCACCGGGCACGGCTCGGCGGGGGTCACCTCCGTCCCGGGCCTGTCGACGGCCGCACCCGAGGCGGACGCGCCGACGGCGGTGCTGCCTCCGGTGGCGTCGGTGCCCCCGGTGCTCCTGGCGTCGCTGCTGGAGCCGGTCCGTCCGGTGATCCCGGCCCGGCCGACCCAGCCGCCGACCGTCCCGGTCCACTCGCCCGTCCCCGCTCCCGTTCCTCTCCCCGGCCATGCCTTCCGCCCGCCGTTCGCGGACACGCCCGGCCGCAACTGGGCCGGCCCGGGCGACCGGTGGAGCGAGGCCTGGGGCGTGCGGACCCCGGTCGGGCAGCTCCCGGCGACGCCCCCGTCCGCCGCGCTGCCGACCGCCCGGCCGGGTCGGGCCGTCGAGCAGGCGCCGCTCACCGCCCGGGAGGTCGAGCTGGTCCGGGCCGGCGTCGCCGCTCTGCAGCCGGTCGCGGACCGGGCCACCGCGCACTTCTACGCGCTGCTCTTCCTGCGCCACCCCGAGCTCCGCGCGCTCTTCCCCGCCGCCATGGACGTCCACCGCGACCGGCTGTTCCGCACCCTGCTGGCCGTCGTGCGCGAGCTGGACCGGCCGGCGGCCCTGCGCGCCACGCTGGCCGAACTCGGCCGCGGCCAACGCCGGTACGGCCCGCCGGCCGGCCACTGCGCCGCGGTGGAGGAGTGCCTGGTGCGGACGCTGGCCCGGTACGCGGCCGGCTGCTGGGACGCCGAGGCCGAGTCGGCCTGGCTCCGCGCCTGCCGGATGATCTCCTCGGTCATGATCGAGGCCGCCGAGGAGGACGCCCGCACCTCGCCGCCCTGGTGGCAGGGCGAGATCGTCCGGCACGAGCGCCGGACCCGGGACGTCGCGGCGATCACCGTCCGCCCGGACCAGGCGTACCCGTTCCGGGCCGGGCAGTACGCCGCCCTGGAGACGCCCTGGTGGCCGCGGGTCTGGCGGCACTACTCCTTCGCCGGGGCGCCCCGCCCGGACGGGCTGCTCACCTTCCACGTCAAGGCCGTCCAGGCGGGCTGGGTGAGCAACGCGCTGGTCCACCGGGCCGTGCCGGGGGACGTGCTGCGGCTGGGCCCGGCGGCCGGCTCGATGACCGTCGACCACGCCGCCGGCCCCGACCTGCTCTGCCTGGGCGGCGGTACCGGCATCGCGCCGATCCGCGCCCTGGTCGAGGAGGCCGTCGCATACGGTGCGTCCGGCCGCCGGGTCGAGGTGTTCTACGGGGCCCGCCGGGCCGAGGAGCTCTACGAGCTGGACGGGCTGCGCGAACTGGCCCTTCGGCACCCGTGGCTGACGGTCCGTCCGGTGCTGTCCGGTGTCGCCCTCGGTCCGACCGGGGGCCTGCTGACGGGTGAACTGCCCGAGGTGGTGGGCCGGTTCGGCCCGTGGGGCGGCCGCGAGGCGGTGCTCAGCGGGCCGCCCGCGATGGTGCGCCGGGGCGTGGGCGTGCTGTTGCGCGCCGGGCTGCCGGCCGGGCGGATCCGGCACGACCCGGTCGGCGAGCCGGCCGTCGGCTGATCACCCGAGGTCGGGGGCGAGGAGCGCGCGGATGCCCTCGATGTTGGCCGCCAGGTACGCCCGCAGCCGGGGCGGGACAAGGTTGACCGACGTGACCCCCTCGCGCGTGAACGGCAGCCGGACCACCTCGTACTCGCCGTTGGGGTCGGTCACCTCGGGTCCGTGCCGCCGGCTGAGGTCCATCGAGGCGAGCCGGCAGACGAAGAAGTGCTGCACCTTGACGCCGTGCGGGTGCGGCGGGGTGCCGTCGTCATGGTCGGTGTGGCTGATGGTGTCGACGAAGGCGGGCACCACGTCCACGACCTTGCCGCCGAGCTCCTCGTCCACCTCGCGGTGCAGCGCCTCGACCACCGTGCGGTCCTCGCGCTCGACGCCGCCGCCGGGGGTGATCCAGTACGGGTGCGGCGCGCCCGGCCGGACCCGCCGGATCAGCACGATCGAGGCCGGACCGTACGGATCGTCCGGATCCAGTTCCAGCAGGATCGCCCGCGCGGTGCGCTTCACGACCGGGCGCGGCGACGGGGTGTGCTTCGGCGGCGGTGTGTGCTTCTCGGGGCCCATGGCGACCTCCGGGGCTGGCGCGTTGTGCGTGAGTCTCCCGCGCCGGGGAGCGGGCGAAACCAGGGGAACGGGGCGAAACGCGCCGGGATCGGGTCGAAACGCCGATCCGGGCAGGTGCATCCGTTCGGGGGTCCGCTGTGCTGCAATGAGCAGCCATCGGGCAAATGGGAGGTTTCGTTCCGCGTGCCCGCTCTGGGCACGGACCTGCACGAGGGACTCGGGCTGCTGGGGGTCGGGTGACATGGATCGGATCGCACAACAGTTCGAGATCACGCGGGAGGCCGTGCCACAGCGGCCGGCGGCGGAGCGCGGACCCACCCTGATCGGTTCCGTCCGGCGGGCGCTGCGGCTGCTGGAGGCCGTCGGGGACTTCCGGCAGGGCGCCACCGCCAAGCAGCTGGCCCGCGCCGCCGAGCTGCCCCTCGGCACCGCCTACCACCTGCTGCGCACCCTGGCCCACGAGGGCTACTTGCGGCGCTCCGAAGGGCGCTTCTTCCACGGCGAAAAAGCGCTCGACGGCATCGCCGGCCCCCGCGCCCGGTCCGGCGATCCCGACCTCCGGGCCCGGATGCAGTGCTTACGGGACGAACTCGGCGCCGCCGTCTACTTCGCGCTCTACCGGGACGGCGAGGTCCAGGTGGTGGACGTGGCCGAGGACCCGAACCGCCCCGCCGTCGAGCCCTGGGCCGACTTCCGGGCCACCGCCCACGCCCATGCCATCGGCCAGTGCCTGCTCGGCCAGCTGCCCGAGGAGGCCCGCCGTGACCACCTCGCCCGCCACCCGCCGGCCGGGCTCACCCCGTCCACCCTCACCGGCGAGAGCGCCGTGCTGCGCCGGCTCGCCTCGCTGCGGCCGACCATGCCCGTGCTGGAGCGGCAGGAGTACGCGCTCGGCACGGTCTGCGCGGCGGTCCCGATCACCATCGGCCCGGTGGTCGCCACCATGGCCCTGTCGCTGCCGGTCGAACAGGCCGACCGATTGGGTCCGGCGGCCCGTCAACTTCGCTGCGGTGTGGGGGCGATGAGCCCGACATTCATCTTCTGACGCCACTTGGTCTGGACCTGCTGCGGCTCGTTCACCATTTGAAAAAGCACGCCTTGTCCACTACATCCCCAAACGGGGACGATGATGATCGAACGTGGATTGGTTGCATAAACCGTCACAAAAACCGTCGAAAGGATGTCCGGCCGCCATCGGACCAGGGACCGACGGCGCGGGCAGAACGAGAGGTACCGGCGCCATGCAGCACAGCACAGTCCAGGGTCACCTGGTGATGAACCTCGTGGTCTCGCACGAGCTCTCCTTCCGTCTCCCGGTGGACCTGGCGTACGAGGCCGACGACCCGTACGCCGTCCGGCTCACCTTTCACCTGCCCGGCGACGCCCCGGTCACCTGGTACTTCGCGAGGGAGCTGCTGCTCGACGGGATCAGCGGACCGGCCGGCGAGGGCGACGTGCACGTCCGCCCGGTCGGCGAGGAGCTCTCGGAGGTCTCCATCGTGCTGCGCTCCCCCGACGGCGACGCCCTTCTGCGGGCCCCGTCCGCGCCGCTGATCGCCTTCCTGGCGCGCACCGACCGGCTGGTGCCGATGGGGCAGGAGTTCTCCGGGCGGGACATCGACGCCCAGCTCGCGGACCTGCTCAGAGGGCGTGAGAACGCGGGTTGAACGCTGCGCGGGAACGTCGAAGGGGCCCGTGCCCGGTGGAACACCCGGGTGCGGGCCCCTTCCTGTCGTCCTCACGACACCGGTCAGTCGTCGTCCAGGGCCAGGTGCAGACCCCACGCGACCAGGCTGATGATCAGTGAACCCACCAGCGCGGCACCGAAGTTGACCACGTGGAAGTCCAGGTTCAGCTTCCCGGAGGCCCAGGAGGTGAGCATCAGCATCAGGGCGTTGATCACGAAAGTGATCAGGCCCAGCGTGAGGATGAACAGCGGGAACGAGAACAGCTTGACCACCGGCTTGATCAGCCAGTTCACCACGCCGAAGACGACGGCGACGCCGAGCACCGTCAGCGTCTTGTGCTGCCAGTCGGCGTCCCCCTGGGCGAGTCGGATGCCGCTGACGATCCAGGCGGCGACCCAAATGGCCGCCGCGTTGATCAGTGTCTTGATGACGAAACCCTTCATGCCGCCCAAGCCTGACAGGGACCACGGTCCCGGCGGAACCACCGGACGGCGGGGTGATGTTGAATGCCCCTGGTCCGCGAGGTGGACGGACGGCTCCGAGGACGAGGGAGGACGGCGGCGGTGAAGCTCTTCCGGCTGGACGAACTGGACGCCGAACGGGCGGCCAACGACGGTGCCTACCTGCGGTTCCTGCGCGAACCCCGGATGTCCGCCGGGCTGTACGCGCTCGCCCCCGGCGACACCGACACCCAGACCGCGCACGACCAGGACGAGATCTACCAGGTGATCAGCGGCCGGGCCGAGCTGACCGTCGGCGCCGAGACCGCGACGGTCGGGCGCGGCACCGTGGTGTACGTGCCGGCCGGCACCCCGCACCGGTTCCACCACGTCACCGAGGAACTGCGGGTCCTGGTGGTCTTCTCCCCGCCCGAGGACTGAGGACTCCGGCGCTCGCCGAGAACCCCGGCGGTTAGGGTCGCGTCATGAGCACCAAGACGCTGACCGAAGAACTCTGGGCGGCCATCGAGCCGGTGTACGCCGAGATCCTCGCCCACCCCTTCCTGGCCGGGCTCACCGACGGCACCCTGCCGCGCGAGGCCTTCCGCCACTTCGTCGTCCAGGACTCGCACTACCTGCGCGACTACGCCCGCGCCCTCGCCGTCTGCGCCGCCAAGGCACCCGGCGAGGAGGACGTCCGGGCCTTCGCCGACGACGCGGTCGGCGCGCTGGCCGCCGAGCAGGGCATGCACGCCGAGTTCCTCACCGCCTTCGGCGGCAGCGCCGAGCAGGCCGCCGCCGAGCCGGTGCTGCCCACCACCCGGGCGTACACCAGCTACCTGCTGGCCACCGTCTACGGCGGCTCCTTCGCCGAGGCGGTCGGCGCGGTGCTGCCCTGCTACTGGATCTACGCCCGGGTCGGCGAGACGCTGCTCGCCCAGGGTTCGCCCGAACCGCTGTATGCCAAGTGGATCGCCACCTACGGGGACGAGGCCTTCCAGGCGGTGGTCCGCCGGGTGCTGGCGCTCACCGACCGGCTGGGCGAGGAGCTGTCCGCGGCCGAACGCCGCAAGGTGGTCGAGCACTTCGTGACCACCTCGCGCTACGAGTGGATGTTCTGGGACGCCGCCTGGCGCGGTGAGCGCTGGCCGGTCTGAACGGCACGGGAGCCCCGTCGTCCCGGCCGTCCGGGGTGGGTCGGGCCGCGGGCCGGGCGGGTTCTCGGGGGTCACCCGGGGGTTCGGGCTCGGGGTGATCTCGGGGTTCTCTCCGGGCCGTCGGGCCTCGTTCCGGCACTCGCGCCACCGTACGATCGGAGTACGAAAGCAAGCGGGATGCGGCACCGGACGGCGGCCGACCCGAGGGGAGAAGAGGAACCGACATGGCTGAGCTCTGGAAGTCGCTGCCCTCCTGGGTGCGCAACATCGTCATCCCGGTGCTGGTCCTGGTGCTGGCCTGGAACATCGTCGCCTTCGTGTTCGGCGTCGTCGGCGCACTGCTCTCGATCGTGATCAAGCTGCTGGTGGTGGTCGGCATCGCGGCCGCCGTGGTGGTCCTGGTGAAGAAGGCCGCCAAGAGCTGACCGTTCGCCCCGTACCGCCGCCCTGAGGCCCGGCCCCCCGCGAGACGGGGGAGCCGGGCCTCGGCCGTTTCCCGCATATCGCGGGGGTCCGATCCCCCGGGGAGGCCGGCCGGCCCGGCCGTTGCGCTCTGGACCTGCGGCGATCGGCTCGCTACGGTGTTGGGCGTCGTGTGCAGGCAACACCGCCTGCGACGCGGGAGCTCGGAGCACCGGGCTGAGAGGACGCTGACCGGGACGTCGACGGACGGACCGACGGCTGCGTCGACCGCAGGAACCTGACCGGGTAATGCCGGCGTAGGGAGTAGAGGTCAGATGACCACGTTCGAAGCACAGCCGCAGTCTGCCCAGGGCGCCCCCAGCAGCGAGCGCACCGGCTACCCGACTCCGGCCTGGCGCAAGGCGTACCGCGAGGGATCGCGCCCCGACCTGCGCGTCCCGTACCGCGAGGTGCGGCTCACCAACGGCAAGTCCGTCCCGCTGTACGACACCTCCGGTCCGTACACCGACCCGTCCTACGAGCCCGACGTGCGGCGCGGCCTGCCCGCGCTGCGGGACGCCTGGATCCGCCAGCGCGGCGACGTCGAGGAGTACGACGGCCGCGAGTCGCGCCCCGAGGACGACGGGATCAAGCACACCTCGCCGCGCGGCGGGAACCTGCGCAACCTGGACGCCGTCTTCCCCGGCCGTCCGCGCCGCCCGCTGCGCGCCCGCGGTGGCGCAGCCGTCACCCAACTCGCCTACGCCAAGCGGGGCGTGGTGACGCCGGAGATGGAGTTCACGGCGCTGCGCGAGGGCCTGGCACCCGAGTTCGTGCGCGCCGAGGTGGCCCGCGGCCGGGCCGTCATCCCGGTCAACGTGAACCACCCGGAGGTGGAGCCGGCGATCATCGGCACCAACTTCCTGGTGAAGATCAACGCCAACATCGGTAACTCGGCCGTCACCTCCTCGATCGAGGAGGAGGTGGAGAAGATGACCTGGGCCACCCGCTGGGGCGCCGACACCGTCATGGACCTCTCCACCGGCCGCAACATCCACACCACCCGTGAGTGGATCCTGCGCAACTCGCCGGTGCCGATCGGCACCGTGCCGCTCTACCAGGCGCTGGAGAAGGTGGACGGCAAGGCCGAGGAGCTGAGCTGGGAGGTCTACCGGGACACCATCGTCGAGCAGTGCGAGCAGGGCGTCGACTACATGACCGTCCACGCCGGCGTGCTGCTGCGCTACGTCCCGCTCACCGCCCGCCGCAAGACCGGCATCGTCTCCCGCGGCGGCTCGATCATGGCGGCCTGGTGCCTGGCCCACCACCAGGAGAACTTCCTCTACACCAACTTCGAGGAGCTCTGCGACATCCTCGCCTCCTACGATGTCACCTTCTCCCTGGGTGACGGTCTGCGGCCCGGCTCGATCGCGGACGCCAACGACGAGGCGCAGTTCGCCGAGCTGCAGACCCTCGGCGAACTCGGCCGGATCGCCCGCGAGCGGGACGTCCAGGTGATGATCGAGGGCCCGGGGCACGTCCCGATGAACAAGATCAGGGAGAACATGGATCTCCAGAAGGAGATCTGCGACGAGGCGCCGTTCTACACCCTCGGCCCCCTCACCACGGACGTCGCGCCCGGCTACGACCACATCACCTCGGGCATCGGCGCCGCGATGATCGCCTGGTGGGGCACCGCGATGCTCTGCTACGTGACTCCCAAGGAGCACCTGGGCCTGCCCAACCGCGACGACGTCAAGACCGGCGTGATCACCTACAAGATCGCCGCCCACGCCGCCGACCTCGCCAAGGGCCACCCCGGGGCCCAGGCCTGGGACGACGCCCTCTCCGACGCCCGCTTCGAGTTCCGCTGGGAGGACCAGTTCAACCTGGCCCTCGACCCGGAGACCGCCCGCGAGTTCCACGACGAGACCCTCCCCGCCGAGCCCGCCAAGACCGCCCACTTCTGCTCGATGTGCGGTCCGAAGTTCTGCTCGATGAAGATCTCCCAGAAGATCCGCGACGAGCACGGCGCCGGATCCACCGCCGTGAACACCGAGTTCGACGCCGAGGCCCTGGCCGGCATGGCCGAGAAGTCGGCCGAGTTCGCCGCCCAGGGCAACCGGGTGTACCTCCCGCTCGCCGACTGACGCAGGACATCTGACACCGAGCGCCGCCCCGGGAGCTTCCGCTTCTCGGGGCGGCGCTTCGTTGCCGGCGCGTAGTATTACGTAGTAGGGGTAATACGGGATACCAAGAGGAGCCGGAGATGCGACTCAACAGCAAAGGTCAGGTCACGATCCCTGCAGAACTTCGACAGAAGTGCGGTCTCCGCCCCGGGGACGAGGTGGACGTGATCGAGGAGGACGGCGTTTTGCGGATAGTGCGCCGGATCGGGACGGGCACTCGGGGCCAGCGACTGGCGCGGCGGATGAGAGGAACCGCTGCGGGCGGCATGTCGACCGACGAGATCATGGGGCTGTTGCGTGGCGAGTAGCCGGTTGAGGCTTGTGGAACAGGAGCGGACTCAGCCGGTGACCCTGGTCGACTCGTGCGTGCTGCTGGACCTCATGACGAACGACCCCACCTGGGCCGACTGGTCCGAAGTCGAGCTCGCCAAGGCCCAGGACGAGGGACAGGTGGTGATCAACCCGATCGTCTACGCCGAGGTCTCAGTGGCCTACGCGGCGATCGAGGAACTCGACGCGGTCCTCCCCGCTGAGGCCTTCGCCCGAGAGCCGCTCCCGTACGAGGCCGGGTTCCTGGCCGGCAAGGCCTTCCTGCAGTACCGCAAACGTGGAGGTCAGAAAACCGCTCCGCTTCCGGACTTCTACATAGGCGCGCACGCGGCTGTCCGGAACCACCGCCTGCTCACTCGGGATGCCACGCGCTACCGCACCTACTTCCCGACCCTTCAGTTGATCTGCCCTTGACGGCTGTTCGGCTCATGGCGGTTTTGCTCAAGTCCTGCTCGATGAAGATCTCCCAGAAGATCCGCGACGAGCACGGCGCCCGATCCACCGCCATGAACACCGAGTTCGACGCCTCGGTGCATTGCCGAGTCTTTGCATCTCACTTGGGTCACGCGCGGGTTGGTATCACCGTGAATGCCGGAAACGCGCAGGTCGGGCGCCGATAGGGTGCGGCGTCCCCATCAGCTACCTTGCGCACATCAGAGGATTTCATGACCACCCCGCAGACCCCCCAGGCCCCGTCGTCCCCCGAGGCGGTTGCCGCGGCTCCGTCCCCGTACGCCGAGGCCGCGCAGGCGCCGGCGCCCGCGCCCACGAAGAGCAAGCGCAAGAAGGTGCTCTCCGTGCTCGGCACGCTCGTGGTGATCGTCATCGTGGCGATCGTCAAGGTCGCCGTCCTCGACGCGGCCGACGGGCCGGTGCGCGCCAAGGTCGGCGACTGCGTGCAGGTCACCGGGAGCGAGAACCACCCGAAGGTCGACACGGTCGGCTGCGGTGACAGCAAGGCCACCCACACGGTGTCGAAGGTCGTCGACGACACCTTCGACGTGAACGCCTGCGGCGGCGACTTCGACGCGCTCGCCCAGCAGATGGACAGCGAGAAGTTCGTGCTCTGCCTGACCCCGAAGAAGTGACCTGACGCCGAGAGGCCCGCCCGGGGTCGCCCCGGGCGGGCCTCCCGGAGCGGGTCGTCGAAAAAAGTTTCGCGGGGAGCGATGAGTTCTCGGCGCCGTCCCGGTCTACCCCTGTGCAAGCGATCACCCGACACGCAGGAGACAGCGAGATGACCGAGAACCTGGGCGAGCTGACCATCACCCGCGAGCTGCCCGGCACCCCGGCGGACGCGTTCGAGGCGTACTTCGAGCCGGAGCGGTTCGTCCGCTTCTGGGGTCCGGTCGGTACCCACGTGCCGCTGGAGAGCGTGACCGTCGAGGCCAGGGTGGGCGGTCGCTACGACAGCACCATGGTGGTCGACGAGACCGGCGAGCAGTACCCGGTGAAGGCGGAGATCGCCGAGTTCCGGGCCGGCGAGTCCTTCACGATGGTGGAGGAGGGCTCGGGCATGCGCTCCACGCTCACCTTCACCGAGCTCGCTGGGGGCCGCACCCAGGTGGTGCTGCACCAGACCGAGGTGCCGGAGATGTTCCGCGGCCCGGAGGCCGAGGCGGGGCTCAACTCCAGCTTCGACCGGCTGGTCGAGCACCTCGCCGGCCGGAACTGACCGGCGGGCAGGGCGTTTCGGTGCCGTCCCGGTCCACCCCCGTGGGTCCGGGACGGCACCCGTTCAGGCGGTGGCGTCCTGCGGGTACCAGCGGAGCTCGACCGTGTTGCCGTCTGGGTCCCGGACGTAGACGGAGGTGGCGGTGCCGCGGGCGCCGAAGCGGGGGACCGGGCCTTCGAGGACGTCGAAGGTGCCCGCGTCGATGACCTCCTGCCAGTCGAGGGGCTCGACCGTGAGGCAGATGTGGTCGACGTTGGACGCGTGCCGGGGGCCGTGGACCAGGTCGATGATCGTCTCGGGGGTGATCCGGACGGACGGGAACGACACCTGTCCGGCCCGCCACTCGTCGACCCGCACGGGGGCCAGGCCGAGGAGGCCGGAGTAGAAGGCCAGCGAACGCTCGACGTCGGCGACGTTCAGGACGAGGTGGTCGAAGGCTACGACGCGCATGGGTGACCGGCTCCGCTCGGGTGCGACTGCTGGGGACGGGTTCCACGATCCTCCGGGCCGCACGCGTGATCAATGCCGGATCGCCGTACGATCGTTGAGCCGGATTCAACGATCGAGGGGCGGGGCCGGGATGCTGGAACGGCTGGAGGCCGAGGTCTTCCTCGCGCTCGCCGAGGAGCTGCACTTCGGTCGGACGGCCGAGCGGCTGCACCTGACCACCGGACGGGTCAGCCAGGTGGTGCGGAAGCTGGAGCGCAGGATCGGCGGCAAGCTGTTCGACCGCACCAGCCGCTCGGTCCGACTCACCGCGGTGGGACGGCAGTTGGCCGACGACCTGGTCCCGCTGGTGGCGGCGATGGAGGCGGCGCTGCGCCGGGCGGAGGACGCCGGCCGGGGCGTCACCGGGGAGCTCCGGGTGGCGTTCCTCGGCGAGTGGACGGCGCCGGTGCTGCTCAGGGCGGTCGCGCTGTTCGGCGAGCGGCACCCGGAGTGCCGGGTGGACGTGCGCGAGGTGCAGCTCGCCAACTCCCGTTCGAGCCTGGAGGACGGCTCGGTCGACGTCCTGATCGCCTCCTACCCGTTCGACGGCATGGCCCGCGGCCCGGTGTTGCTGACCGAGCGGCGGGTCCTCGCGGTGGCCGCCGGGCATCCGCTGGCCGCGGAGCGGTCGGTGTCGCTCGAAGTGCTGGGCGACCACCCGGTGGTGCAGTACCCGGCCGTCACCTCGGCGGCCTTCAAGCGCGACCGCACGCCCGAGCGCACTCCGTCCGGCCGTCCGGTGCCCAAGGGGCCGTCCGGCGCGACCTTCTCCGAGCTGCTGAGCCTGGTGGCGCTGGGCCGCGGCGTCCTCCCGGTCGGCGAGCACTCCCGCCGCTACTATCCGCGCCCGGACGTCGCGTACGTGCCGATCCACGACGCGCCGCCGATCGAGCGCGGCCCGGTCTGGCTGGAGAGCAACACCACCGCCCGGGTCCGTGCCTTCGTCCGGGCGGCGGCGGACGTGGTCCCGGAGGCGACCGCCGAGGCGGCGCCGCTGTGCGTGGTGGCGGCGACGGACTGACCGGAAGGCTCCCGGGGAAGCGGCTCAACTCGCCCTGCGGCGACGGTAGTAGTGCACGGTGAGTACGGCGAGCAGCGGGCCCCAGGCGGCCAGCGGCAGGTAGCCGGCCCAGAACGCGACGGTCTGCCAGCCGTGGGTGATCAGCCCCGAGGCCCGGTCGCCCCGGAGGGTCAGGCCGAACGCGAACATCACCATCGAGTACGGGAAGACCATCAGCGCCGCCGAGCCCAGCCCGGCCGGGAGCACGGCGGCCAGCACCGGGACCGGCCTGCCGCCGAGGACGGGGATCCAGCGCGGCCACACCTCGCCCCAGCGGGCGACCAGGCCGAAGCAGAGGAGGGCCAGCGCCTCGCTGACCACGCTGAGCGCGAGGATGTACGCCCAGCCGCCGTCGAAGGAGGTCGGGTCCTGCTCCGGGGGCGTCGGGCCGGGTTCGAACAGCGGCAGTCCGAGGATGAAGCCGCCGATCCGCCAGAGGCAGGAGGGCAGGACGGCCAGGGTGATCGCGTACCCGGTCCGGACCGCCCAGCGGGGCACGCCCGGGGCGGGTGTGCCGTGCAGTCGTGCCCCGATCGTCCGTGCGCCCATGGTTCCGCCTCCCGCCCCGGGCGGACGCCGTCCGTCCGCCACCGGCTCCGACGTTCCCGGAATCCGCCGGCGGGGGCGTCCTCACCCGGGCTGAACCCGCTCCCCCGGGCGGGGGAGCGGGACGCCCCCCTTGCGGGAGAAGGCTCAGCCGACCTCGTCGGGCCCGGTGAAGTCGGGCGGCGTGTACCCGGGCCCGGTGAAGTCGGGCGGGGTGAAGGCGGCAGGGCGGGGCGTACGGCCGTGGGGGTCGGTCAGCCCCTCGGGGCCGGGGCTGGTGAACCCGGGGGAGCTGTAGCCGGGCCTGCTGAAGTCGGGGCTGCTGAAGTCGGGCCCGGTGCCCGCCGCGGTCCGGGCCGCCGAGCCGGGCACCGGCGGCAGCGCGTCGAGCAGGTACGGGACGAGTCCGCGCTCGCGCAGCGCGGTGCGCCACTCGCGGTGGGCGTCGCCGAGTTCGGCGGCGAGTTCCGGGTCGGTGCCGGCCGGGGCGGTCGCGGCGCCCTCGCGCAGGGCGGTGAGCAGCAGCCCGACGATGCCGATGGCCATCGCGGCGACGCCGGCGGCGAGCGCCACCCAGCCGGCCGTGACCAGGGAGTGGGCGAGCGCGAGGTTCGGGCTGGTGGCGCGCAGCAGGTAGCCGATCAGCAGCAGGAACAGGGCGGCGGCCCAGGCCAGGATCGGGGTGAGCACGGTGAGGGCGGGGAACAGTCCGGCGCCGCCCCCGGAGCGCAGTTGGCTGAGCAGCCCGGGTGCCGCGCTGTCGCTGCCGGGCGTGGGCGGGGGCGCGCTGTGCAGGCTCTCGCGCAGCCGGGTGTAGTGGGTGTACTCGGTGGCGGCCGCGGCGTTGATCCGGTCGGCGTCGCGCAGGGCGCTGATGCGCAGCTGGTCGGTGGTGAGCGCGCCGGGCGCGCGCAGGGCGGTGAGGACGGTGCGGTCGCGCAGGGCTTCCGTGAGGAGGCGCTCGTACTCCGCGCGGTCCTCGGCGAGCAGTGGCGGGGGGTTGGACATGGGGACCCCGTTCGTGCGGACCCCGTTCGCCGCGCCCCGGGGGCGCGCGGCCCTCAGGGCGCCGGAACGGGCGCGGAGGCGGGCCGCCGGACGGGCGGCCGGGTGTGGTGTGCCTCATGGTAGGGGCGGGCGCGCCCGGGCTGACAGTCGGTTTCCGGAATTTCGCGCCCCGGGACGCGCGCGTGCGACGGCCCGAGCGCCGGGAACAACTGTTCTGCGACGATGGTGGGTTGACGACCGGTCGGCGGACGCGTCCGGTTCGGCGGCCGCCCGGCCCACTCGCCGCCGCTCAGCCGATCGGCAGCCGGGCGACCAGCAGCCGCCCCTCCATGGTGACGCCGCCGTCCATCGCCACCGCGAGGTCGTCCGCGTACACGTACGGCCCGGGGATGTGCGGCGGCTGGCCGTCGTCGTTGTGCACCGCGCCGGTGAGGTACGGGATCGGGCTGTGCCCGTGCACGATCCGGGTGCCGCCGTAGGTGTCCAGCAGCTCGTGGACGGCCATCGGCCCGGCGTCGCCGCGGAAGGCGAAGCGCTTGGTGAAACGGCGGAAGCAGTCCCACCAGTCGTCCACGCTGCCGTCGGCGAGCAGGCCGTGCACGGCGTCGTTGACGTCGGGGATGGACTCGCCGTACTCCAGGTACGCGGTGGTGTCGGAGTGCAGCAGCAGGTGGCCGTCCTCCAGCGCGATCGCGGGCAGCCGGGAGAGCCAGCTGATGTGGTGCGCCTCCAGCCGGTCCAGGTCGTTCTGCTGGCCGCCGTTGAGCCGCCAGGCGGCGAGGAAGGAGGCGGTGCCGGCGGTGGACTGGACGGGCTCGTCGCCGTACTTGGCGGCGCCCAGGAAGAGCAGTTCGTGGTTGCCCATCAGGGCGCGGCAGTAGCCGCCGGCCGCGGCGGCCTCGGCGGCGAGCTGCATGACCAGGTCGATGACGCCGATGCCGTCGGGGCCGCGGTCGGTGAAGTCGCCGAGGAACCAGATCCGGGCGCGGCCGGCGGACCAGTGGCCGTCGTCGTCGATCAGGCCCTGGTGGCGCAGTTCGGCGCGCAGCTCCTCCAGGTAGCCGTGCACGTCGCCGACGACGTAGACCGGGCCGGGCGGCTCGCCGGGGCCGGGGGCCGGGTACGGGTAGGTCGGTGCGGCGGGGTCGGGCAGCGGCGGGCCGAGTTCGATGGTCGGCGGGTCGTCGCGGCCGGCGAGCTGGAGCGCCGGGGAGGGCTGGTCGGGCAGGGTGGGCTCGTAGCCGCCCTGCTCGCGGCCGTCGTACCCGCTCGGCTCCTGGCCTTCGTAGCCGCTCTGGTCCTGGCTGTCGTACTCCTGGCCTTCGTAGCCGCTCTGGTCCTGGCCGTCGTACCCGCCCTGTTCCCGCCCCTCGTACCCGCTGCCCGGGTGCGAGAAGCTCGGGTTGTGGTCCATGCCGATCCCCTGGGCGTGCACGGTGTGCCCCTGGCCGTCGGCGGGCCAGTGCTGCTCCAGGTAGCGGGCTCCGCCGTAGCCGCTGTAGGTCTCCCCGTCGTAGCCCTCCCCTTCATAGGGGGTGGCCTGGTAGCCCGGGGCGGGGTCGGGTTCGTAATAGGTGCCGTACGGCAGCACGTCGAGGTCCGGCTGGTGGCGGGGGCCCGGGTGGGGGTGCTCGGGCCCGGGGAAGCGGTCCTCGGGTGTCATTCGCCCATCATAGGAAGACCACTCTCCCGGCGTCGTCACCTGGTGGGTATCCAATCCTCCGGAGCGTCAGCCGGGCGGACCCGCAGGGTCCGTTTTGTCCCGGCTCGGTACGGTCTCGTCAGCCCCGGCCGGGTACCGTGCTCCGGCGTCGGGGCTGCTGCTGCGCGGTGGTCTAAACCTCGCCCGGGGGGCGGGGCGGGCTGACGGTGGTGCGCGGACTCCGGCGCTGGGAGGACGCGCGGACGATCAGCTCGGTCGGCATCAGGGTGCCCGGCGGCGGCCCGGTGCCGGCGGTGCGGAACCGCGGTGGGAAGAGCCTGGCGATGTCGACGCCCGTCCCGGAGTCCACGCCCTCGATCGCGTCGATGAGCAGGTTGACCACGGTGGTGCCGATCTTGCGCGGCTTGAGCGAGAGCGTGGTGATCGGCGGTTCGGTGGTCGCGTAGACGTCGCTCTCGCTGCAACAGACCAGCAGCAGGTCGTCCGGCACCCGCAGGCCGTAGCGGCGGGCGGCGGCCAGCAGGTCGGTGCCGTTGGGGTCGAACAGTCCGTAGACCGCGTCCGGCCGGTCGGGGCGGGCGAGCAGCCGGTCGGCGGCGACGGCGCCGGCGGCCGGGTCGTGCGCAGGGTAGGTCTCGTACACCGGCTCCTGCCCGACCTTGGCGCACCAGCCGAGGTAGGCCTCGGTGGACAGCCGGGTGTAGGTGTCGGTGCTGGTGCCGGTGAGCAGGCCGATCCGGCGGGCGCCGGCTTCGGAGAGGTGGTCGAGGATGCCGAGCACGGCGGCCTCGTGGTCGTTGTCGACCCAGGCGGTGACCGGGCAGTTGCCGGGTTTGCCGTCGCTGACCACCGGGACGCCGGACCGGTACAGCTCGCTCACCAGGGGGTCCTGGTCGGGCGGGTCGATCACCACGGTGCCGTCCAGGGCGATGTTGCCCCAGACGTCGTGGCGGGAGGAGGCGGGCAGCACCACCAGCGCGTAACCGCGGCCCAGGGCGGCGCTGGTGGCGGCCCTGGCCATCTCGGCGAAGTACGCGAACTCGGTGAAGGTGAACGGCTCCTCACCGTAGGTCGTGACGGTCAGCCCGATCAGGCCGGACCGGCCGGTGCGCAGGGTGCGGGCGGCCGCGGAGGGGCGGTAGCCGAGGCGCTCGGCGACCTCGCGCACCCGGCTGCGGGTCTCGTCGGGCAGGCGGCCCTTTCCGTTCAGCGCGTCGGAGACAGTGGTGATCGACACTCCGGCGGCTGCTGCCACATCCCGGATGCCGGCCCGCTCCAGACGCCGCGAGGTGGTGGGTCGCCGACCGCTCTGGTTGGCTGCTGCTGTCATGGCGGACCGATCGTATGGCTCCTGACAAGGGTCTGTGACCGGCGCATCGGGAGCCCTCGGAGATACGTTTCTCCAAGAGTGAGCCGGGGTTCGCCCCTTCGATACCCACCCGGAACCGGTCCTCTTACCTCTGACATGTGCCAAAGGAACGGGGCAGAATGGCTGAACTGCGCCTGTAACCCGACCGGGCATCTCACTCCTATGGGTGAGGGGCGATCGGTATCGTGCAAGACACCCGACCGGGGTGGTCCGCGTGCGACACGAGGTCCCGGGCACGGAGGCGAACCCGTCCGTGGCGGGCGAGCGCACCGGAGAGTTCCGCAACTGGAAACGGAGTACGACCGTGAGCAGTGGTACGTCAGCGCAGGGCCCGCGGCTGCGGCCGACCCTCGACGGCATCCCCACCTACAAGCCCGGCAAGCCGGCCGGCGCCGACGCCTACAAGCTGTCCTCGAACGAGAACCCCTACGAGCCGCTGCCCGGCGTGCTGGAGACGGCCGTCCAGGCGGCCGGTTCGTTCAACCGCTACCCCGACATGGGCGTCACCGAGCTGACCTCGGCGCTGGCCGAGCGCTTCGGCGTGCCCGCCGAGCACATCGCCACCGGCACCGGCTCGGTCGGCATCGCCCAGTCCCTGGTGCTCGTCACGGCCGGCCCGGGCGACGAGGTGGTCTTCGCCTGGCGCTCCTTCGAGGCGTACCCGATCGTCGCCACCGTCTCCGGTGCCACCCCCGTCCCGGTGCCGCTCAAGGCGAACGGCGACCACGACCTGGACGCGATGCTCGCCGCGATCACCCCGAACACCCGGCTGGTCTTCGTCTGCAACCCCAACAACCCCACCGGCAACGTGATCCACCGCGCCGAGCTGGAGACCTTCCTGGACGCCGTCCCGAGCGACGTCCTGGTCGTGGTGGACGAGGCCTACATCGAGTTCATCCGCGACCCCGAGGTGCCCAACGGCATCGACCTCTACCGGGACCGCCCGAACGTCTGCGTGCTGCGCACCTTCTCCAAGGCGTACGGACTGGCGGGCCTGCGGGTCGGCTTCGCGATCGCGCACGAGCCGGTGGCCGCCGCGCTGCGCAAGGTCGCCACCCCGTTCGGCGTGAGCCAGCTCGCCCAGAACGCCGCCGTCGCCTCGCTGCGCGCCGAGGAGGCGCTGCTGGAGCGGGTGGAGGCGCTGGTCGCGGAGCGCACCCGGGTGGTGGCCGGGCTGCGCGCCCAGGGCTGGGAGATCCCGGACTCGCAGGCCAACTTCGTCTGGCTCTGGCTCGGTGAGCGCTCGTTCGAGTTCGCCGCCGCGTGCGCCGAGGCCGGCGTGGTCGTGCGGCCGTTCCCGGAGGGCGTGCGGGTGTCGATCGGCGAGGCCGAGGGCAACTCGATCTTCCTGTCGGTGGCGGAGGCCTTCCGCAAGTCGCTCTGACGTTCCTGACGTCTCTGATGTCTCTGATGTCTCTGACGTCCTGCTGTTGATCGCAGGGGCGCGCCGGTTCTCCGGCGCGCCCCTGCGGCGTTCCGCCCGGATCGTCGAGGCCCTTCGAGGCCCTTCGGCGTCCTTCGGCGTGTCCTTCGACGCCCGGCCGAGTCTCCTCCCGGAAGGCTGTGGGTCGCTGGGAGCCCGCTGGGAGTTCGGCCAACGGCTGGCCAGGGAGCGGCCAAGGCGCCGACGGAGGCCGGGGCATCTGTCCGGAATGCCCGGATCCGGTCGGTCAGTCTTCTCCCAGCCGGTGCCCAGGGCAGCGCAAGAGCGCACCGGGAAGCTGTCCGGCATGAAGGTGCTCCCACGGCGGCGAGGCGCCGTCCTCGTCAACTCCGCGCTCGGCGTGGCCCTGCTGGGCGGGGCCGCCCTGGTGTACGCCACGGTCAGCGGCAGCTCAGGCCCGGCCTCCGCCAAGCCCGCGGCCCGTACCGCGACGGTGTCCAAGGGCACCGTCCTGGCCACCGTGTCCGGAACCGGCACCCTGGTCTCACCGACCGACGCCGCCCAGGACTTCACCACCGGCGGCCGGCTCACCGCGCTGAAGGTGGCGGTGGGGGACGCAGTGAAGAAGGGGCAGGTGCTCGCCACCGTCGACACCACGGCGGCCCAGCAGCAGGTGGACGCCGCCCAGGCGTCCCTCACCACGGCCCAGGCCAACCTCGCCAAGGCTCAGGCGGGTGTCACCACCACGACCACCGAGCCGCTGCCGGGTGCCACCTCCGACGCCTCTCCCGGCGCCGGGGCCGGCGGCGGTGGCGGCGGCCGCGGGGCGGGCGGGAGCAGTACGCCCGCCCCGCAGACCACCACCATCACCACCACCAAGGTCGACGACGCGGCCGTGGCCCAGGCCCAGCAGCAGGTCACCACCGCCCAGACCAACCTCGCCAACGCCCGGGCGGCGCTGGCCGGGACCACCCTGACCGCCTCGGTGGACGGCACCGTCGCCTCGATCTCCGGCAAGGTCGGCGACACCGTCGGGGCCACCGGCTCCGGCTCCGGGACCTCCTCCTCCGGCAAGTCCACGGGGACGGGCGCGAGTTCGACGGCCGCCCCGAGCGGCTTCATCGTGCTCACCAACCCGACCGGGATGCAGGTCACCGCCAACTTCTCCGAGCTGGACTCGCTCAAGCTGAAGAAGGGCGAGGCGGCCACCGTCACCCTGAACGCCCAGTCCGACACCAAGCTCAACGCGACCGTCCTGTCGGTCAGTTCGCTGCCCAGCAGCAGCGGCTCCGGCGGTGCGGCGGGCTCCGCCGCCGTCCAGTACGCGGCCACGCTCCAGCTCTCCGGCGACACCAGCACGCTGCGCACCGGCCTCAGCGCCACCGTCCAGGTGATCACCGGCGAGGCCGACAACGCGCTCTCGCTGCCCACCTCCGCGCTCTCTGGCACCGGCGCGTCGCGCACCGCGACCCTGGTGCGGCCGGACGGCGCCTCCGAGCGGGTCACCGTCACCGTCGGGGTCGAGGGCGACAGCACGGTGCAGGTGGTCTCCGGGCTGAAGGAGGGCGACAAGGTCGAACTCCCCACCACCAGCGGCGGGAACGGCTTCCCGAACGCCTCCTTCCCTGGGGTCGGCGGCAACCGCGGCGGCAGTGGCGGCCAGGTCTTCCCGGGCGGCGGGTCCGGCGGCGCCGGTGGGGCCGGTGGGGGCACCGGCCGCGGCGGCAGGGGCTGAGACCAGGTCATGCGTCACGTCATCGACAAGCGCGTCCCGGCCCACCCCGTCCCGGTGATCCGGCTCCGCCGGCTCACCAAGGCGTACGGGCACGGCGACGCCACCGTGCACGCGCTGCGCGGCCCGTCCGACCCGCGGAGCGGCGAACCGCAGGGCGTCAGCCTGGACATCGAGCAGGGCGACTACGTCGCCGTGATGGGCAGCTCCGGCTCCGGCAAGTCCACCCTGATGAACATCCTCGGCTGCCTGGACGTCCCGACCTCCGGCCAGTACCTGCTGGACGGCACCGACGTCGGCCACCTGGACGAACACCAGCTCGCGCTGGTGCGCAACCGCAAGATCGGCTTCGTCTTCCAGTCCTTCAACCTGGTGCCCCGCACCACCGCCCTCGCCCAGGTCGAGCTGCCGCTCGCCTACGCGGGCGTCCGCACCGCCGAACGGCGCCGCCGGGCGATGGCCGCGCTCTCCCTGGTCGGGCTCGCCGAGCGGGCCGGCCACAAGCCCAACGAGCTGTCCGGCGGCCAGCAGCAGCGCGTCGCGGTGGCGCGGGCGCTGGTGACCGCGCCCGCGATGCTGCTCGCCGACGAGCCGACCGGCAACCTCGACAGCCGTTCGACGGAGGAGGTGCTGGCCCTGATCGACGGGCTCAACGCCACCGGCCGCACGGTCGTGCTGATCACCCACGAGGACGAGGTCGCGCGGCACGCCAAGCGGGTGCTGCGGCTGGTGGACGGGCAGATCGTGAGCGACCTCCGGCAGGCCCCGGTCGAGGGCCCGCCGCCCTTCCTCGACGAGGCAGGGATGTCGTACGAGGCGGGGGTGTCGGCGTGATCCTCTGGCAGACGCTCCGCTTCGCGGTCGGCGGCCTGGCCGCCAACAAGGTGCGCTCGGCGCTCACCATGCTCGGGGTGCTGATCGGCGTGGCCTCGGTGATCCTGCTGCTGGCCGTCGGCAACGGCTCGTCGGTGGCGGTGAAGGAGTCGATCACCTCGCTCGGCACCAACGCGCTGACGGTCAGCTCCGGTTCGGCGAACGGCGGCTCCCGGGCCACCTCCTCGGTCAAGAAGCTCACGGTCGCCGACGCCAAGGCGCTGGCGAGCGACTCCTCCAGCGGGGCGATCAGGTCCGTCGCCCCGGTGGTCACCACCAGCGCGACGGCGCTCTACGGGAACATCTCGTACAGCCCGGGCTCGGTCGTCGGCACCTACCCGTCGTACTTCGAGACCGCCAACCAGAAGGTCGCGCACGGCGAGTACTTCACCGACGACGACGTCCTCGCCTCGCGCAAGGTCGCGGTGCTCGGCGCGACGACGGCCAAGCAGCTGTTCGACACCGAGGACCCTGTCGGCAAGTCGGTGGTCCTGGGCGGCACGCCGTTCACCGTGGTCGGCGTGCTCCAGGCCAAGGGCGGCAGCGGCTTCACCGACCCGGACGACGTGGTGATCGCCCCCCTGCCGACGGTGCAGAACGCCTTCACCGGCTTCGGCTCCGTCAACCAGATCCTGGTCCAGGCCTCGTCCGCGGACAGCACCACGGCGGCCCAGTCGGAGATCACCCGGGTCCTGCTCGGGACGCACGCGATCGCCGACCCGGCCAAGGCGGACTTCCGGATCACCAGCCAGGCCTCGCTGCTCACGGCGAGGGAGAGCACGACGAAGACCTTCACCGTGCTGCTCGGCGCGGTGGCGGCGATCTCGCTGCTGGTCGGCGGGATCGGGATCACCAACATCATGCTGGTGACGGTCACCGAACGGACGCGCGAGATCGGCATCCGCAAGGCGCTCGGCGCGCCGCGTGCGGTGATCCTGGGGCAGTTCCTCACCGAGTCGACGCTGCTGTCGGTGATCGGCGCGGGGCTGGGGGTGGCGGCCGGGATCGCCGGCTCGCACTTCAGCATCGTCGGCATCAAGCCGGTGGTGATCCCCGAGAGCGTGCTGGGCGCGTTCGCCATCGCCGTCGCCATCGGGCTGTTCTTCGGCAGCTACCCCGCCAACCGGGCCGCCTCGCTGCGGCCGATCGACGCCCTCCGGCACGAGTAGGACTCCATCCATGAGCAGCAAAGAGATCGCCACGGTCGCCACGACCGAGGCCGGTACGCCGGCCGAGCAGGTCGCCCTGCTGGCCACCCCGCCGGACGCGCGGGACGTGAGCGCCGAACTGGCCGCGCCGCCGAGGAGGAAGCTGCCCTGGCTCAGCCTGGTGCTGGCGGGTGGCGTGATCGCCACCGGCGCGTTCGCGGGCGGGGTCTGGTTCCAGCAGAACCAGGGGTCCTCCTCGGGGGGTGGGAAGTCCTCCGCCTCCCGGCCGGCTGCGGCCTCCGCGGCGGGGGGATACGGGGCGGGCGGCTACGGGCAGAGCGGCTCCGGCCGTAGGGGCCAGGGGCAGGGCGGCCAGGGCCAGGGCCAGGGCCAGGGTGGTTTCGCTCGTGGCACGGTCAAGGCCGTGGACGGCAACACCGTCTACCTGACGGACTCCAACGGCAACACCATCAAGGTCACCACCGGCGACGCGACGAAGGTCCAGCTCAACAAGGAGGGCAAGGTCGCCGACCTCCAGCCCGGCCAGAGCGTGACCGTCGTCGGCACCCCCGACGCCAACGGTGGCTACACCGCCAGCCAGCTCGTCGAAGGGGCTGCCGGTGCGGGCGGCTTCGGTGGCGGGGGCTTCGGTGGCGGTGGCGCGCCCAGGAACCCGTCCGGCGGCTGACCCGGAGCCGACGGACGACCGCGAGGCCCTCGCCCCTTCCCCGGGCGAGGGCCTCCGCATGTGCTCAGCGCGGTTCGAGGCGTCTCACCGCTCCCACGCCGCCTCCCGGTCCAGCTCCCGGAGCAGGTGGAGGAGGTTGAGGAGGGTGGAGACGGGCGCGTTGCCGAAGTCGACCAGGAGGCGCCCGTCGAGGATGGTCTCGCCGGCCGAGGCGGAGCCCCAGAGGAGTCCGTACGGGAGACCTCGCCGGTGGAGTTCGCCGAGGAGGGCGGTGATGTGGGAGGGGGTGAAGTCCCGCATCCGGGGGTCGTCCGGCGCGATCGGCTCGCGGGTCACGCGGCCGAGTCCAGCTCGTACCAGACCGTTTTGCCACGCTTCTGGGGGTCGACGCCCCAGCGGTGGGTGAGCCCGGCGACGAGCTGGAGACCCCGGCCGGACTCGGCGAGGAGGTTGCGGGACTGCTCGTCGGGGAGCATGGAGCTCTCGTCCGCGACGCAGACCCGGAGGGTGCGGCCGAGGAGGGAGAAGTAGACGACGGGCGAGGCGGTGTCGGCGTGCCGCCAGGCGTTGACGATCAGCTCGTCGAGGGCCAACTCGGCGGCGATGATGGTCTCGGGGTCCCAGGCGGCGCGGATCAGGACGTCCCGCAGGGCCTGCCGGGTGAGGGTGATCGAGGGGGTGATACGGGTGCACACGGGAACCTCCGCGAGGCTGTGGTGTGGGGAGGAGAAGGGAGCCGTGAGCCAGGCCGGGATGCGGTTGCTCTTCGGCAGGAGGGCAGCAGGCGCCTACTGCCCGGAAATCATGGGATGCTGACGATCCGTCGGATCGATCTGGGAATGACGATAGCGCGGATCGCCACAAACTTGTGGCGATCCGCAAGAAGTTCACCCGGACGTGGCTACCGCTCTGAGGCAGACTGATCCCATGGCCCTACGATCGAACCCGACCCTCCGTCAGCTGCGGTTGGGCGCAGAGCTGCGCAGGATGCGGGAGCAGGCCGGTCTCGGCGGCAGCCAACTCGCTCGCGCTCTTGGTATCAACCCCGCCCACGTGACCCAGATGGAGAGCGGGAAGACCGGCATCAGCGTCGAACGCCTGCGGACGATCGCCGCGTTGTGCATGTGCGTGAACGAGCCCTTGATCGATGCGCTGACGGACATCATCACGGACCGTGACAGGGGCGGTTGGTGGGAGGAGTACCGCGGGCGCCTCTCGCAGCACTTCCTGGAGATGGCCGAGATGGAGAGCCGTGCCCGCGCGCTCTCGACCTACACCATGGCCTTCATCCCCGGGTTGCTCCAAACCACGAATTACGCTTCTGCAGTCTTTGCCCGAGGAGTCCCGCACCTTCCCCAGCACGAGGTTGACCTGCGGGCCGCCTTCCGCATGCAGCGGCAGAACGTGGTCCGTTCTGGCGAGACTCCGTACTCAGCCTTCATCCATGAGGCGGCGCTGCGCATGCAGTTCAGCGGCCCCAAGGTCCAAGCCGAGCAGCTTGGCGGCCTCATCGAGGACTCCGAACAGTCGACCGTATCGATCCGAGTCGTCCTGTTCGACGTGGACACGCTCCCGGTCAACTACGAGAACTTCACGTACGTTGAAGGCCCGATCCCCGAGCTCGACACGGTGCAGATGGACTCAGGCCTCGACAGCGTGATCTTCGACGCTCCGGCCCAAATCGCTCAGTTCCGCTCCCGGCTCGACCGGCTCGATTCGGCGGCCCTCTCGGAGGAAGAGTCTCGGGATTTCATTCAAACCATCAAGAAGGATATGGAAAGCAAACATGTCTGACTCCACCTGGCAGAAGTCCAGTTACTCGGCCGCCAACTCCGAATGTGTTGAGGTCCGTGCGGCTGATGGCGTGATCGAACTTCGGGAGTCCGACGAGGGCGACGTCATCGTCCGCACGACCACCCCCAGGTTCGCCGCCTTCCTCCAGGGCGCGAAGGCCGGCGACTTCGACCACCTGACCACCACCGCCTAGCGACCCGTCCTCTGGCCTGTCGCTCCTGCGCGACAGGCCAGAGCGTGAGGCTCACTGGCTCGGGACCCTCGTGTACTTCTAGGCCCGTAGCGCCGTGGCCCCGTCGAGCTGTTGCTCGACGGGGCCACGACGTTCGAGGTGTCCGCTACCCTGCCAGCTCCACCAGCCACGGATGCCCGGGGTGGATCTGCTCCAGCCACCCGCCGAGGGCTTCCCGCCTCGCCCGACTCAGCAGCGGCAGCACGGTGTCGAAGTCCGCCCGGTCCTTGGGCCGTGCCGCCTTCGCCTTGAACAGCAGCACCAACTCCGGCGCCAGGTAAGGAATCCCGTCGGGCGTCCGCTCGATGACGTCCTCGTACGGCAGCCGCAACCGCTCGTCCCGTCGGCAGACCCAGGTCCTGCCGTCGTGCGGCTCGCGGAAGACGTCGAGCAGGAACCGCCCGCTGTCCGGCTCCCGCAGCCAGGTCTGGTGGGTGGCCGCCAGGGCCTCCGCACCGGCCGCCGGCCAGACCCGTCCCGAACCGGCCGCGTCGAACACGTGGTCCGGGAAGCGGCCCCGGACCTCCGGGAATCCCGCCGTGGGCACCGCGATCTCCAGGTCGCCGTGCGGCCGCGACTGTCGCCCGAGGAACAGGTCGAGCGCCCACCCCGCCGCGACGCACCAGCTGGTGCTCACGCCGGCCAGCCGCTCCGCGACCTGTTCCGGCCGCCACGGGTCCGCCCACCGGGCTGCCAGTTCGTCCGCATCGAGCACGACGCCGCCGGGCGGCAATGAGTCGGTCACCATGCCAACCTACGTGCCGCACCAGCCGAAGCGCGCCGGCCCGGCCGCCACGGCTCAGGGCCGCTCCGAAGGCTCCCCGCGCGGGAAGTCGGCCCGGCCGACTCCCCGCGCCGCCATGCCTGGACACCGGCGCGGTGCGTTCCGGCGGCCCCTTTCTCTCCGCAAGGGGCCGCCGAAAGATCGGACGCGGTCTATTCGATTTTCGGGGCCGTATGGTTCACGGACCCGCTGAAGCCGTTCCCCCTCATCGCTTCCCGTCAGCGCCGGCGCACCGGGTTACTCGTTCGGATGAACACGGTGCACGTCAGCAGTGGTTCGTCCTCGATCGCTGCTATCACTTTCCTTGCGCTCGGGCCCGAGCAGGGAAAGAACCCTCATGGTTGTGCGCGAACCGCACGGCCGCCAGCGAGAACGGAATCCGCCTCATGGCCATCGCACTCCGCAAGACGCTCGCCGTCGCCACGCTGGCCCTGACGGCCTCCTTCCTGCCGGCCGGCGGGGCCGGGGCCGCCGACACCACCCACCGCGCCCCGCGCACCCCCGGGCTCTACTGCCTCGCCAACGCCTGGGGCACCCCGAACGTCTCCACGAAGCCGTGCGACGCCAACGACAACGGCCAGCACTGGAAGCTCTCGGGCGAGCAGATCTCCCTCGCCAAGGCGCCGGCCTACTGTTTCGCCAACACCTGGAACGCCCCGGACGTCTCCACGAAGGCCTGCAACCCCAAAGACCAGGGGCAGTACTGGACGGTCAACGGCCAGCAGATCTCGCTGACCTTCGCCCCGGCCTACTGCCTGGCCAACGCCTGGGGCACCCCGAACGTCTCCACCAAGCCGTGCGACGCCAAGGACCCGGGCCAGCACTGGGTGGTCTTCAACGAGCAGATCAGCCTGGCGCTCGCCTGATACCCGCCGGCCCTCCCGACCCGCCGCTCCCGATCGTCCCCCCGTAGCAGTGGACGCCGTTACGGGGTGCTCCGGGCGCGAAGCCACCTCCCCCGAAAGGAAGATCATGACCAGCGAAGCCGAGAAGAAGGCCGCATTCGACCAGATCGACACCGACGGCGACGGATTCATCAGCGCCGCCGAGCTCAAGGCCCACGTCCAGCAGGACCCCAAGGTGAGCGACGCCAACGCCGAGGCGATCTTCAAGTGGGCGGACGACAACAGCGACGGCCAGATCAGCTTCAAGGAATACGCCGAGTTCGTCCGGTAGTCGGCTCCATCCGGCTTCAGCGGCCGGGCGCCCCGCTGCATCGGGGCGCCCGGCTTTCCCGTGGGGCGGTCAGGCGGCTCCGCCCTCGGTGTCCAGGACCGCCTCGACATCGACCTCGACGTCGACCATGTCGCCGACCACCACACCGCCCCGGTCCACCACGTCGTTCCAACTCACGCCGAAGTCCTGCCGGTTGATCCGGGTGGTCGCGGTGAAGCCGGCGCGCCGCCGCGGGCCCAGGTCGCGCCCGTCCTCCCACCACGGGGTGTCCCACTGCCCGAGGTACGTCACGTCGAAGGTGACCGGGCGGGTCACACCGCGGATGGTGAGCTCCCCCGTGACCTCGAAGCAGCTCGCGCTCACCTGGTGGACCTTCGACCCGACGAACGTCCAGGTCGGGTGGCGCTCGACGTCGAAGAAGTCGGCGCTGCGCAGGTGCGCGTCCCGCTCGGGCGCGCCCGTGTACACCTGGGTCGCGTCGATGGTCGCCTCGACCCGGGCCTTCTCCGGGGCGTCCGGATCGACCTCCAGGAAGCCCTGCACGTTCTTCAGCTGGCCCCGCACGTAGGTGACCATCATGTGCCGGGCGCGGAACTCCGCGCCGGTGTGGCTGGGCTCGAAGAACCATTTCGTGGTGGCCATGGCGACTCCGTGAGGTGGTGCCGGTTGATGCCGGTTGCCGGTGATGCCGGTGGTGCCCCGATCCCCCTCAGCCAGCGTAGGACCACGCCGGACTGGCAGCACCACCACGGCGGGGCCACGCTGGTGGGGACGGACCGCTCAGCCGAGGAGGCAGGCATGACCGGCGACCCGATCCCCGGAATCGACCCCACCGCGGTGCCCAGCGGCGACGGCTGCGAGGAGTGCCTGGCCGACGACGGCTGGTGGTTCCACCTGCGCCGCTGCGCGGCCTGCGGCCACATCGGCTGCTGCGACTCCTCCCCCGCCCAGCACGCGACCAAGCACGCCCGCCAGGCCGGCCACCCCTTCCTGGTCAGCTTCGAGCCCGGCGAGGACTGGTTCTGGAACCTCGACACCGGCGCCTACTACGAAGGCCCGCCCCTGGCACCCCCGACCGCCCACCCCACCACCCAACCCACCCCGGGCCCCGCCGGCAAGGTCCCCGCCGACTGGCAGTCCCAGCTCCACTGACGCCCCGTGTCCGCGTTCGGAAGGCACCCGCGGTGCTCTCGATTTCCCTGAGAAGGAAATGGGCGAGGGCACGTGCTATCCGTTTTCGCGAGCGCCTTTTCAGGGGTGCTAATCCTCTGTGCGATGGTGCAGGATGAGCGAGAACCAAGCGACCAAGAAGAGCGGCCTGTCAGGGAAGATAGGATGGCTGGCCGGAATCGTGGCGGCGATCGCGGCGGCCCTGACCCTCTATTTCACGCTGTGGCCGAAACCGCCTTCGATCGGTGAATGGACGTCAAAGGCTACAAGTGTGTGCAACGTGGACGCCAGAGACGTCAACAAGGACCTGAGAAGTACGCAGGAAGCGATCGCAGTGGTGGCTCAGGACGCCCAAACGGGATCGGTCCCGCAAGGCGATTTCAACAACCTCACAGACGCGGTCAACTCCCTTGCGGGGGACCAGCAGAAGCTCGTGGGCGACCTCCAGGCGATACCTCGCCCGGGAAGTGACAAGTCGAATGTGGATGCGATCATCAATGCGCAGGCGGCTGGCTCGCAGAGCGTTTACAAGGCCTCTGCGGACCTCGGCTCCGCCAATGTGGCCGATCTGGACAGCGTGATTCTGGCGGTTGCGGCAGCGAATTCCGACCTCGGCGGCGCCGTTTCCCACTGGCAGGACGCCCAGCAGGCCGCCGGCCGGCTCGGCGTCAGCTGTTCCGTTTGACCCGGCCGAGGGCGGGGCTTCCGCCCTGTGAACTGGCCGCCGGCGCGTCCGTGTGGCGCTACGTTTTCCAGCAGGTGTTCGAAGCTGGCCCAGTTTCCAGAACCGGCAACGTGAACGTCTTGCCCGCACCGGGCTCACTTCGGGAGCATCGTCCGGAGACCGGAACGAGCAAGGAGGCACTGTGAAGCCGACCCGGCTTGTAGGTTCCTGCGAGAGGGCGAGTGCCCGACCCTGTACCTCACGGATCGCGGCACCATCGCCGTCCAGGGTGAGCACATGACTGAACACGGTCTCCGGATCCCGGCGCATGAGTCCGTGGTCGAAATTCCTGTCGAACTCATTCGAAAGGCCGTCCGTGACAACCTCATCCAGGACCCTCGGGGACTGGTTCTCGGCGTTCGAGCGGGAGGCCTTCCGGCTGGAAACGCTCGACGACTACAGCCAGTCCGGTGGAGTCGACGCCTATCGTGCCTTCCTCGCGGGCGAGGAGCAGCCGGACGACTACAGGAACGCCGGGTGGAGTATCTGGGTGACGTGCGATCTTCCTCGTGAGCTCCGACGTCGAGCTGAACCGGCGTGGAACTCCCGTCTTCCGGACGGACACGGCGTGGTTCCCGTCGAGGCCGGCCGTGGCGGCCGGCCTCGACGGGACGGGGGCCGTCTGGGCCGGGACGCTGACCACCGATCGGCGCACGCTCGACCTCTCGGCGGTTCGGTCGGTCTACTACCGCCGGCCCACGGCACCGGAGTTCCCGGAAGAGATGCCTGTTGAGGCCCGCAGTGTGGCCGCCGCCGAGGCGCGCCGAGGGTTCGGGGGCCTGCTGTCGGCGCTGCCCTGCCGGTGGCTGCCGCCACCGGGCCGAGCGGCCGACGCCGAGTACAAGCCGTTCCAGCTCCGGGTGGCGGCCGAGTCAGGGCTCCGGGTCCCGCGAACGATGATCACCAACAGCCCGGAAGCCGCAAGGGAGTTCGCGAAGAGCATCGGGGCTCCCGTGATCTACAAGCCCTTCACCCCCGTCCGCGGGACCGTCGGCGGCCGGTCGGTTGCCGTGTACGCGAGCGTGCTGCAAGGGGATGAGGTCGAGCATCCGTCGATCTCCACCACGGCACATCTGTTCCAGGAATGGATTCCCAAAGCTCACGAAGTGCGCCTCACGGCCGTGGGAGGACGGCTGTTTGCCGCCGAGATCCACGCGAACTCCGAAGCAGCAGAGGTGGATTGGCGCAGCGACTACGACAGCCTGACGTACCGGGTGTGCGATCCGCCGCCCGAGGTGGCGAAGGCGGTCCTCCGGATGCTCGGCAAGCTGGAACTCCCTTACGGGGCCTTCGACTTCGTCGTGTCCACCTCGGGGGACTGGACGTTCCTGGAGGTGAACCCCAACGGGCAGTACGGGTTCGTCGAGCAGGCGACCGGTCTGCCCATCACTGCCGCCATCTGCGACTACCTGGAAGGGACCGACCTGGCATGACGACGACCACCCGCTACGGCGAAGACCAACTCCTGCGAGCGCGCATCGCGTTGGCCTCGGAGGTCGAGCGCGGGAACGCCGTGCTGACCTCGCGGGTGGTCGAGGCGTTCCTGAACGTGCCCCGGCATCCGTTCGTGCCGGTGTTCTACCGCGAGGAATCCGGCGTCCACCGGCCGTGGCGGGACGACGAGGCCTGGTTGCGGGAGGTGTACGCGGACCGGGTGCTGGTCACCGAGGTCGACGGCGTGCACGCGGAGAACGCCGGGCCGGAGGGTGTGAGTGGGCCGGCGACCTCCTCGTCCACGCTGCCGAGCCTGATGGCCGACATGCTCGACGCGCTGGACGTCCGGCCCGGGGACCGGGTGTTGGAGATCGGTACCGGCACCGGCTACAACGCCGCTCTGCTCTGCCACCTCGCCGGTGCGGCGCACGTCACCACCATCGATCGCACCGAGCAACTGGTGGCCACCGCTCGAACCCGGCTGCGCGAGGCCGGGTTCGAGCCCACCGTGGTCCAAGCCGACGGGGCCGACGGGTACCTGGCCGCCGCGCCGTATGACCGGATCATCGCCACCTGCGCCGTCCGCCGCATCCCCCGCAGCTGGCTGGACCAGTGCGCGCCCGGGGGCCTCATCGTCGCCCCGGTCGGCGGCGCGGTGGCCAGGCTGACCAAGCTGCCGGACGGCCGTGCGGTCGGGCGCTTCCTGCACCGTCCGGTCGGCTTCATGCCGTTGCGCGACGGAACGGACGCCGCGCGGACGGGGCCCGGGCCGCAGGCGAACCGCAGGGCCACGGAGACCGACTCGCATGTCCTGGACGACCCGGGGTTCGCGTTCTGGGCCGATCTCCACCTCGGCCCCACCGTCGTCCGCGACGGCCATGCCCTGCGCGACAGTGCGGACGGCTCGACCGCCCACGGGCAGGGCCGGACGGTCGTTCTCGGCGGCCCCCGGGACCTCTGGCGGACGGTCGAGGCCGCCCACCGGACCTGGCTCGACCGGAACCGGCCCCGCCGGGAGTGGTTCACCGTCGAGGCCGGGCCGGAGGGCCAGTTCGTCGGCTACACGGCGCCCGACGGCACGCGGAGCAGGTGGGATCTCTGACACACGGGGGAAAAACGGGGCGACTCGTACGGGCTTGATCCCCTACGGTGATCTCGCCCAGGGCGGCCGTTTACCGCCCGTCGACGTGGCGCGACCAACGCGCCCGCAAACCCAGGGAGTTCCCTGTCATGACGCGCACCCTTGTCGCCGAGCTGCCCGAGCACCTCCAGGAGACGGTCACCGTCTACGGGTGGGTCAACACGCTCCGGCTCCAGCGGCGCATCCAGTTCGTACTGGTCCGGGACCACACCGGGCTCGTGCAGGTCACCCACCTCCGTGGTGGGGAGGGCGACGCCGTCGAGGCGGCCTTCGAGGGCGTGACGGTCGAGTCCGCCGTGAAGATCACCGGGAAGGTGGTCGCCAACCCGCAGGTGAAGCTGGGCGGCCTGGAGATCGTTCCGTCCCGGTTGGAGATCGTCTCGCCGGCCGAGCCGAAGCTGCCGATCGACGAGAAGACCGGCATCGACCAGCGCCTGGACTGGCGGTTCCTCGACATCCGGCGCCCCTCCCAGCACCTGGTCTTCGACGTCCAGACCACCGTCGAGCGCGCGATGCGCGAGGTGGCGGCTGAGGAGGGGTTCACCGAGCTGCACACGCCCAAGCTGATGGGGACGGCCTCCGAGTCGGGCGCCGAGGTGTTCGAGGTGGGCTACTTCGGCCGGACCGCCTACCTGGCCCAGTCCCCGCAGTTCTACAAGCAGATGGCCATCGCCGGCGGCATCGACAAGGTCTTCGAGATCGGGCCGGTGTTCCGCGCCGAGCCGTCGTTCACCTCGCGGCACGCCACCGAGTTCACCGGGGTCGACGCCGAGATCGCCTGGATCGACGGGGTCGAGGACGTGATGGCCTTCGAGGAGCGGATGCTGCACCGCGTCCTCGCCGCCGTGGCCGAGCGGCACGGCTCGGCGATCGCCGAGCACTTCGGCACCCCGGTGACGGTTCCCGAACTGCCGTTCCCCCGGATCACGATGGCCGACGCGCTGGCCCGGCTCCGCGCCACCGGCTGGGACCCGGAGGGCGTCAAGGACGACCTCGACCCCGAGGGCGAGCGCAGGCTGTGCGCCCTGATCGCCGAGGAGACCGGGCACGAGTTCGTCTTCGTCACCCGCTTCCCGGCCGCCGTGCGGCCGTTCTACCACCTGCGGCCGGAGGACGACCCGACCGTCACGGAGTCCTTCGACCTGCTGTGGAAGGGCGTGGAGATCACCACCGGCGCCCAGCGCGAGCACCGGTACGACCGCCTCGTCGCCCAGGCCGGGGAGAAGGGCATGGACACCGCGCCGCTCTCCGGGTACCTCGACTGCTTCCGCTACGGGACTCCGCCGCACGGCGGTTTCGGGCTCGGACTCGGCCGGCTGCTGATGCTCGCCCTCGGCCTGCCGTCGATCCGCGAGGCGACTTTCCTCTTCCGGGGCCCGCACCGCCTCGAACCGTAGGAGGAACGGACGGCCGAGAAGACGGAAAGGGCCGCGTGCGAGGAGATCGGATCCTCGGACGCGGCCCTTTCCGTCGTGCTCCGTCAAGCCGGGTTCCGTCAGCTGCGGCGGAGGGCCTCGGTGAGCCGGTTGGCGGCTTCGATGATGGCCTGGGCGTGCAGCCGGCCCGGGTGGCGGGTCAGTCGCTCGATGGGGCCGGAGACGGAGACGGCGGCCACCACGCGGTTGGAGGGCCCGCGGACGGGGGCGGAGACGGACGCGACGCCCGGCTCGCGTTCCCCGATGGACTGGGCCCAGCCGCGGCGGCGGACGCCGCTGAGTGCGGTGGCGGTGAAGCGGGCGCCCTGGAGGCCTCGGTGGAGGCGCTCGGGTTCTTCCCAGGCGAGGAGGACCTGGGCGGCGGAGCCGGCCTTCATCGGCAGGGTGCTGCCGACGGGGACGGTGTCGCGCAGGCCGGAGAGTCGTTCGGCCGCGGCGACGCAGATGCGCATCTCGCCTTGGCGGCGGTAGAGCTGCGCGCTTTCTCCGGTGACGTCGCGCAGGTGGGTGAGGACGGGGCCCGCGGTGGCGAGCAGTCGGTCCTCGCCGGCGGCGGCGGAGAGTTCGGACAGGCGGGGGCCGAGGATGAACCGGCCCTGCATGTCACGGGTGACCAGGCGGTGGTGTTCGAGTGCGACGGCGAGTCTGTGGGCGGTGGGGCGCGCCAGACCGGTGGCGGCGACCAGCCCCGCCAGCGTGGCGGGGCCCGACTCCAGTGCGCTGAGCACCAGAGCGGCCTTGTCGAGAACGCCGACGCCGCTAGTGTTGTCCATACCATGATATTGCAGTCTCAGTTGGCGAGACGCAAGTCTGTTTCGATGTTCGCCATCCTCTCAGATCCCCGCAAAGCGGCTCTTCCGGGACCCGACGTCTCACATGCCGGATGCGCCGGAGCGTGCGCCGCGGCGCGCGGGGCAGCGGGAAAGCGAAATGGCGGAGGAAATGCCGGGAAATGAAAAAGCCCCTGCCGTGTCTCTGTCGGACACGGCAGGGGCCGTAAGAAGAATTCGGCGGCGTCCTACTCTCCCACAGGGTCCCCCCTGCAGTACCATCGGCGCTGTAAGGCTTAGCTTCCGGGTTCGGAATGTGACCGGGCGTTTCCCTCACGCTATGACCACCGAAATGATCGGGCCGGGCAATTGCTCGAAAGCACTGCCTTCGCCTCGACGCAAATCATAGCAGGGGGGAACGGAGGGATTCCGCCCCTCAGAAGCCGACGGCCTCGCGCAGCAGCAGCACGGTCCCCGGGGTGAGCCGGGCCGGGGCGTTGAGCACCAGGAGCTGGTTCACGGCGCTCGGCCCGCCGTACGCGGCGCGGGCGCGGTCGGACTCCAGCGGGAGGACGTGGTGCTCCAGGCGGCGCAGGGCGGCGGGGAGGTCCGGGACGACCTTCTGGGCCCCGACGACCCAGATCGCCCGCCCGGCGCCACCGGCGTAGCCGGGCAGCTGGCTGCCGGTGGCCGAGGCGACGACCAGCGCGCCGGTCTCGGTGACGGCGGCGACGCTGCCGAGCGCGACATCGGGAGTGGCGACCGTCCGACGGATGTCGTCGCCCTCGGTGGCCCGGTCCATGGCCAGCGCGCGGGGCTTCACGGCCCGGTAGCGGTCGCCGCCGTTGACGTCCTCCTCGATGCCGGAGAGCCGGAGGGTCTCGCTGGCCCCGGTGAAGACGGCGGCGCCGGCCGGGATCAGCTCCGCGACCCGGGTGCGCGCGGCGGCGGCGTCGTCCAGCAGCTCGACGGTGAAGCCGTTCGCCGCCAGCGCGGCGGCCGCCCGCTCCAGGCGGTCGGCGGGCGCCGGGTCGGTGTGCGTCGGGTCGATGTGCGCGGCCGGACGGGTCGGGCCGGACGAGTCCGGTGCCGAGCCGGTCAGCGGGCTGCGGTCCAGGTACCGGGTCTCGTAGACCCGCTCGGTGAACCGCCAGCCGTCCGCCGTACGCCGGTAACGGTCATGGTAGACGGCGTAGTTGAGCCCCTGGAAGCCGTTCTTCAGGCGGGCGATCTCATGCATGTGGGCGCGGCCGGTCGCGGTGTCGCCGTCGATCCGGATCGCGCCCGGGTGGGTGTTCTGGATGAAGAAGTCCCACTGCTCCTGGAGCTTCTCGCCGCCGACGCGGATCTGCTCCGGGCCGGTCAGCTCGACGGGGACGTCGGGCATCCGCAGCACGCCGTCCGGGGTGAACAGCGCGGCGAGGCGGGCGCGGTCGCGCATCATCACCGCGTCGGTGAACTCGGCCTGCAGGGCCGTGATCTCGACGCGGTCGGCGATCGCCTGGAAGTCGTTCATCGGGTTCTCCGTTCCGCGTGACCGGTGCGTCCGTGCGACCGGTGCGACCGGTACGACAGGACAGCCGCTCGGATTGTGAGGTGGCGGGGAAAGGGCGTGGGGGAGGTGTCACATTCCGGGCCGCCGCCCTGTCATAAGGGGAGCGGGGAACCGTCGAGTCGAACGAGTCGAACGAGGCGAAGGGGTGGGACACGGTGCGGGAAGCAGAGGGCGGCACCACGACCGGGCCGGGCCCGGGCGCGATCCTGGGCGAGCAGCGCCGGCTGACCAACCTGGCGTACCGGATGCTCGGTTCACTGGCCGACGCTGAGGACGTGGTGCAGGAGACCTACGCCCGCTGGTACGCGCTGCCCAGGCGCGAGCGGGAGGCGATCGTTTCGCCCGGCGGCTGGCTGACCACGGTGGCCAGCCGGATCTGCCTCAACCTGCTCGGCTCGGCCCGGGTGCGGCGGGAGCGCTACGTGGGCGAGTGGATCCCCGAGCCGCTGCCGGACAGCCGGGAGTGGACGGATCCCGCCGGCGGCCCGGGGACGGATCCGGCGGACCGGATCACCCTGGACGAGTCGGTCAGCATGGCGTTCCTGGTGGTCCTGGAGGCCATGACCCCGGCCGAGCGCGTCGCCTTCGTCCTCCACGACGTCTTCCGCTACCCCTTCGCCGAGGTGGCCGCGATCGTCGGCCGAACCCCGGCGGCCTGCCGTCAGCTGGCCACCTCCGCCCGCCGCCGGATCCGGGCCGGGCGGGCCCCGGCGGCGCCGACGGGCGCGCAGGCCGGCGTCGTCCGGGAGTTCAAGCGGGCCTGGGAGGCGAAGGACCTCAGGTCGCTGATGGGCGTCCTGGACCCGGAGGCCACCGTGATCGCCGACGGTGGCGGTCTGGTCGGTGCGCTGCCGCACCCGCTGACCGGGCGGGAGCGGATCGCCGCCGCCCACCTGGACTCCGACCGCTTCGCGCCCGGGATCACGCTGCTGGAGTGCACCGTCAACGGCGGGCCCGGCCTGGTCGCCCAGGTGGACGGCGTCACCGTCACGGTGTTCGCGTTCCGGATCGCCGAGGGGCTGATCACCCACATCTGGGCGGTGCGCAACCCGGAGAAGCTCCGGCCCTGGACGGAGGGGCGTTCGCGCAGGAGCGGGCTGCGGCCGAGCGCGAGCGGGCTGGGGCCGAGCGGGAGCGGGGCGCAGAAGTGAGGCGCGTCATGCCCGGCACGCGCCCGCTGGGCGTGTTCACGCCCGTACGCACACCACCGAGCCCACCCCTGCGCGCCTCTCGCCCAAAAACCGACCGATAAGGTGTTAATCCAACATTCATCCATGCCGCATAGCCTCCGGGGGCTAGCCTCATGCTGAACGTCATCGTCCGACCGGGAGGCGAAAGCCCCGTGCAAGGCACTGTCACCACACCAGGCGGCTCCACGGTGGCCGGGGGCCAGGGCGAAGCGTTCCTGCTCGTCGTGGACGACGAGCCCAACATCCGCGAACTGCTCTCCGCCTCGCTGCGCTTCTCCGGCTTCCGCGTCGCCTCCGCCGCCAGCGGCACCGAGGCGCTGGAACTGGTCGCCGCCGAGCGCCCCGACCTGGTCGTCCTCGACGTGATGCTCCCCGACCTCGACGGCTTCACCGTCGTCGAGAAGCTGCGCGAGCGCACCAGCCGCGGACAGATAGCCGGACCGGCCCACGGGCACCCCGGCGACCACCTGCCGGTGCTCTTCCTCACCGCCAAGGACGGCGTCGGCGACAAGGTGCAGGGCCTGGCCGCCGGTGCGGACGACTACGTCACCAAGCCGTTCAGCCTGGAGGAGCTGATCGCCCGGATCCGCGCCATCCTGCGCCGGGCCGGCGGGCCCGCCGAGGACGGCCGGCTGGTCGTCGCCGACCTCAGCCTCGACCCGATCGCCCACGAGGTCACCCGGGGCGGCACCCCCGTCTCGCTCTCCCCGACCGAGTTCAAGCTGCTGCACTACCTGATGGCCAACGTCGGCCGGGTGGTCTCCAAGTCGCAGATCCTCGACCACGTCTGGGCCTACGACTTCGGCGGGGACCTCTCCATCGTCGAGTCGTACATCTCCTACCTGCGCCGCAAGCTCGACTCCGGCCCGGCGCACGGCCCCAAGCTGATCCACACCGTGCGCGGCATCGGCTACGCCCTGCGCCGCCCCCCGCAGGGCTGACCGGCCCGCCCGTGCTCGCCCGGTTCTCCTCCCGGCTGTCGCTGCGCGCCCGGCTGCTGGTGCTGGCGCTCGCGCTGGTCACCACCGGGCTCGTGGTCAGCGACACCTTCGTGCTCGGCACCGTACGGAGCCAGCTGGTGCAGCAGCTGGACGAGCAGCTCCAGCGGTACGGGCCGCCGCTCTCCCGCAAGCCACCGGGCCAGCTGACCGCGCCGGCCGCCGGAAAGCCAGCCGTCGCCGGCCGGCGGGTCAGCCTGCCCAGCCAGTACCTGGTGCAGTACCTCTCCTCGGACGGCAAGGTCCAGGCGCTGATGCGCCAGCCCGTCTCGGACAGCGACCCGGCGCCCCAGCTGGCCGGGCTGGACCCGGCCAGGACCGCCCCCGACGTCCCCTTCGACCTGCCCGACCAGCGCGGCCACCACCGCTGGCGGGTGCTGGTGCTGCCGCTCCAGCCGCCCCGCGGGCAGGCCGCCGCCCCCAGCGCGTACGCCGCGCCGGCGGTCACCCCGACGCACGTCATGGTGGCCGTCTCCCGCGAGGACATCGACGCCACCCTCGACAAGCTGAACACCTCCTTCCTGGCCATCGGCGGCGGCGTCCTGGTGCTGATCGCCGCGCTCGGCTTCTTCGCGGTGCGGGCCGGACTGCGGCCGCTGCGCCGGATCGAGGAGGGCGCCGAACGGATCGCGGCCGGCGAGCTGTCGCACCGGATGCCGGAGCTCTCCCCGGGCACCGAGGTCGGCCGGCTGGCGATCGCGCTCAACGGGATGCTCACCCAGATCGAGGCGGCCTTCGCGGCCCGCGCCGAATCCGAGGCCCGGATGCGGCGCTTCGTCGCGGACGCCTCGCACGAGCTGCGCACCCCGCTGGCCGGGATCCGCGGCTTCGCCGAGCTCTACCGGATGGGCGCGCTGCCCACCGAGGCCGACGTCAAGCGGACCATGACCCGGATCGAGAGCGAGGCCGACCGGATGGGCGCCCTGGTCGAGGACCTGCTGGTGCTCGCCCGGCTGGACGAGGAGCGCCCGCTCGACCTCGCCCCGATGGACCTGCGCACCCTCGCCGCCGACGCGCTGCACGACCTCACCGCCCTCGACCCCAGCCGCCCGGTCGCGCTCACCGGCCCGGCCGGCACCGGCGCACCCGGCGCCGCGCCCGTCATCGGTGACGAGGCGCGGCTGCGGCAGGTGGTCACCAACCTGGTCGGCAACGCGGTCAAGCACACCCCGGCCGGCACCCCGGTCCGGATCGGGGTGGGCGCGGGCCCCGGCGGCATCTGCCTGCTGGAGGTCGCGGACTCCGGGCCTGGCCTCACCGAGGAGCAGGCCCAGCGGGTCTTCGACCGCTTCTTCCGGGTCGACCCCTCCCGCAGCCGCGACAACGGCGGCGGCGCCGGCCTCGGCCTCGCCATCGCCACCGCCCTCACCCGCGCCCACGGCGGCACCCTCACCCTGCACACCGCCCCGGGGGAGGGCGCCACCTTCCGCGTCGAACTCCCCCGCCAGCGCTGATCGGATTTCCGTCCGTTCCGCCCGAATTCCGGGAATCCGGGCGGAACGGACGCGTAGCCGGCCTCGGTTTTGTCGACTCGTCAATTCTCCCGAGAACCGGGAAGGTTCGGTGCCCGATCATTGCCGGAATCCGGCATGGAGCGTCAAGAATGCGCATGCCTAAGATCGGCGCTGCCCGGACATCGGAAATCCTCCGGGTCAAGGCTTTTGCCTTCCTTTGGACCCGAAAGGGGTCATCGTGAACCTCCGCCGTTCGCTGGTCTCGGCCGCCCTCGTCGTCGCCGTCGTCTCGCCCGCCGCCGTGCTCTGCGCCACCCCCGCCCTCGCCGCGTCGGCGTCGGAGGCGCAGACCGGGAGTGACAACGGCTCGATCGCCGAACTGGAGCGGGCCGCCGCCGAGGCCGCCAAGGCCTACACGGCCGCCATCGCCAACGAGGCCAAGGTGCAGGCCGAGGCCGCCGCCTTCCTCGAGGACTCGCAGCCCTACCTGGGCGAGTACCAGGCGGCGAAGGCCGCCGCGGCGAAGGCCGCCTCCGCCGATGGGGCCGCACGGAAGGAGGCCGAGGCGGCCTCCGAGGCGTACCGCCTCGCCACCGACGAGGAGCTGCCCGCGGCCAGGGAGCGGCTGACCAAGGCGTACGCCGCCGCCAACGCGGCCTCCGAGGCGAACGAGAAGGCCAAGGCCGTCGTGACCGCCGCGGGGAACGCCATGGACGACGCCAGGGTCGCGGCGTTCCGGCGGATCCACGAGTCGCAGCAGGCCACCAAGGCCGCGGCCGCCGCCAAGGCCGCCGCGGAAAAGGCGCTCGCCGACGCCAAGGCGACCCCCGAGCAGCCGACCGAGCAGCCGGCCGAGCAGCCGGCGGAGAAGCCCGCCGCCGTCACCCCGGTCTCGGACAGGACCACCGGCACGAACAAGACCTCCTCCACCACCAGCACCGGGAACAGGTCGGCCGCCTCGACCACCACCCGGGCCACCACCGGCTCGGCCATCGAACTCGCCGACACCGGCTCCGACCCGGCCACCCCGTACCTCGCCCTCGGCTCCGGCCTCGCCCTCAGCCTCGGCGCCGCCGCCCTCTACGTCTCCCGCCGCAAGCCGGCCACCCGGACCACCTCCTGACCCACCCGTTCGCGCCCGCTCGGGAGGAGGGCGCGACCACCCCGGAACCGCAGGACAGGCCCCGGCCCGTCCTGCGGTTCCGCCGTTCCCGGCCCCCGAACTCCCCGATCGAGTGAACCCGCCCGTTCACCCGGCGCCGTCGTCCCCCGCCTCCCGGACCGGTTGCGCTACCGCTTCCCGGAGCCGTCCCGGCCGAAGCGCCGCCGCCCGCACCGGGACGGCCGCGGGCCCCGGCTGGACCGCTTCTTCCGCGAGGTGCTGGACCAGACCGGCGACGGCTCGATCACCGTGCACGACCTGCGGGCGATGGCGCACAACGTGTGCTGGCAGCTGGAACTGGACGAGGCCGGCGAGGCCCGGGTGTACGAGGCCTTCGACAGCTGGTGGGAGCAGCTGCGCGCGGTGATGGACGCCGACGGGGACGGGCGGATCACCCGCGAGGAGTTCCTGGCCGGTTTCACCGGCTTCTTCACCGCATGCGCCGACTCAGTCCCGGGCACCGAGCTCCTCGGCCGGGCGTAGGGCGTAGGGCGTCAAACGCCGGGGCGTAGAGCGCTGGAACGGAGAGCGCTGCGGCCGGCGCGCGGGCCTAGCACGCAGATCGAGCCGGCGCGACCGGCTCGGGAGCCTGTCAAGCGCCGGTTCGGCCAACAACTTCCGGCCATCCGCCCGGTCGTTCGTTGCCCCGGCCCGCGGTCGGTCCGCAGACTGGGCGGACCGCACCGCGGGCCGTGACGCACCGCACGGGGCCGTCAACCGGCTGTCAACCCCACCCCACCTGCAGTTCCTCCGTAAGGATGATGGATACTGGTCCTTGTGAACGTGTTCACGTTCACAAGCGGACAAGCTTGCGTGGTTGCGCAACGGTCTACGGCTTTAGATGAAGTTTGTCCGGAAGATGCCCGTCATCACGCGGGCAGGTTGGGAGAGAGGGCGACGTGGAACTGGCAATCGCTCACGAGACCATCGCGCGATGGCAATTCGGCATCACCACCGTCTACCACTTCCTCTTCGTCCCGCTCACGATCAGCCTGGCCGCGATCGTGGCCGGTCTGGAGACCGCCTGGGTCCGGACGAACAAGGAGAAGTACTTCCACGCGACCAAGTTCTGGGGAAAGCTCTTCCTCATCAACATCGCGATGGGCGTGGTCACCGGCATCGTCCAGGAATTCCAGTTCGGCATGAACTGGTCCGACTACTCCCGCTTCGTCGGTGACGTCTTCGGCGCCCCGCTCGCGATGGAGGCGTTGATCGCCTTCTTCTTCGAGTCCACCTTCATCGGCCTGTGGATCTTCGGCTGGGACAAGCTGCCCAGGAAGATCCACTGCGCCTGCATGTGGATGGTGTCGCTGGGCACCGTGCTCTCGGGCTACTTCATCCTGGCCGCCAATTCCTGGATGCAGCACCCGGTCGGCTACGCGATCGACCCGGTCACCGGCAAGGCCCAGCTCACCGACGTCGTCCGCGTGCTGTTCCAGAACACCACCCTCGTGGTCGTCTTCCACACCCTGACCGCCGCCTTCCTCACCGGCGCGGCCTTCGTCGTCGGCATCGCCTCCTTCCACCTCTGGAAGGCCAAGCGCAAGCCCGAGACCGCCGACCCGAAGCGGACCGCCGCGATGCGCACCTCGCTGCGGCTCGGCCTGGTGCTCGCGGTGGTCTTCGGCCTCGGCACCGCGCTCAGCGGCGACACCCTGGGCAAGGTCATGTTCGAGCAGCAGCCGATGAAGATGGCCGCCGCCGAGGCGCTGTGGGAGACCCAGTCGCCGGCGCCGTTCTCGGTCTTCGCGGTCGGCGACGTCAGCAAGGGCCACAACTCGGTCGCCCTGGAGGTCCCCGGGGTACTGTCCTTCCTCGCCCACAACGACTTCAGCTCCACCGTCCCCGGCATCAACGACACCGCCGCGGCCGAGGCCGCCCAGCACGGCGGCAACCCCAGGGACTACATCCCGAGCATCTTCGTCACGTACTGGGGCTTCCGCCTCATGATCGGCTTCGGGATGACCTCCTTCCTGGCCGGCCTGATCGGCCTGTGGACCACCCGGAAGAGGCTCTTCCTGCACCCCGACTTCCGCACCGGCGAGACCGAGGTGCCCCGGCTGATGCTCACCCCCAGTCGCGAGCTGGGGCCGACGCTGACCAAGTGGAGCTGGCGGATCGGCATCCTGACCATGGGCTTCCCGCTGATCGCCAACAGCTTCGGCTGGATCTTCACCGAGATGGGCCGCCAGCCCTGGGCGGTCTTCGGCCTGATGACCACGGCCAGCGCGGTCTCCCCCACCGTCGGCATCGGCACCCAGATCGGGGCGCTGGCCACGTTCACCACGCTGTACGCGATCCTCGCCGTCGTCGAGGTCAAGCTGCTGGTCAAGTACGCCAAGGCCGGCCCGGTGGTGACCGAACAGCCGCCCACCAAGGACCCGTCGCTGCGCGGGCCGTCCTCGGACGAGGACGCCGACAAGCCGCTCGCCTTCGCCTACTGAGGCGCCGGGACCACCGGGGAACTGAGGATCTGACATGCAACTCCACGACGTCTGGTTCGTGCTGATCGCGGTCCTGTGGATCGGCTACTTCTTCCTGGAGGGCTTCGACTTCGGGATCGGCGTACTGCTCAAGCCGCTGGCCCGCAACACCGCCGAGCGGCGGGTGCTGATCAACACCATCGGCCCGGTCTGGGACGGCAACGAGGTCTGGTTGCTGACCGCCGGCGGCGCCACCTTCGCGGCCTTCCCGGACTGGTACGCGACGCTCTTCAGCGGCTTCTACATCCCGCTGCTGGTCATCCTGGTCTGCCTGATCATCCGCGGCGTGGCCTTCGAGTACCGGCACAAGCACGACGGCGCCCGCTGGCAGCGGAACTGGGAGGAGGCCCTCTTCTGGACCTCCCTCCTCCCGGCCTTCCTCTGGGGCGTGGCCTTCGCCAACATCGTGCGCGGCGTGGACATCGACGCGCAGAAGAACTACGCCGGCACCCTCTGGGACCTGCTGAACCCGTACGCGCTGCTCGGCGGCCTGGTGACGCTCGCCCTGTTCACCTTCCACGGCTCGGTGTTCGCGGTGCTCAAGACGGTCGGCGAGATCCGGGAGCGGGCCCGCAAGGCCGCGCTGCTGTCCGGGCTGGCCACCGCCGTGCTGGCGCTGGTCTTCCTGATCTGGACCCAGGCCGACCACGGCAACGGCCGCAGCCTCGCCGCGATGATCGTCGCGGTGGTCGCCCTGGTCGGTGCCCTCGCGGCCAACCAACTGCGGCGCGAGGGCTGGGCGTTCTCGCTCTCCGGGGTGACCGTCGTGGCCGCGGTCGCGATGCTCTTCCTGGCGCTCTTCCCGGACGTCATGCCCTCAACCCTGAACCCGGAGTGGAGCCTGACCGTCAGCAACGCGTCGTCCTCGGCGTACACGCTGAAGGTGATGACCGTCGTCGCGGCGGTCTTCACCCCGCTGGTGCTGCTCTACCAGGGCTGGACGTACTGGGTGTTCCGCAAGCGGATCGGCGTCCAGCACATCCCCGGGCACGACCCGGCCGCCCGGCTCGACCAGGGCTGACGCCGTGAAGCCCGTCGACCCCCGACTCCTCGGGTACGCCCGCACCACCAGGGCCTTCCTCGCCGGATCCGTGCTGCTCGGCGCGGTCGGCGCGGCCCTGGTGGTCGCCCAGGCGAGTCTGATCGCCGAGATCGTCGTCCGCGCCTTCCAGCGCGGGGCCACGCTCGGCGAGCTGACCACGCCGCTGCTGCTGCTCGTCCTGACGGCGGTCGGGCGCGGGCTGGTCGGCTGGCTCACCGAACTCACCGCGCACCGGACCGTCGCCCGGGTGAAGTCCACCCTGCGGCGCCGGCTGCTCGACCACGCCACCGCGCTCGGCCCGTCCTACCTGGCGGGCCGGCGCACCGGCGAACTCACCACCCTCGCCACCCGCGGCATCGACGCGCTGGACGACTACTTCGCCCGCTACCTGCCGCAGCTGGCGCTGGCCGTGGTCGTCCCGGTGATCGTGCTGCTGCGGATCGTCGGCGCCGACTTCACCTCGGCCGCGATCATCGCCGGGACGCTGCCGCTGATCCCGCTGTTCATGGTGCTGATCGGGATGGCCACCCAGTCCCGGATGGACCGGCAGTGGAACACCCTGTCCCGGCTGTCCCACCACTTCCTCGACGTGGTCGCCGGACTGCCCACCCTCAAGGTGTTCAACCGGGCCCGCACCCAGGCCGCCACCATCGCCCGGATCACCGCCGACTACCGCCGGGCCACCCTGCGCACCCTGCGGATCGCCTTCGTCTCCTCCTTCACCCTGGAGCTGCTCTCCACCCTGTCCGTCGCGCTGGTCGCCGTCACCGTCGGGTTCCGGCTGGTGGACGGCACGCTCGCGCTGGAAACCGGGCTGCTGATCCTGGTGCTCGCCCCCGAGGTGTACTTCCCGATCCGCCAGGTCGGCGCGCTCTACCACTCCAGCGTCGAGGGGCTGACCGCCGCCGACGAACTGTTCCGGGTGCTGGAGACCCCGCTGCCCGCCGCCGGCACCACCCCGGCGCCGGACCTCGCCGGCGCCGTGATCGCCGCCGACGGCCTGGTCGTCCGGCACGCCGGGCGCACCGAGCCCGCCCTGGACGGCGCCGCCCTGACCCTGCGCCCGGGCTCCAGCACGGCGCTCACCGGCCCCAGCGGCGCCGGCAAGTCCACCCTGCTGGCCGTACTGCTCGGCCTGACCGCCCCCACCGCCGGCACCGTCCGGATCACCGCCGCCGACGGCCGTCCGTACGACCTGGCCGAACTGGAGCCGGAGAGCTGGCGGCGGCAGATCGCCTGGGTTCCGCAGCACCCGCACCTGTTCGCCGGCACGGTCGCCGAGAACCTGCGGCTCTACCGGCCCGACGCCACCGACGAGCAGCTGTGGACGGCGCTGCGGGCCGCGCACGCGCTCGACTTCGTGACCGACCTGGCGGCCGTCCTGGGCGAGGACGGCGCCGGGCTCTCCGCCGGACAGCGCCAGCGCCTCGCCCTCGCCCGGGTGCTGCTCGCCGACGACCGGCCGCTGGTGCTGCTGGACGAGCCGACCGCCAACCTGGACGGCGCCTCCGAGGAGGCCGTGGTGGACGCCGTCCGGGCGCTCGCCGCCGATCCGGCGCGCACCGTGCTGGTGGTCGCGCACCGACCGGCGCTGCTGGCCGTCGCGGACCGGCGGGTACGGCTGGCGGGGCCCCCGTCCGCACCCGCGGAGCCGGTCACCCCGCTCGCCCACAGCGGCCGCCCGACCCCCGCCCCCGCCGCCGCGGAGGAGACCGGGGCCGAGGGCGGCAGCACCCCCCGACTGGCACTCTCGATCCTGCTCGGCGCGCTCGCCCTCGGCTGCGCCGTCGCGCTGATGGCCACCTCCGGCTACCTGATCTCCCGGGCCTCCGAGATGCCGCCGGTGCTCTACCTGATGATGGCCGTCACCTCCGTCCGGGCCTTCGGCATCGGCCGCAGCGTCTTCCGCTACGCCGAGCGGCTGGTCTCGCACGACGCGGTGCTGCGCACCCTCGGCACCCTGCGGGCCGCCGTCTACCGGCGGCTGAGCGCGCTCGCCCCGGCCGGGCTGCCCGCCTTCCGGCGCGGTGACCTGCTCTCCCGACTGGTCGCCGACGTGGACGCGATCCAGGACCACTACCTGCGCTGGCGGCTGCCAGCCGCGGTGGCCGGGGTGGTCGCCCTGGCCTCGACGGTGGCGATGGCCGCCTTCCTGCCCGCCGCCGGGCTGGTGCTCGGCCTCGGGCTGCTGCTCGCGGGCGTGCTGGTGCCCGCGCTGGCCGCCCGCTGGTCGGCCGGCGCCGAGCGGCGCCAGGCCCCGGCGCGCGGACGGCTGGCCACCACCGTGGTGGACGCCTTCACCGGCACCGCCGAGCTGACCGTGGCCGGCGCGCTGCCCGGCCGGCTGGCCGCCGTCCGCACCGCCGACGCCGCGCTGACCCGGCTGGCCGCCCGCTCGGCCGCCACCACGGCGCTCGGCACCGGACTGGTCGCCCTGCTCACCGGGCTGACCGTGGCCGCCGCGGCCGCCGTCGGCGTCCAGGGGGTGCGCGACGGGGCGCTGGCGCCGGTCTGCCTGGCGGTGGTGGTGCTGACTCCGCTGGCCGCCTTCGAGGCCGTCACCGGGATGCCGCTCGCCGTCCAGGCCCGCCAGCGCAGCCGCGCCGCCCGGGCCCGGCTGGACGAGGTGCTGAACGCACCGGAGCCGGTCACCGAGCCCGCCGAGCCGGCGGCGCTGCCCGAGCAGCCGCTGCCCGTCGCGGTGCGCGGACTGACCGTCCGGCACCCCGGGCAGTCGGTGGACGCGCTCACCGGGGTCGACCTCGACCTCACGGCCGGGCGGCGGATCGCCGTGGTCGGCCCGTCCGGCTCCGGCAAGACCACCCTTGCCCAGGCGCTGCTGCGCTTCCTGGAGCCGAGCGCGGGGAAGGTGCGGTTCGCCGACGGCGGCCCCCGGGCCGTGGACGCCCGAGCGCTGGCGGGCGAGTCCGTCCGCCGGGTGATCGGGCTCTGCGCCCAGGACGCCCACGTCTTCGACAGCTCGCTGCGGGAGAACCTGCGGCTCGCCCGGCCGCAGGCGCGGGAGGAGGAACTGCGCGCCGCGCTGGCCGCCGCCCGGCTGCTGGAGTGGACCGAGAGCCTGCCCGACGGCCTGGACACCATGGTCGGCGAACACGGCGCCCGGCTCTCCGGGGGCCAGCGCCAGCGGCTGGCGCTCGCGCGAGCGCTGCTCGCGGACTTCCCCGTACTGGTCCTGGACGAGCCGGCCGAGCACCTCGACCTGCCCACCGCCGACGCGCTCACCGCCGACCTGCTGGCCGCCACCGCGGGCCGCACCACGGTGCTGATCACCCACCGGCTGGCCGGGCTGGACGACGCCACGGTGGACGAGGTGCTGGTGCTGGACGGGGGACGGGTGGCCGAGCGGGGCCGCTGGTCGGAGCTGGTCGCCGACCCGCACGGGCGGCTGCACGCGATGTGGCGGCGGGAGCGGGAGGCGGACGGGCTGCTGGAGGCCGTCCCCTCGTACCGCTAGTCGGGCCGCTGGTCGGGTCGGTCGTCGCGCCGCCCGTCGGCCCGCCCGTCGCACCGCTCGTCCGCCCGGCCCTCACGCCGTCCTTCGGCTGAAAAGCGTACAAACTAGGCTTTCTCCATGGACCCCACGCCGGACCTTCCCGAGGCCGCTGCCGAGCCGACGCCCCATCGGGTGCCCGAGATCGCCTCGCTCGGGCTGGACACCCTGGTCACCGAGGTCGCCGAGCGCCTGCAGTCGGCCGCCGCGGTCACCGACCGGATGCAGCGGCTGCTGGAGGCGGTGGTCTCCATCGGGGCCGGGCTGGACCTGCACGCCACCCTGCACCGGATCGCCATGGGGGCGGCCGAACTGGTCGACGCCCGGTACGCGGCGCTCGGAGTGATCGCCCCCGGCGGCACCGGCCTGGCCGACTTCATCCACGTCGGGGTCGACGACGAGACCGCCACCGAGATCGGCGAACTGCCCACCGGCCGGGGCGTCCTCGGCGCGCTCATCGACCGTCCCGAGCCGCTGCGGCTGACCGACCTCGGCGCCGACCCGCGCTCCTCCGGGTTCCCTCCGCGACACCCGCAGATGAGGACCTTCCTGGGCGTGCCGATCCGGGTCCGCGCGGAGGTGTTCGGCAACCTCTACCTCACCGAGAAGAAGGGCGGCGGCGCCTTCACCCCCGAGGACGAGCAGGTGGTGCACGCCCTCGCCGCCGCGGCCGGCGTGGCCATCGAGAACTCCCGGCTGTACGAGGAGGGCCGCCGCCGGGAACGCTGGATCGCCGGCGCCGCCGCCGTCACCACCGCCCTGCTCTCCGCCGAGCAGGCGGAGACCGCGCTGACCGTCGCGGCCGAGCAGGTGCGGGAGCTGGCGGACGCCGCGCTCGGCATGATCCTGCTGCCCACCGGCCCCGAGGACGGCGGCGAGGACGACGGGCAGATGCGGGTCGCGCACGCCTCCGGCGAGCTGGCCGAGTACGTCCGCGGCGAACTGCTGCCCAGGGAGAGCTTCGCGGCCCGGCTGCTCGCGGGGGAGAGCGTCTACCTGGACGACATGTCCAGCGACCCGACCGTGGTGATCCGGCTCGCCCGCCGCTTCGGCCCGTCCATGGCCGTACCCATGGTCGCCGCGGGCCGGGTGCTCGGCGGGCTCTGCGTCTGGCGCCCCTGCGGCGCGGCGCCGTTCACCGACAGCGAGAAGCAGCTCGCCGAGACCTTCGCCTCGCAGGCCGCGCTGGCCCTGCGGCTCGCCGAGGGGCAGCGCGACCAGCAGCGACTGGCCGTCTTCCAGGACCGCGACCGGATCGCCCGCGACCTGCACGACCTGGTGATCCAAAGGCTGTTCGCCACCGGGATGATGCTGGAGAGCGCCGCCCGCCGGGCGGTCGTCCCCGAGGTGAGGGTCGGCATCGGCAAGGCGGTGGACGAGCTGGACGCCACCATCCAGGAGGTCCGCACCACCATCTACGCCCTCCAGCACGACAACCACGGCGACGCCCCGGACACCCTGCGCACCCGGGTGCTGCGGGAGGCCAGCCAGGCCTCGGCGGCGCTCGGCTTCAAACCCTCGGTGAGCTTCGTCGGGCCGGTGGAGAGCCTGGTGGGGGAGAAGACCGGACGCCAACTGCTGGCCGCCCTGCGCGAGATGCTCTCCAACACGGCCCGGCACGCACGCGCCTCCCGGGTCGGCGTGGAGATCGACGCGACCGCCCACCTGGACGAGGACGGCCGCCCGATGGGCGGCGACCCGGAGTCGCTGGACCGGGGCGGGCGGCCCGGTGTGCTGCTCACGGTGACCGACGACGGGGTGGGCATCCCGAAGGGCGGGCGGCGCAGCGGCCTGCTCAACCTCACCCGGCGCGCCGAGGCGCTCGGCGGTGACGCGTGGCACGAGAGCGGGCCGTACCGGAAGGGGACGATGGTGCGCTGGACGGCCCGGCTCTGACGGTTCCAGGCCGCTTTCCGACCGACTCCCGGACCGCTTCCGAGCGGAACAAGTGAAAGTTAAACGAGGGAGAACTTCCCGGCCAACAGCGCAAGTTGTGAACGTTCTGGGCTTTCGGGGCCTCCGTGTGCACACATAGCTTTGCTCCCGCTCGGAGGGGAATCCGGAGGGCAACCGGACGGAGGGGGCAGTGGACGCTGCCGGCCGCGGTCACACCGCAGCAGGGGCAAGTCGAGGGGGGTTCCGCGCCGAACGGGCGGCGGACGGGCGCTACCGCTGGCAACTGAAGGCGCCCAACGGGCGGGTGGTCGCGATCACCCCGGCCGCGTTCGAGACGGCGGGGGAGGCCGAGCGGGGCTTCGACGGCCTGCGCGCCACAGCGGCCGGGCTCACCGCGCGGATCACCCACGTACGGGAGGGCATCGGCTGGATCTGGGTCGTCCCGGGTTCGCGCGCTCTCCCCGAGGTGCGGTCCAGCCGCGCGTACGAGCGGTACGCGACCTGCCAGAACGCCTTCCGGAGGTTCGTGGTGCTGCTCTCCAAGCAGCCGCCGAGCGAACTGCCGGAGCCCGCCGTGACGTCGAGACGCACCGATGGCCGCTGAGCGGCGCGGTCCGCGGCTGCTGATCGTGCCGGCGGGTGACCGCTGCCTCGGCTGGGCGTTGCGGGCCGCCAACGGGCGGCCGCTCGGGGTCGGCGTGCGGACCTATCGCAGCGAGGAGGAACTCGCCGATTCCGTACGGGAGTTGCTGATCGAACGGGCCGCGCTTCGATGTTCGGTCGGCCAGTCCGAAGGGCGCCAGTGGGTCTGGGCTGCCTACCTGCCGGTGCGCAGCACCCGGCCGGGGGCGGCCGACGCCGTTCCGGTCGCCCGCAGCGCGCGCGGGTACCTGCGGCGGGACCAGTGCCAGGCGGGGATCGACGGGTTCCTGGCCGGACTGCAGTGGGTGGGGCAGGAGTTGCGGCGCTCCGGACGGGACGGCCGCCGGCCGCTGTAGGTGACCGGCTCCATGACGGTCGGTCGTTCGACGGACCGTCATGTCAGTGTTCCCGGAGGCGTTCCCGGAAGCGCCCCGGAGGCGTTGCCTGAAGCGTTCCCGGAGGCGGCCGCCGGGCGGCGCGGTGCCGGAAGCGATTCCCCCGCATCGGATCTCCCCGCGTGCTGTTCCGGTGAAGGGGAGGTTTCCGGCAACACCCCGAGCAGCCTCCTGCAGAAGAACGTCGACCGGGTTTCGAGGCCAGGTGGTGCCCCTGTCACGTGCGCGCTGACCAGTGACTAAACCTCGCCGAACCGATGAGTCGACATTCCCCGGCCGGAGTCGACCTCTCTTCCGGCGGAACCTCCCCGCCGGACAGGATCGGCACTGCCGGCGAGGCCGCAGCGGACGCGGCCACACGGCCCCGAACTCCCGGACGGAGTACGGGTTCACGCGATGTACGTCTCTCCCCCGGAGGAAGAGGAACATGCGCAAGACCGCTGCCAAGCTGCTCACCGTCGCCGCGCTGGCGACCTCCGTCGCGACCGTCGCCGGCGGCACCGCCGTCGCCGACCCGGCCGCCGGTGTCACCCCCCGCGCCATCGACTTCGTCGGTGTCGGCTCCGACACGACCCAGGCGCTCCTGAACCAGCTCGCCACCGACTACAACGCGTCGCTGACCAGCTCCACCGCCCCGCGCGTCTACAGCTGGGACGCGATCCCCACCGGCACCATCACCACCAAGACCGGTGCCACCGCGATCACCCGCCCGAACGGCTCCGGCGCCGGCATCAACGCGCTGAACGCCAACACCAACGCCACCGTGGACTTCGCCCGCTCCTCCCGCGGCCCGGTCGCGACCGACCCGACCACCGACAACTTCGTCGCCCTGGCGAAGGACGCGGTGGCCTGGGCCGCCAAGAGCGGTGGCAACGCGCCGGCGAACCTCACCACGGCGAACCTGAAGGACATCTACACCTGCACCGTCACCAAGTGGAACCAGATCAACGCGTCCCTCCCGAACGCCACGATCAAGCCCTTCCTGCCGCAGACCGGTTCCGGCACCCGCTCCTTCTTCCTGACCGCCATCAACGGTGGCGTCACCGCCCTGACCCCGGGCGCCTGCGTCAACAGCAGCGTCCAGGAGAACCAGGGCAGCGACGCCCTGCTGAACGACGTCAACGCGGTGGTCCCCTACTCCGTCGCCCACTACATCGGCCAGGTGTACTTCGGCAAGGGCAGCGGCGCCGACGTCCAGGGCCCGCTGACCATCCGCAACATCGACGGCGTCGTCGGCGGCCCGGTGGACACCACCAACAAGGTCATCAACAGCAACTACGCCGACACCCTGTACGGCCGCGTGGTCTACAACGTCTTCCGCAAGGACGACTGGGCCCCCGCGGTCGACACCACCCGCGCCGCCACCCTGCGCGGCATCTTCGGTGACGGTGGCTGGTTCTGCACCAACGGCACCGCCGACATCAAGAGCTTCGGCTTCCTGCCGCTCGACTTCGGCTGCGGCAGCGTCACCACCTCCTGACCCACCCCGCACCATCCCGGCGGCCGCAGGGGCCCTCCGCCCCCTGCGGCCGCCGGCCGCCCGAGCCCGCGTCCGGCCGGCCGTGCCCGCCTGCGGCGGTGTCACCCACGCATGAGCTTCTTCGAACCGCACGACCCCTCTCCCTCTCCCTCTCCCAAGGAGTTCGGCATGTCCCGCATCAGTGCCCGCCTGGCCTCGACCGGTGCCGCCGTCGTCCTCGCCGTGACCGCCGCGAGCGGGGCGGCCGTCGCCGACACCACCCCCACCCCCGCCGGCGGCCAGGCCGTGATCACCGCCGACCTGGACTTCCTGACGAACGCCGCGCTGAACGGCGTCCTGGTCATCCCGCTGCAGCCGGCCGACCCGAACGCCGACCCGGCCACCGGTCTCACCGTGACGCTCCCGGTCACCGGTGGCGCCGCGAACATCCCGTCCTTCTACGGCCACGTGCAGTTCGGCGGCGGCCTGCTGTTCCTGAACCTCAAGACCGGCAAGAGCGTGACCTTCAAGCAGATCGACTTCTCGGTCTCCAAGGGCTACTTCACCGGCGTCCCGAACGGCTCGGACACCCCGGTGCCGCTGCTGGACCCGCGCAGCAACGTGATCAACCGCAACGGTGCCGTCCAGAACCTGAAGTCCGACAGCTTCCAGGTGGACCCGGCCGGTGCGAACTACCTGGACACCACCCTCGGCACCACGTACTTCACGGGTGGCCAGAAGGTGGGCTCGCTGGCGCTGACCTTCACCCCGGCCGCCTGATCGGGGCACCGCGTCGCCGCAGTCCGGCGGGCCCGCGCCTCGGCGCGGGCCCGCCCGCATGCGGACCTTCCAACTCCGGTACGGAGTCGCCGCGTTGTGGTCTCGTACACCTGGCCGACCGGATCCCGCCATGTCCGGCTGGCCGAATAGTACGCACGGAATCGTCCGTCCCCAGCGCGATCCGACGCCCTCGCGCCGCCTCCCTCGGCGGCCCGCATCTCCCGGAGGCCCCGCATGAGAACCCGCGTACCCGACCGAAGAGGTCGGGGAAGGTGGCGCCGTCGACTGCCGGCCCTGGCCCTCGCCAAGGCGGTGGTGGCGGCGCTCGCCGTCATTCCGATCGGGTTGGGCGCGGCGCCGCAGGCTCACGCCGACTCCTCGACGACCGTGACCGGTCCGAAGGTCTGGATCCCGGCCGGCGGGACGTACGGCGACGAGGGCAGTGTGACGGTCTCCCAGACGACCAACCTGACCAACCAGGTCCTCCAGGTCTCCTGGAGCGGCTTCACGCCGAGCATCACCCAGACCGGTGGTCCGGTGACGAGCACGCCCGTGAACTCGACCTTCAACCTGTACACGGTGCGGGTCTACCAGTGCCGCGGGCTCGACCCCGCCGTGACGGACTGCTACGGCAGCACCCTCTACGGCGGTGACCGCGGTCTGGGATTCGAGCAGCCGGCCCGGCCCGTGCACACCGAGACGCCGGACTTCCCCACCAACATGGTGCTGGCGCCGACCGGACCGGACGGGTCCGGAACCGCCGCCATCGAGGTGTGGAGCTCCAAGGAGAGCCCGTCGCTCGGCTGCGACGCCACCCACCCCTGCTCGATCGTGGTCGAGCCGAACTACGGCGGCGACCCGACGGACCTCTACAACATCCGGGGCGGCAAGGCGGACTGCAACGACCACCGGATGGACCGGGACCGCTTCTACAACGCCGCCTCCGACGGCGTCATGAAGCCCGGCCGGATCAACTCGAAGACCAAGAACCGCACCAGTGAGCAGTGCGCCTGGCTCCACCGCACGGTGGTCCCGCTCTCCTTCGCGCCCACCCCGGACTCCTGCGTCGCGAGCGCCCAGGACTTCGGTGTCGCGGGCCTCGAAATGGCCAACCGGGCGATGCAGCAGTGGCGTTCGGGCCTGTGCCTGGGCGAGTCCCCGATGACCGTGGGCTACATCCCGGCCGGCGGTGAGCCGCAGGCCCGGGCGGCCTTCCTGGGCGGCGCCGCCAGCACCGACGTGGCGCTGACGGCACGGTCGGACACGTCACCGCCGCCGCGCCCCTACGTCTACGCCCCGCTGGCGACGACCGGCATCTCCGTCACGTTCCTGGTCGACGACCCGACGAACGGCCGGCAGATCAGGGACATGCGGCTGAACGCGCGGCTGGTCGCCAAGCTGCTGACCCAGTCCTACGCGTCGCCCGGTGCCGACATCGCCTCCGTGGACGGCAACCCGGTCTGCCTCTTCACCGACCCCGAGTTCAAGCAGCTGAACCCGGAGACGGCCGAGAACGGGGTCCACTGGCCCATTAACTGCGGCGGCGCCCTGACGATCTTCCCCGGCGTCCCCGGCGGCACGACGGACTTCACCTACCTGCTGACCTCGTGGGTCGCGGCCGACCCGGACGCCGCCCGGTTCCTCGACGGCGAGCCGGACCAGTGGGGCATGCACGTCGACAGCTTCTATCTGAAGCCCAGGTTCAGCGGCTACCCGTCCGAGGCCTTCCAGCCGCAGGACCAGTCCGGGTCGAGCACGCCGCAGGAGGGCGCGGACACGGCGCACTGGAAGCAGTACGAGTGGGTGCCCTCCACCGAGGGCCTCTCCCGGGTCGCCCGCAACCAGGTGCAGAACCGGCCGAACTGCCAGCTGCCGACCTTCAACGCCAATGGCGGCCACGACGCCTGCGCCGTGCAGCAGCCCGGCCAGCGCATGATGCTCGCCATCATGGACACGGCCCAGGCCAAGGCGTTCTCGCTGCCCGAGGCCGCGCTGCTCAACCCGGCCGGCTCCTACGTGACGCCCTCCACGGCCGGCTTCCAGGCGGCCGTCGCCGACATGCCGACGGACCCCACGACCGGGGTCCAGCAGCTGCCGTACGGCACGCCCGACACCGCGTTCACCCGTGACCAGCGGGCGTACCCGCTGAGCTACGTCCAGTACGCGATGGTCCCGACCGGCGGCGTCCCCGCCGCGAAGGCGGCCGTGATCGCCCGGTTCCTCAAGACCGTCACCACCACCGGACAGACCTACGGCATCGCGCCCGGCCGGCTCGCCCAGGGCTTCCTCGCGCTGAACAACGCCCAGCGGCAGCAGGCCGAGCAGGCCGTGCAGCACGTCGAGGCCCAGGACGGCAAGCTGCCCGGCAACCAGACCGCCCCACCGGCCGGGAAGCCCGAGCCGGGCACCCCGGAGAGCGGCAACGGCGGCTCGGGCTCCGGAACTGGCGAGGGCAGTAGCCCGGTGAGCGCCTCCGGCACCGGCGGCACCTCCGCGGACGGCAACTCCGGTGGCACCGGCTTCGGTTCCACCGGCGGCTCGACCGGCACCGGTGGCACCGGCACCGGTGCGGCCGGCACCACCGGTACCGGTGCGGCCGGCGGCAAGCCCGGCGCGACCGCCGCCCCCTCCGGCAACGCGATCGCCGCGGCCCCCGTCGGCACCCCGGTGCCCGACCGCCCCGGCACCGCCCGGCTGCTGCTGCCCGTCGCGCTGATCGCCGGCCTGGTGCTGCTGGTCGGCGGACCGGCCGCGCTGTTCCTCGGCGGCACCCCGGCCGGGGCGAAGGCCCTGGCGGGCGTCCGCACCCAGTGGTCGCGGCTGCGCCGCAAGTAGGAAACCGCGTTCGGCGGGGCCGCCGTTCCGGCCCCGCCGAGCGCTTCCCCGACCACCGAGGCAGCGCCCCGGACCCTCACCGAGCACGCCCGTTCCCGAGTACGGAGAGCACACATGACATCCGCCGCCGAGCCTGCGGCACCGTACGCCGGGTCGCCAGGCCGACCCGAGCACGGGCCCGACCAGGACAGCCCCCGCGCCATCACCGCCCCCGCGACCCCCGGCGACCGGGTGTTCCGCGGCGTGCTGCGGCTGGCCGGCCTCTCGGTCTTCGCGATCATGGGGCTGATCGCCTTCTTCCTGATCCTCCGCGGCACCGACGCGCTGCGCGCGGTCGGCTGGTCCTTCCTGACCGAGCAGAAGTGGCAGACCGCCGCCCACAACTTCGGCATCGCCGCCGTCCTGCCCAACGGCCTGCTGATCGCGGTCATCGCGCTGGTCATCGCCGTCCCGGTGGCCCTCGGCACCGCGATCTTCATCTCCGAGTACGCGCCGGTGCGCCTGCGGGCCGCGCTGATCTCGCTGGTCGACCTGATGGCGGCGATCCCCAGCATCGTCTACGGCCTGTGGGGCCTGTTCTTCCTCCAGCCGCGGATCATCGGGTTCGTCCGCTGGATGGCCAACCACCTGGGGGAGTACATCCCCTTCCTCAAGGTGCGGATCGGTGACATCGGCACCTCCTACACCTCCTCGACCTTCATCGCCGGCGTGGTGGTCTCCCTGATGATCATCCCGATCGTCACCTCGCTCAGCCGGGAGGTCTTCTCCCAGGCCCCGCAGGGCGAGCGGGAGGGCGCGTACGCGCTCGGCTCCACCCGCTGGGGAATGGTCCGCACCGTGGTGCTGCCCTTCGGCAAGGGCGGCGTCATCGGCGCGGTGATGCTGGGCTTCGGCCGGGCGATGGGCGAGACCATCGCCGTCGCGCTGATCATCTCGCCGAGCTTCAAGGCCATCACCCACATCCTGGAGAACGGCGCCAACTCGATCTCCGCGCTGATCGCGCTGCGCTTCGGCGAGTCGGACGCGCTGTCGCTCTCCGCGCTGATGGCCGCGGGCCTGGTGCTGTTCGCGCTCACCCTGCTGGTCAACGTGCTGGCCGGGGTCGTCATCAACCGCTCGCGCTCCGGCGCCTCGACGGCGGACTGAGCATGACGGACCCCAGAGCCGCCCGCAGGGCACGCCGCCACCCGAACCGTGAAGGGACCAACCGATGACCACGCTCGACCTGCCCCCGGTCGCGGTGCCCGGGCCCGCCGGTGAGCCCGCGCCCGCGGAGGCCGCCGCGACCGGGGCCCCGGGCCCCGAGAAGAAGCTCCGGATCGGCGGCGTCACCCGCGACGACGTCCTCACCGTGGCGGGCGCGACGGCCGGCTCGCTCGCGCTGGACTGGGTGCTGTATGAGCGGGTGCTGCCGTTCAGCGGGGCCTTCGGCTTCCTGATCTGCTGGTACCTGCTCTTCCTGGCCGGCTACTACCTGCTCGGCCGGCTCCAGTGGCACCCGATGATGGTGCGGGACCGGCTGGTCTCCGTGGTCGCCTGGAGCTCCGGGCTGCTGGTGGTCGCACTGATCGCCGACCAGATCGGCTACGTCGCCGGCCGCGGCTGGGAGGCGGCCCAGCACCTCAACTTCTTCACCGAGTCGATGGAGCACACCGGTCCGCTCGACGGGCTGACCTCCGGCGGCGCGCTCAACGCGATCGTCGGTTCGCTCGAACAGCTCGGCCTGGCAACGCTGTTCGCCGTTCCGCTGGGCATCGCGGCGGCCGTCTTCATGTCCGAGGTCGGCGGCCGGATGGCCCGCCCGGTGCGCACCCTGGTCGAGGCGATGACGGCGCTGCCGTCCATCGTGGCCGGCCTGTTCATCCTCGGCGTCGTGATCATCACCTTCGGCTTCGAGAAGAGCGGCTTCGCCGCCTCGCTCGCGCTCACGGTCATGATGATGCCGATCGTCACCCGGGCCGCCGAGGTGGTCATCCGCCTGGTGCCCGGCACCCTGCGCGAGGCCTCGTACGCGCTCGGCGGCAGCCAGTGGCGCACGGTGTGGAACGTGGTGCTGCCCACCGCCCGGCCCGGTCTGGTGACCGCGGTGGTCCTCGGCATGGCGCGCGGCGTCGGCGAGACCTCGCCGGTGCTGCTCACCTCCGGCTTCACCTCGCAGTTCAACGGCAACCCCTTCGAGGGCCACCAGGTCTCGCTGCCGCTCTACATCTGGAACTACGTCAAGCAGCCGTACGACGGCATGATCGCGCGCGGCTTCGCGGCCGGCCTGACCCTGATGGGCGTCGTGCTGATCCTCTTCGTGACCGCCCGCGTGCTCGGCGGCCGTCGGCCCGGGCAGCTGACCCGGGCCCAGAAGCGCCGGATCAGCCGGGAGGCCCGCCGCACGGAGGCGGCCGCCCTGGGCGCCGTCGCCCGCCCGTACGCCCTCCAGCCGCGGGAACGGCAGTGATGACCAGACCAACCACCCTCCGTACCAGAGGAGTTCACATGTCCAGGGGCCTCAGTCGCTCCGTGGCCCGGCTGCTGGCGGGGACGATGTCCCTGATGCTCGCCGCCGCCTCCCCGCTGCTGGGGCAGACCCCGGCATCCGCGGCCTCCGTCTCGCTGAGCGCGGACGGCTCCAGCTGGGCCGGCCCTGCCATCGACCAGTGGCGGCAGGACGTCTCCCCACAGGGCATCCAGATCAACTTCAACCCGGTCGGCTCGGCCGCCGGCCGCACCCAGTGGGCGATCGGGCAGGACGACTTCACGGCCTCCGACGTGCCGTTCCGCTCCTCGCCGGACACCGGCCTCGGGCAGGCCGGCCACGCCAACGGCGGCGGTGACCGGGAGAACCCGGTCTACGGCTACTCCTACGTGCCGATCACCGCGGGCGGCACCACCTTCATGTACAACCTGGTGGTCGGTGGCAAGCAGGTCCGCGACCTGCGGCTCTCCCCGCAGACCATCGTGGACATCTTCACCGGCAAGATCACCAACTGGAACGACCCGAAGGTCACCAACGACTACGGCAAGGCGCTGCCCAGCCTGCCGATCACCCCGGTGATCCGCTCCGACGGCTCCGGCGCCACCGCGCAGTTCACCCGCTGGATGGAGCACACCCACAAGGACCAGTGGGACGCCTACTGCTCCTCCGTCAACGGGGTGAGCTGCGGCGACTACACCGAGTTCTTCCCGCCGTCCGGCCGGATGGTCGCGCAGAACGGCTCCGACGTGGTGGCCGGCTACATCAAGTCCCCGGGCAACGTCGGCACCATCGGCTACGACGAGTACGCCTTCGCCAAGCGCAGCAACTGGCCGGTCGTGAAGGTGCTCAACGCGGCCGGCTACTACTCGCTGCCGACCGCCTCCAACGTCGCCGTCGCGCTCACCGCCGCCAGGATCCGCGGCGTGGACGACGGCACCCCGGCGAACGACCCGAACTACCTGCAGCAGAACCTCGACGGCGTCTACACCATGAACGACCCGCGCGCCTACCCGATCTCCAGCTACAGCTACCTGATCGTGCCGCGCGCCGGAGCCTCGGCGCCCCCGCCGCCGCGCTTCAACAACGACAAGGGCTCCGCGCTCAGCCGGTTCCTCGCCTACGTGCTCTGCGACGGCCAGGGCAAGGCGGACGACCTGGGCTACTCGCCGATCCCGCGCGGCCTGGTCAAGGGCGGTCTGCTGCAGACCAAGTCCATCCCCGGCAACGCCAGCCCGGTCGACCCGGACACCCTCTCCAACTGCGCCAACCCGACCTTCAACTCGGCCGGCGAGCTGACCGTCCTCAAGAACGCCCCGATGCCGAGCCCCTGCGACAAGGCCGGCGCCCCGATCGACTGCACCGTGCAGAACGGCCAGCCGGTCAAGACCGGTTCGGGCGCGGGCGGCTCCGGCGGCGCGGCCGGCGGCACCGGTGGTGCGGCGGGCGGTTCCGGCGGCACCGGCGGGTCCGGTGGCGCCGGGGGCGGTACGGGCGGAGCCGGGGCCGGCGGCGCCGGTGACCCGAACGCGGCCGGCGGTGCCGGCGACCCGAACGCGGCCGGCGGTGCCGGTGACCCGAACGCGCCCGGCGCCGGCGACGGCACCGGGGACGTGGTCGACCCGCAGACCGGCCAGGTGGTCGCCCGCGGCCGCGGCGGCTCCGCCACCGAGGTGGCGGCCACCGTGGTCGAGGTCAGCGGCAAGCCCGAGGACTGGATGCTGACCTCCCTCACCGCGCTGGAACTGCTCGCCGTGGTGCTCGTCCCGCCGCTGCTCGGCCGCCGGCTGCTGCGCCGCCGCAACGGCTCGGGCGGTGCCTCGTGACGGCCCCGGTGCTGGAGAAGGCGGCGGCCGAGCAGGGCACCCCGGCGCGGCCGGCCGTGCCCGCCGCGCCCGCCGCTCCCGCCGGGACCGTCGTCCCGGACCGGACCGCCGTCTCCCCGGGGCGGCGGCGGTTCCTCCAGGGCGCCTGGGCGGTCAGCCTGGCCGCCGCGCTGGTGCTCGGCTTCGTCGGGTACCTGTTCACGCTGTCGCACATCCAGGAGAAGCACTACCAGGCCGCCGCGTACAAGACCTTCCGCGATCAGCTGGCCCGGGCGGTCGCCCCGACCGGCGCGGCCGCCGACGGCGCCCCGGTGGCGCTGCTGGACATCCCGGCGATCGGCCTGCATCAGGCCGTGGTGGTCGAGGGCACCACCGGCCGGGACCTGATGCGCGGCCCCGGCCACCGCCGGGACACCGCGCTGCCCGGCCAGCGCGGGGTCGCCGTGGTCTTCGGCCGCGGCGCCACCTTCGGCGCACCGTTCGCCGCGCTGTCCAGGCTGCGGGTCGGCGACAAGATCGAAGCCACCACCGGCCAGGGCAGGTTCACCTACACCGTCAACGCGTACGGCGACGGCGACCACCCGGTCGTCGACCAGGCCCGCAACCGGCTGGTGCTGGTCACCGGCGACTCCGACTGGATCCCCGGCTCCACCGTGCTGATCGGCGCCCGGCTCGACGGCGACCCGCAGCAGAACCCCGGCGGCCGGCCCGCGACCGTCCCGTACGACAAGGCGCTGGCCGCGGACAAGGGCGCGCTGGCCACGCTCCAGCTGTGGTCGCTCGGCCTGCTCGGCGCGCTGGCCGGTGCCCTGGTGCTGGCCCGGTACTGGCGGCGCTCGGCCGCGTACCTGAGCTTCGCGCCGGTGGTCGGCGCGCTGCTCTGGGCGGTCTACGAGAACGCCGCCGCCCTGCTGCCCAACCTCTACTGACGCGCGCCCGGAGGACCGTTCCGATGACCGACGCACCACTGACCGACACCCAGGCGACCGACCCGGTCGCCGACACCATCACCCTCCCCCCGGTCGCCCCCGCCCCGCACGCCGGCCGGGAGCACGCCGGGGCCCACGCCGGGGCCCACGCCGACGGGGAGCCGCTCGCCGGGCTGGAGACCAGGGACGTCTCCGCCTGGTTCGGCAGCCGCAAGGTGCTGGAGCGGGTCTCGCTGGCGATGCCGGCCGGCGAGGTCACCGCGCTGATCGGCCCGTCCGGCTGCGGCAAGTCCACCTACCTGCGGATCCTCAACCGGATGCACGAGATGGTGCGCGGCGCCGCCCTCTCCGGCGAGGTGCTGCTGGAGGGCGACGACGTCTACCGGCCCGGCCGCCGGCCCGCCGAGGTGCGGCGCCGGATCGGCATGGTGTTCCAGCGGCCCAACCCGTTCCCGGCGATGTCCATCCAGGACAACGTCTCCAGCGGGCTCAAGCTGGCCGGGATCAAGGTGTCCAAGGAGGAGCGCCGGCACCTGGTGGAGACCAGCCTGCGCCGGGCCGGGCTCTGGGACGAGGTGTCCACCCGGCTGCACACCCCGGGCGGGGCGCTCTCCGGCGGCCAGCAGCAACGCCTGTGCATCGCGCGGTCGTTGGCCGTCTCGCCGGACATCCTGCTGATGGACGAGCCGTGCTCCGCGCTCGACCCGACCTCCACCCGGCGGGTCGAGGAGACCATCGCGGAGCTGCGCGGGCGGCTCACCATCGTGATCGTCACCCACAACATGCAGCAGGCCCAGCGCGTTTCGCAGACCTGCGCGTTCTTCCTGGCCACCCACGACACCCCGGGGCGGATCGTCGAGGCCGGGCCGACCGGGCAGATCTTCGGCAGCCCGGCCGACCAGCGGACCTCGGACTACGTCAACGGCCGCTTCGGCTAGGCCGGTTCGGCCGGGCCGCTTCGGCTGGGGTGCTTCGGCTGGGGCGGCTCCTACTGGCCGAGGAGCTGCTCCAGCACCGCCGCGACGCCGTCCTGCTCGTTGCTCACGGTGTGCAGCGGCACCGCCGCCAGCACCTGCGGGTGCGCGTTGGCGACGGCGTACGCGGTGCCGGCCCAGGCCAGCATCTCCAGGTCGTTCGGCATGTCGCCGAAGGCCACCACCTCGCTCCGGTCGATCCCGCGCCCGGCGCACCAGCGGGCCAGCGTGCTGGCCTTGGTGACGCCGGGCGCGCTGATCTCCAGCAGCGGGATCGCCGCGGAGCGGGTGATCTCGGCCAGGTGCCCGGCCGCGTCCCTGGCCTCGGCGAGGAACTTGTCCGGCTCGAGGTCCGGGTGCTTGGCCAGTAGCTTGAACAGGCCCCGGACCGGCCCGCCGGCCCCCAGCAGCTCCTCCGCCGTCCCGACCTCGAGCTCCAGCTGGTCTCCCCACATCGGCACCGCGTACCCGGCCTCGCGGGCCCAGCCGCCCGGGTACTCGAAGGCGAACGCGGTGCCCGGCAGCTTGGCCCGCAGCGCCTCGATCACCGCCAGGGTGGTCTCCACCGGCAGCGGGAAGGTCTCCAGCAGCTCGCCGCGCCGCACGTCCACCACCGCGCCGCCGTTCGAGCAGATCGCCACCCCGTGGCCGCCGATGTGCGGGCTCACCTGCTGCATCCAGCGCGGCGGCCGCCCGGTCACGAACACCACCTGCACCCCGGCCGCCTCGGCCGCCGCCAGGGCCGCGGCGGTGCGGTCGGTGACGGTGCCACCGGCGCAGAGCAGGGTGCCGTCCAGGTCGGTGGCGATGAGGCGGGGTGCGGTACGGGGTGCGGTCACCGGTCCATCTTCGCCCATCGGCGCGGACGGGTCATCGGCCCGTGCCCGCGGCCGCCGCCCGCCCCGACCGTGATCAAGCCCTTCATGCGCCGTTTCCGGCCGATCCGCCCGCCCCCGGGTGCCCGTCCGGCCACGGTGGGCATGACTGCCCACGGCCCCCCCGTCGGCAGGAAGAGCCATGCCCGCACGCCAGCTCCGCGACCAGCCGCCCCCGACCGCCCGCCCTGACGCCCAGGACCGGCGGGCCCCCGACGCCTCGCGCGACCCGGTCCTGCTCGGCGACGTCCTCTTCCACACCCTCGCCGAACTCGCCCGGCACACCTCGGCCCCGTCCCTCCCCGCCCAGCGCACCCGCCCGCACCCGTAGTGCCGTACCGCGCCGATTCCCGTGTTCACCGGGCCTCCACCGCGCGCACGCTCCGCCGCCTCACCGCTGTGGCGCGGCTGTGACAGTCGAGGCATGGAGCTGTGGATCTCCGACCGATACAACTGGTGTGGAAGGTTTACGAATACGAGTGACACGGATACGGCAGGGAAGCCCTGCCCTGGGGGGAAACACACATGCGCACCGCAGCACGCCTGATCGCCACCGCCGCCGTTGCCCTGACCGCCGGCCTCGCGCTGACCGCCTGCGACGGGCCCGGCACCGGTTCGGAGGCGGCGGGCTCCGCGCCCTCGGTGGCGGGCTCCGCGCCCTCGGCGCCGGCCCCGGTCGCGTCCGGAAAGACGGCCGCGGCGAGTTCGGGCGCCGGCGCGACCTCGGGCGCGGGGAGTTCGACGACGGGAAGCGGTTCCGGCGCTTCCGGCGGTTCCGGCACCGCCGCGGGCTCCAAGAGCTGCACCGCCGCCGACGTGAAGCTCAGCGTGACCGGCCCCACCGCCCGCGCCTCCGAGCAGCAGCCCGCCACGGCGATCATCCGGGCGGTCAACACCTCCGGGCGCAGCTGCACCCTCAGCGGCTTCCCCGGCGTTCAACTCGCCGACGACCAGGGCAAGTCCTCCCCGATCGACGCCGTGCGTCACGACGGCGGCCCGAACACCCCGGTGACGCTCGCCCCGGGAGCCCAGGCCACCGCGGATCTTCTCTACAGCGACGTGAACGGCCAGGCCACCTCCGCCGGCCGTCACGTGTGCTCGGTGACCGGCTCCAAGGTCTCGATCATCCTGCCGAACACCACCCAGCAGGTGCAGGTGGCCGTGACCGGCGGCGTCGACAACGGCACCCTCAACGTCTGCGGCGACCTCAACGTCGACCCCTTCGCGAGCGGCCGGGGCTGACCGGGGTGCCAAGCGCGTCCGCGCGTGGACACCACGGACCCGCCCGCCCTCCGTCGTTCCGGCGGACCGGGGCCCGGGGGACCCGGGCGGGTGAGCGGCTTCGATGTTCGGGCCCCGCTCCGCCCGCCGGCGCGGGCGGAGCGGGGCCGCCGTTCAGGAGTTGAGGCGGTTCAGTGCCGCGGTGACGATGCCCTCGACGTAGGCCGGGGCGTCGGTGGGCCGGCCGGTGAGATCGACGACGGCGACCCTGGTGCCGCTGCGCAGGACGGCGGCCCCGCCGCTGACGGTGCCGTCGCCGTTGTAGGCCATGTACCAGTGGGCGTTGCCGCCGGTGACGGTCAGGGTGTGGGCCGCGCCGTAGTACCAGTGGCCGGCGGGCTCGTCCTGGCAGTCCTGGACGAGCGCGACGAGCTGGTTCTCCCAGGTGGCGGCCGCGGTCCCGGTGGGGGCGCTCGCGGCCGACTCGGTCAGTCGGCCGGGGGTGTCGAAGGTCCAGGCCACGGAGGCGTACCCGGTGGCCGTGCCCTTGGTCAGGTCGCGCATCGTCTCCTCGCCGGAGCACGCGGACAGCCCCTCGCGTCCGGTCAGCGAAACGGTCGCGGCGACCGGGTTCAGGCCCTGCCGGAAGTCCTCGCTCTGGACGAGGGCGGCGGAGCCGAGTCCGGGCGCGGCGACCGCGACCGCGGCCGGGTGGGCGGGCTTGTGCGCGGCCCCGTCGGCGGTGGCCGACTGGGTGCCGACGACGCTGACCGTGATCAGTGCGGCGGCGAAGCAGGCCGCGGCGGTGACCCGGTTGCGGCGAACGGACTTCTGCTGGACGGTCTGGTTCTCGGTCATCTGGTCCCCCCTGCTGGTCGGGACGCCTGCTGCGTCCTCGTACAACCGGGGAGATGCCGCCGGGGAAGGGAAAGTTGGAGCCCCGACCCGCTGTTTCACAGCTGTGACAGAGCGGTCCTGACCACGCGGTCCATCGCGGCCGTCCCCAGGCAGGCGTGGACCTCCAGCACCGCGTAGTGGTTGCCGCTGCGCAGCACGGCGATGCCGCCGCAGGGCTCCTTGCCCTCGGGCGCCGTACCGGTGGTGTTGAGGTCTCCCTGGTAGCTGCCCATCCAGCTCGCGGTGACGTCCGGGGCGAGCCGCACCGTCGTGGTCCTTCCGTAGACCCAGTGCCCTGGCGTCGCCTCCTGGCAGGGCACCTCCTCCAGCAGCAGGCGGTCGGCGGCGTTCTGCGCCAGGGAAGGGCTCCGGGCCTCGGCGGCGACCTCGCGGGCGACCTGGTCGGCGATGCCGGCGGCGGTCCACGTGGGGTCGTCCGGCGAGGTACGGGTGCTGGTCATCAGTCCGCGGAAGTGGGCACCGGGCCCGCCCAGGGTCTGCGTGAGGGTCTTCTCGCCGGAGCAGGCCGCGTTGGCGTAGGACCCGTCGCCGTACCGGTCGGTGACGTGGATCCGCCCGGGGTCGACGTCCGGGCCGAACGCCGCCGGTCCCAGCAGGTTCGCGGTCGTCACCGGCCCGGTCGCACCGGTCGGCGAGGCGGGGCCGGAGCCGGAGGCCGAGGACTCGGGCGTCGGGACGGACGTGCCGGGCGTCGGGAGAGCGGACGCGCCCTGGGACGCCCCGCCGGGCGGCGGTGGCAGGACGAAGTGGCCGGTCGCCAGCCCGAGCGCGGCGGCCGCCACCAGGGCGGCGACGGCGGACCGGGGCCGGACGACGACGCGGCCGCCGCCCGCCGGAGGACCGCCGTTCACAGACCGGTGACCAGGCGCTCGCGCATGAAGCGGCGGGCCTGGTGGATACGGTCCTTGACCGTGCCCAACGGAACGCCCAGCGCCTCGGCCACCTGGACGTAGGTCAGGTCGCCCAGGTCGCGCAGCACGAAGGCCTCCACCAGGGTGGGGTGCTGCCGCTCCAGTGCGGCCAGCGCCTCCATCAGGTCGAGCCGGGTCCCGGCGATGACGCTGGTGGTGCGCGGGTCGACGGACTCGGGGAGGTCGGCGTGGCTGTCCTCGGCGCGCCGACGCATCGAGCGGTAGGTGGACCGGGCGGCGTTGGAGGCGATCACCGTCACCCAGCCCAGGAAGGAGCCGCGACCGCCGTACTCGTGCAGGTGCGTGCTGATGGACAGCAGCGCGTCCTGCGCGGCCTCCTCCGCGTCGGCGTGGTGGGGCAGGAAGCGCGAGCAGCGGCGCAGCACCACCGGCCGCAGCTTGGCCAGCAGGTACTCCGTCGCCCCCGGCTCCCCCGCCTGAGCAGCCGTCACGAGCCGTTCCAGCTCGCCTTCCTCCAACACCCGGATCCCCCCGTCCCGTCCCGCCCGGCATCCCGCCCGTCGAACGGAAGTTCCACACTCCCCCCGACTCCGGCAGAATGCTGCCACATGCGCAAGCTCGGCCGTTACCTCCTCCTGGAGCGGCTCGGAGCCGGCTCCTTCGCGACGGTCTGGAAGGCCTACGATCCGGAGCTCGACACCGAGGTCGCGGTGAAGGTGCTGGCCGAGAACTGGGCCGCCAACGCCGATGTGCGCGAGCGGTTCCTGGCGGAGGCGAGGCTGCTGCGCCGGATCGCCAGCCCGCGGGTGGTCCGGGTGCACGACATCGGGGTGCAGGAGGACCGGCCCTACTTCGTCATGGACTACGTACGCGGCGGCACCCTGGAGGACCGGGTCGGGCGGTGCGACCCGCAGGAGGCGCTGCGGCTGGCCGCGGAGGCGGGCTACGCGGTCCAGGTCCTGCACGACGCGGGCGTGGTGCACCGCGACGTCAAGCCGTCCAACCTGCTGCTCGCCGACGGCCCCGCGCCCGCCGCGGTGCTGGTGGCCGATCTGGGCAGCGCGAAGAACCTGGCCGACGCGTCCGGGTTGACGGTGACCACGGGCACGCCCGCGTACATGGCACCGGAACAGGCCTTCCAGACCGGCGGGTTCGACGGGAGGGCCGACGTGTACGCGTTGGCCGTCGTGGCCTACGAGCTGCTGACCGGGCAGAAGCCGTTCGGCCCGGGCGGACGCGCCACAGCCCTGATGGCCGACCAGCCGACCGCCTCGACGCTGCCGGCGCTCCCGGCCGGAGCGGAGATCCCGCCGAACGTCGCCCTGTTGCTACGGACCGCGATGTCCGTCGAGCCGGCGGACCGACCGCAGACCGCCCAGGCCTTCGCAGACGCGCTCCTGGCTCCGGTCCCGCAGCCCCGGCCCCCGGAAGGCCCCGGGTGGCTGACCCCGCGCGCGGTCTGTCTGGCGTCGGGCACGGTGTTCACGGCGACGACCCTGCTGAGCTGGCTGTGGCGTTGAATCCGCGTCGACGCTGACGACGGTCCACTCGTCGGGCTCACCGACCGTGCGCCGGCAGCGCACCCTCACTACTTCATGGTCTCCTACAGTCGGCACGCCCGCCAGGAGTTCACTCGAACGGGGACGCGCCAGAGACAGGAGCTCCGCCGGTCATTCCCGAGGCGGTCAGGGGAGATCTGCCGAAAGCACAGGCGATCACCGAGCCGGCGGAGAAGGCCATGCCGAACACGGGGCGCTACTGATCACCGAAAGCCCGCGTTCGCGACTATGGATGGTCGGGTCGACGCGGTACACGCCGCGCCCTGGTGAACTTCTGCCGTCCGGTGCCGGCGGCGAGCTCGCTGAGGCGCTCGCCGATCACGGAGACGCCCGGGCGGGGCTCCTGCTCGTAATACCAGGCCTTGCGTCGGCGGAGTAGCTCCTCACCGTGCTCGCTCCAGGTGAATCCGGGCTTCCGCAGCAACTTCCGGAACACCGCGTCGACCGTCTCCGGGTGGGCGTCGGCCAAGCGGTGGATCGGCAGTGGCGCGATCGACTCCTCGCGCAAGTACATGCGCAGCACGTCCTGGTAATGCCTGCGGCCCGCGAGGGCCCGATCGGCGAAGAGGTCCCGCAGCATCCCGTAGTCCGGGTAGAAGTTGAGCCCGTCGACTTCGTCGTAGATGACGCCGACTGTGTCCGATTCCGCGAGTCCTCGCGGTAGTGCGAAGGCTGGGAAGTCCAGGCCGGGCAGCCGCCTGCCCCGGGCCCGGTCGGGATGCTCGGCGACGGCGGCTTCCTGCCGGTGCCGGTAGTAGGCGTTGAGCCGGTCCTCGACTTCGGCAGGGGGAAGGACCAGTTCGTCGCTGCCGCAGAACTCGATGAACGCGGCCCGGTCCTCCCGCATCGATTCCCATCCCTGCTCGATCTTCTCGGGGTTGCGGAAGACCAACGATGGGTGACTGGTGGCCAGTTGGAGTGCGGCCCGGGCGATCTCGGTGGCGCTGGACTTCGGGTAGGACGACATCATTCCGGAGATCAGCCACGCCCCGTCGACCGAATGGACGGGCACCAGGCAGGTGTGCAGGAATCCCCCCTTGGACACTCCGCGGAAGGCCGCCCGCCCGACGTTCGAGTACGTGCGGTACTCGAGGTCGTCGATCAGGTTCAGCAGGACGACGGCCTCCCCGTCCTTGCGCCGGATCTCGAAGAGGCCCTCGACCGGGTCACGCCAGCCGAGCAACATCTCCCGATCCGCCTCGGTCAAGCCCCGTCGTCCGGCGACGAACCGGTCCACCACGGTCGAACCGTCCGGCAGGCGGTACCGCAGGATGAAGTCGTCGATGATCCGGATCGCATGGCCTTCCTCCAACTGCCGCTGGAGCCCGGCGGCCTCCTGGAGGAGGGGCGTCAACCACCGGTCGAAGCGCGCGCTCTGGGCGAAGGCGACGAGTTCACCCTTCAGTTCGGAGCTTCGCTCGATCAGGTCTCGCAACGACGCCTCATCCTCGTTCCGTACCACGACAGCCATGCAGGCCCTCTCGATCTTGAAGGTTCCGACGCTCACTGCGCCCAGTAGTAGCGGTACGCCTCGACCCATTCCGCTCCGTCCGGCGCCGGGTCCGGCAACGGAAGGTCCAGGAGCCCGATCGCCTGCCGGAACTTGCCGCGGGTGCACAGGGCGACGATCCTTCCGTCCGGTGAGAGGTCGATGCCGCGTACGGTCACCTCGACGCCCAGCGCCGAGGTGCTGAACGGCACCGCCAGGTTCTCCTCGACGGCGGTGAACAGAGCCGACCATTCCTCGTGCTCGTCGTAGGTGTCGACCGTCGCTTCCTCGACCAGCGCGGCCAGTTCTCGCCTGCTCAACGTGCCCATGGCGCCACGCTAGCGGACCTGCTCGTGCCGACTTGTGGGCGGTTCGAAGTCCCGCCGATCCGCCCGCGTATCGTCACCGCGTGCGCTTGAGTGCCGTTATCCTGCCCATCCACCGGTGGGGCGAGGGCAGAAGATCTGGCGACGGGCCGAGGAGCTCGTCTTCCACACGCGTACACCTACGACCACCTGAGCCGGCGTTCCTTCCAGGACGAGCCGTGGTTCGGCTCGCTGCCGACGCTGACGGCGGCGGCCTGGACCTCCGAGCAGAACGCGGACCTCCTCGCCAAGTGGGCTGAGTCGCCAGTCGGTGCGACGCTCGACGGAACGGATCTCGTGGTCACTCGGGGACGTGACGGCTGAGTCGACACCTGTCCGCCAGTGGCCGATCGGCCACTGGCGGACAGATTGCTCCGCGTGGGTCGGCGGCGCGAACCACGGGGAGCGGGGTCTGGCTCAGCCGAGTTGGGCGAGGCCCTCGGTGGCGATCCTCTCGAAGACGGCGAGGTTGTTGGCGAAGATCGAGTCCGGGACGGGCCAGTGGATCACCAACTCGGTGATCCCCAGCTGCCGGTACGTGCCCGCCCAGTCGACGAAGGCGTCCACCGACTCCAGCGGCTTCTCCGCCGTCGAGCCCTGGAGCAGCATCTTCTCCAGCGTCGCGACGTCCCGGCCCTTCGCCTCGCAGGCCGCCGCCAGCTTCTCGATCTGCGCGGCGATCACCCCGGGCGCCTGCTCCACCGGTACGTCCGCGGGCCCCTTCGGGTCCCCGTATGTCACCCAGCCCTGTCCGTACTCGGCGGCCAGCCGCATCCCGCGCGGCCCGGCGGCCGCGACGTAGAACGGCACCCGCGGGGCCTGCACGCAGCCGGGGATGTTCCGCGCCTCGACGGCCGAGTAGTGCGTTCCCTCACGCGTGGTGGCGTCGTTCCTCAGCAGCTCGTCCAGCAGCGGCAGGAACTCCCCGAACCGGTCGGCCCGCTCCTTCGGCGACCACGCCTCCTGCCCCATCGCCGTCGCGTCGAAGCCCGTCCCACCGGCCCCGATCCCCAGCGTGACCCGCCCGCCGGACACGTCGTCCAGCGTGATCAGCTCCTTCGCCAGCGTCACGGGGTGGCGAAAGTTCGGCGACGTTACGAGGGTGCCCAGGCGGAGCCGCTCGGTGGCCGTGGCCGCTGCGGTCAGCGTCGGAATCGATCCGAACCACGGCTCGTCCCGGAACGACCGCCAGGAGAGGTGGTCGTAGGTGTAGGCGGCGTGGAAGCCGAGTTCCTCGGCCCGTCGCCAGATCTTCTGTCCCTCGGCCCATCGGTGAATGGGAAGGATCACGGTACTCAGACGCATGTCACCGACCCTAGTCGGACGCGCTGGCGGTGCGCCGGGCACGTGTGCGTCAGGTAGCGACGTGTGCACGCCCCCGTCCGGTCATCGCGGAGCGCAGGGCAGCTCGGACACGTGCGGCACCTGCGGTCGCTACGTCCGCTCCCCCGCCGACCGTGATGGTTCGGGCTGTGAGGCCCGCACAGGGGCGGCAGATGCCGGTCTGGGGTATCGGGTCGTGGCACTTGGCGCATTCGGCGTACCGGGCCGCTGCGGGCCGTACGGCGGGCTGGACGGGTGGCATCTTGTGCTCCAGGCGGTAGCGGAGCACCGCGACCGCCGAGTGCATCGGGACGGGCAACCCGGGCAGCAGGGCCTGGGCGAGGTCGGCTTGGGTCGCGCCGCGCTCCAGCCACTGGGCGACGAGGGGTGCGAGTTCCTCGGCTTCGGCTTGGCCGACCCGCAGGCGCGGCTCGGGGCGGATCACCCGGAAGAGCGTGGCGACCGCCTCGCTGACCTGCTCGTCCGGGACCGCCGGGGGCTCCCGATCGACGTCCTTGTTGGGGTACTCCTCCCGCCCTTCCACCCTCGCCTGCGGCTCGGCAGCATCGACCGGCTCTTCGGCCTGCTCGGCGGGGAGGGAGGTTCCTTTGTGCCGGTCCTTTATAAGGGCGTCAGCACCGCCGGTGGTCGCTTCACCGGAGACCGGACGGGTGACACCCGGCAGCGCCAGCTGCGGGGTGTCGTAGACGTGGGTCTCGGTGATGATCGTGCCGTCCGGCATGCGGATCTTCTCGACCCGGTAGTACCCGGCGACGGTCAGCTCCTTCAGGGCCTTGCGGATCGCGCTGCGGCCCTGCGGGCTGGTGTCGGCCATGTGCCGACCGTCCTCGCGCCAGCCGTCGGGGCGGGAGAGGAGGTCCGCGAGCAGGCCGCGGGCCGTGTAGGACAGCTGCCGGTACTGCAGCATGCAGTTGGGCAGCACGGTGAAGTTACGTACGTGTTCGGTACGATGGACGCGCATCGGGAGTTGCTTCTCCTGGTGCCGGACCCCGGGATGTTTGCCGCATCGCCGGGGTCGCCTATTTTCTGTTGGACCACGGAACGTACCACAACGACCAGGTACACAAGCCGTGTTGACGCCAGCGGCCTTGATCACATTCATGGTCTGTCGTTTTTCGATGGAGCCGTGCTCGGTGGCCGTCGTGGGTTGCGCGTGGATGTCGGGTGGCCGAGCCGCTCTGGCCACTCTCATGGTCGCTGAGCGTGGATACCTCCGGGCCCCGGGGCGCACTGGCCGGTAGAAACCTGCCGGCCGACGCTGCGGCGGATGACGCGATCACTGGTGTGGAGCGCGGCCGTGAGGTGGTAGCCCAGGTCGGTGGGGAGCGTCCCGGCTCCGAGGGAGCAGGCGCGGAGGAGAGCCCGGCAGTCCTGCGTCTGCCGGTCGGTGGTCAAGGCGGTGAACAGCGGGTGGGCAAGGGCTTCCCGAGCCGCATAGCCGTCGGTGGCCTTCATCGTCCGGCGGTGCAGCTCCGTGACAACCTGGCGTGCGATCGGGTCGTTGTCCGAAGCGGCCACGTCCAGGAGGACGAGCCCCAGCCTCGTGTCGAAAAGGGCCATTCCGTCTTCGTCGGGGCGTTCGAGGTAGGTGGTCGCCAGGCCCTGCAGGGCGCGGCGCCAGGGCTGGCCCGACACGCGGCGACACAGTAGGACCAGGCACTCTGCGACGGCTTCCTCCCATGGCTCTTCGGGGGTAGCCTCGGCCAGGAGCGTGCTGGCGTGGAGGCTGTTTCCGCTGGTGAGGGCCGCGAGGACGGCGACCTGTCGGCCGTCGAGCATGCGTTGTCCGATGCCGTGGTGCGTCTGGACGTGGGTGAGTGCTTCCGCCCAGCGGCCGACTGCGGTCAGGGCGCGGGTGCCGTCCGCGAGTACGACGGTCCACAACCACGCGCGGACGGTGTGGCGGTCGGCCGCGTCTGCGACGAGGTCTGCGGGGACGGCGATTCCCTCGACCTCGGTGGGGGCGGCGCTGGAGACGGCGTCGAACAGCGCCAGGAGGTGCTGGCGGCCTTGATCGGCTTGGCCGGCGCGGAGTTGGAGGCGCGCGAGGTTGACGAGGGGTTCGAGGGCTCGGATCGCAGCGCTGGCGGGCAGCGGGGCGGCATGCAGGTAGGCAGCGGCGTGTCGGCGGCACATCGCGCGGGCAGTAGCGGCGTCACCGATGTCGGAGGCGACCAAGGCAGCTCGATTGAAGACGGTCGAGGCGGTGCTCGGATCGCCCTGCTCGGCTGCGGCGTTTGCGAGTTGGGTCAGGGCCTGGACACGTTGGAGCAGGGGGAGGCAGGCCGGTCGCGGACGGGCGACGAGGGGAAAGCGCTGGGCGATGGTGTCAGGGAGTCTCCACACGGTCTGCGGCGCTCCTCTCGGGCTCGGTGGTGGGGTCCGGGCCGAAGATGACGGTCTTGGCTGCGGCGGTGAGCGCGGCCTGGGCCGCGTAGGGCAGGCCGATCCGGTTCCAGGCGAAGATCACGTGGTGGGCCAGGACGTCGCGCAGACCGCGGTGGAGCTGCCCGGTGGCTTGGAGCTCGGCCACCTCCTCCCCGGCGTCGATGTAGGCGCGCGCCCACCCGGCGGCGCCGGCGAGCGGCCCATTTGGTCGCAGAGCGTAGTGCGGGTCCACCGAGAGCAGGCGGTGAACAGCGGTCTGCAGCTGGTCGTGGCCGCCCGCTGCGGTGCCGGCGGGCTGGGCACGGTGGGCGGCGACTCGGGCCCACACGTCGCCCTGCTCGTACCAGTCCAGCCCGGCGGAGCGCAGCATGAGGTTGCAGAGGAGGAGGGAGGTCTCGCGGCGGTGGGTGGCGGCCCGGCTCGCCAGAAAGTCGGTGAGGCCGCAGCTGTCGCGGTGGAAGAGCCGGTGTGCGATGTCCATGGCTTCGGTGCCGCCGAAGGCGTGGACCTCGGGCTCGTAGACACTCTGCGTCCAGCCCGTGATGTGCCTGGCGGCCGTCATCTGGTCGAGCCCGTGTGCGACGTGGTCGCGCCCGTCTGCGCCAGGCCGGTAGCGCACGCGCCAGCAGGGCCTCTTGCGGATGACGAACCACGCGGTGATGGCACCTTCGTTCTCGGCGATGCGAAGGAGCGGGGCAAGGTGGTCCAGGGCGGTGGTTTCGGCGGATTCCCAGTCGCGGAAGGTGACGTTGGCCTGGCGCCAAGGGAGTTGATCCATGCGTGTGCCTCCGGGGTTCATGCGAGGGCGAGGAAGGTGTCCCAGTGGGGTGCGGGCGTACTGCCCATGCCGAGGGTGTGCAGGGCGAGCACCACCCCGGCGGCTCCGTCGAGGAGTTCCGGATCGTGGCAGTTCCGGTGGAGCGCGGTGACCAGGCGGTCGGCCAGGTGCGGCAGTTCCGCGGCGATGGCCCGGTTCCCGGTGGTGGTGGCCATCCGCCAGGAGGAGTGCAGCAGGCCGGCCGTGCCGTGGCACAAGCCGATCTCGGGGAGCTTGGCCAGCTGCAGTGGGTCACGCAAAGCCGCGAGGACCGCGTTCTCGGCGTCGCTCACGCGCTTCGGGTCGCCGAGTGCGAGCCCGGCCAGCTGTTGTGCGCGGGCGGTTCCGCTGACGCCGTAGCACCAGGACGGCCGGGGGCGAAGCGCCAGGTCAAGATGGTTGTCCACTGTCTGCTCGATGGCGAGCTGGCCCGGCCACCAGGGGCCCGTCTCGCCGCCTTGGCGCCAGTGGTCGGTCCAGGAGCAGATCCGCTCGACCGCGTCGGCCGTGCCGGGCACGGTCAGGCCGTGGAGCAGTGCCTTGGACAGCACGGCCAGGGTGGAGCTGATGCCGTGGGCGGTGCCGAAGTTGCCGTGGCCGCCGGGGTAGTCGGAGTGGGGTATGCCGGTCGGGGCTACGTCCATCCACCAAGGTGGCAGCCCGCTCGGGTCGGGCATCGGCCGGGTCAGGCGGACGAGGTAGGCGAGCACGTCTCGGGTGATCTCGTGGTCGGGGTGTCGGCTGAGGTGGTAGGCGCCCAGCCCGGAGAGGCCCTGGATCAGGTCGAACTCTTCCATGGGGGGCCGCTGGGCGTGGTCGATTCGATGGTGGGCTGCGGCCAGGCGATTGCGGGTGACCGCCACAGTCGCTGCGTCCAGGCGTTCCAGGACACGCTGGTACCGGCTCGATGCGCTTGCCGCGAGGGACGTGATGAAGGCAAGTGCCGGCGCGCCGAAGTACAGGCTGGCGTTGGCCGCCGCGCTGATGTCGCCGTCAAGGGCGGCGAGGATCCAGGTGTGCGCAGTGTCCCAGTCTCCGTGGCCGGTGCGGGCGCGCTCGATGTGCAGCAGGGCGATGCCCGCGGCCCCTCCGGCCAGCGATTGCGGCCAGGACCGGCCGCCGTCTGGCCGGCCGAGCGGCCACACGGTGCTCGGGTCGGCCAGCGACCGGGCGAGCCGGTCGGCTGCCGCCAGCGCGGTGGAAGCGACCGAAGCTGTCGTGGTCACGGTGTCCTCCGTGGTTGTGCCGTCCAGCTCAGGGCGGCAGCCCTGGCCAGGTGCAAGTGCCTTCGTTCCTCGGCCAGGTCCGGCCCGCGCATCCGGGTCTGGTGGAGGTGAAGCAGGTCAGGCAGCAGGTCCTCGGGGCGCGTGTCCCCAGCCAGGAGCGCGCGCCGGTAGGCGGTCACTGCTTCGCGTCGCGCGGACCAGGCCGTGGCGACCTGTTCACCCAGGGCCGTCTGCCGGCTGTTCACCAGGTCGACGGCTTGGCGGTAGACGGCGCGGTCCGGGGCGATGGGGCTGGTGCGGGTGTACTCGATGAGCCAGTGCATCGCTGCGGCGCTGTCACCGAGCAGGCCCGTGGCGATGTCGACCATGCTCGCGGCGGTCACCGCACCCGCGTCGACCGTGCCTACGGCGGCGAGTTGGGCGACAACGGCGACGGAGTCGGCGGCGAAGAACCGCTCAGCTGCCTCGATCGCGGCGGGGCCGCCGAACCGCGCGGTCTCCGGGAGGTAGGTCTCCACGCTGGCATGGGTGATCAGGCTCAGGCGGCGCAGGTGCCGGGCCCACTCGCCGAGGGACTCGAAGACGATGCCGAGCGCCCCGGGCTCACAGACCAGGCGGAGGCGGAGGTGGTCGTCGGAGTCGTGGTAGCGGACGAACCACCAACGGGGGGAGCCCAGTTCGTCCAGCAGGGCTGGCAGGTGCCGCGTCAGGATCGGATCCTGACGCTCGCGGTGCCCGTGCAAATGAAGCTGGATGCGGTTGTCGCACCCGGGCAGGTGGCCGTGCTCCCGGCTCACGACGTGGCCTCGCGTTCGGACCGGGGCTTTGTTCTGGTCGACAGCCAGGGGGATGACCACTTCGTGCGCCCGCCCGCCGGTCCAGCCCAGGTCTTCGGGTTCGGGAGCGGGGTGTAGCACTACCGTGCCGTTGCGCTCCAGGTGCGCGCGCAGCACGGCCCGGTGCGAGGACTCGGCGAGGTCCAGGGCGATGCGCTGGTCGGCTTCGCTCAGGTACACCCGCTCAGGCAGGTGTACGTCACGGCGCCACCGGGTCAGAGCCTCGTCCCACTGCGGCCACGATGCCTGCGTGGCAAGGAAGTTGTCGCGGGTGAGGAGCCAGCGGGCCGGGGACAGGATCGTGCGCCGGTAGCGGAGGGCCGGCAGGAACGGCAGATGGGAGGCGGCGGTGCCCCACAGGAACCCGGTACAGGGGACGGCCAGCGCGACGGGCGCCTCCGCCAGGAAACGGGCCAGTGGATGGGAGTGGTGGACCAGGTCCACGGCGTTGAGGAGCAAAGTGTGCACCGGCCGGTTGCGGGAGAGCGAGACCAGGTGCAGTTGTTCGGCATCGGCGGTGACCGCAAGGTCCGTCACGGGAACCAGATTGGCCCCCGGGCGGTGGTAGTCGCCAAGCGAGATGACCAGATCGGCTGCCTGCGGGGCGCGGGCGACGTTCTCGGCGCGGGCGGACAGCGGCGGGGAGCTGATCTGTGCGAGGAGCGCGCCCTGGTGTACTGCGGGCAGATCTGCGTATGCCTTGGTCATGCGGTCGCGGTCGGCGTCGTCCAGCAGGCCCAGGAAGCGGCCGGCAGTGGCGCCGGCCGAGCGCGCCACCCCGACGACGTGCAGAGTGAACTCGCCGCCCTGGACGGCAGGAAGGCTGGTTGCGTGGATGCGCACCGTCAGTTCGGTGCTCGGCTGCACCGGGTGGTCGGGGTGTGCGGTGGCGAGCTCCTCCAGCGCGGCGTCGTCGAGCTCGACCTCCAGGCGGCGCTGCATGCCTGCGGCGTGGGCGAGTTTGATGAGTCGGCCGTCGCGCTCGGGCAGCGGGGAGGGCGTCGGCGCGGTGGTGGCGCCGAGGAAGCCGGGCGGGTACCCGAGTGCGTCGATGGCGTCCAGAACGGGGACGGTCGCCTGCGGCCCGTACCGCTCCAGGAAGCGGCCGTGCCATTCGGCCCAGCCGGTCAGGGCCGCTCGGGGAGCGAGGCGGGTAAGCGCCCGCGCCGCCGCAGCCGCCTCGGCGGCCACCACCTCGGGGATGGTCAACTCCCAGTCCACCCGCAGGTCGACCACGCGCCTGGGCGTCTGACGTATCTCGTCCGCCTCGCCGGGAGCGAGGTGCGGCAGGTGGCTGTAGAGGGCAGCGAGGGGGTCGGCGACCGTCATCGCGGGGCGCAGGCTGGTTACCAGGATCCGCTGCTCGACCAGGCCCGAGATGAGCTTGTCAATCGCGGCGGACGGCGCGTTCGGGAAGGCGGCGGCCAGTTTCGTGGCGAGGTCGCTCTGCCGGATCGGCGTTCGTGCGCTCTTGAGTGCTTCGCGGACCGGCGCGGTCAGGCGCACGCGCACGTGCTGTGGTCCCACCTCGGCGGTTCCGCTCGGGCGGTGCTCGATCACCACGTGACCGTCGCGCTCCACGGCGAGGGTGGAGATGGTCAGCATCAGGTGGGCCCTCAGCATCGGATGCTGTTCGAACCGGTCGATCAGGGCCGTGCTGCACGCCGAATCGGCTCTGGCGGTGGCGTGGTGCTCGGTGCCCACGCGCAGTGTGGTCGTGGTGTCGATGCGCGCGGGGGCGATGCCGGCGAACAAGCCGAACGGGGTGGCGCGGGTGCGGGCGCGCAGCAGGTAGCGCAGAATCGCGAGCACCGTCCGCCGAACGTCGGCGGTCGGGACCGGTCGATCGGTGCAGATCTGCTCCACCCGGCGCGCGAGGTCCGCGCTGGCAGCCGTGACGGCGACCGCGAAGTTCGGGATCTTCCACACCTGTTGCAGCCACGCCCGCCACGATGCCGTGTCCGCTCGCTCGCTGACGAGGTCCGGCCAGGGCATCTGGTGATCGAGGTGCCAGGCGGCCGCCCTGACCAGTGCCGCATCGATGTGGCGGTACATGAGCCCCCTCCTGTCGCCGTGCGGTGCCCGGCCGCGCTCGGGGCGCGGCCGGGCACCTCGATGGACTGCCCGATTACGGGCAGCTGACGCACGCGGTCGCGCACGTCGAGTTGCAGCCGTCGTTCGTCAGGCGGATGAGCTGGTCCGCGGCGGGGCCGCCCTCGACGATGGTGATGTCGAGGTCGAAGCCGCTCAGGTCGTGCTGCTCGTCGGCCGCCTGCGAGGGCGCGATGGGGCCCTCCAACTGCACGGTCATGCATGCCTCCTTGGCAGATCGGTTGATGGCGCACCCGGGCCCCGGGTCGGGGCCCGGGAGTCTCAGTGCCAGGTCGCCGTGACGACACCGTGGCGTCGCAGGACGGCGTTGCCGGGCAGGGGGGCGGGCGCGGGGCCGGGCAGGTAGCGGAACGTCGCAGCCCCCCGGCGGCGGTGGTCACGAGCCCAGCGGCGAAGCAGCGTGACGTACTCGTCGGCGAGCGCTTCGGCGCCGGGCCCGTGGGCGACCACTCCGCTCTCGAAGCCGCCGGTGTCCGCGTTCTCGCGGCGGGTGCGGTAGGCGAAGCTGTCCTCGCTCACCAGGGCGGGCACCCCGAACAGCGCGGACGCCTCCACCAGGCCGCGCTCCACCACGTCGTTGGCGGCGTGCAGGCGGGCCGGGCTCGACAGGTTGATGGTGAGGTAGAGCTCCAGCTCGTCGGGCAGGTCGTACGCCTCCCCGGACCAGCGCTCCAGGCGGGGCGTGTCCAGCGCGCGGTTCAGCGCCTGGGCGTCGAGCGGTACCCGCGCGTCGTCGCTCTGCACGGCGACGCCCTCGCGCAGCATCACCTTGCGTTCCTCGGCGACCCCTTCGCCCTGCATGGGCACGAACCGGGCCAGGCTGTAGGAGCGGCTGACCAGGCCGGTGCCGTCGCGGTCGAAGGCGATCGAGCGGGTCGTGCCGCAGACCGTCAGCGGGACGACGAGGCGCCCGGCCGGCGTCAGGCCGTCGATCCACGACGGGGGGATGTCCCAGGCTGCCGCGGTCACGATGATCACGTCGTAGGGGGCGCCCTCGGGGACTCCGCCCTCGCCGTCCGCGAGGACCGTACGCACCTGCGGGTATCCGGCGTCGTCCAGGCACCGCCGGGCCTGGTCGATCACGTCGCGGTCGATGTCGACGGTGGTGACCTCGCCCTGCTTGCCGACGAGTTCCTGCAGGTAGGCGGCGTTGACGCCGCCGGAGCCGACTTCCAGCGCCTTCATGCCAGGCTCGACGCCGGCCTGCTCCAACATCACAGCCTGCAGGTGGGCTGCAGACATGACGCTGAGCTCCAGGCCGTTCTCATCCTTCTTGACCGGTACGGTGCGGTGCAGGTCGTAGGCGATCTCCACCGGCGCGTCCGGCGCGAACAGGTGACGGGGCACCGCGGCGAAGGCGGCGGCGACCGGCTCGCTCCTGATGCCGTCCTGGTCGCGCAGCGCGCGGACCATGTCCGCTCGCAGCACGTCGGGGTCGCGGACCGGCGAGTCGTCAATGGAAGTCATCCGATTACCTGTTTCTGTCGGAAGGGGTGCGTGCGGCGCCGACTCGGCGCCCGCCCGGGACGCTAGTCAGGGCTGCTCGTCGTAGTTTTCGGGATGCCGTTGGGCAGGGTGGTAGCGCGCGGTCGGTGGCCGGTTCCGGGAGCTGGTCCGGGGGATCGCGCGTCAGGCGGCGGTGGAGATCGCGCGCACGGCGCTCTGGCGAGTGTGCTCGTCCGGCGGGTAGGGCAGCAGGCACCGGATTTGCTTGCCGACCGGTGTCAGGATGGCGTCCCAGCCCGGGGCGAGCGCGGAGACGAGGAAGAGTCCGCGTCCACTCTCGGCCATCACGTCGACGAGGCCGCCAGCGGGGCGGCCGGGCAGTTCGCCCGGCTCCGGGTCGTGAACCCGGAGCCGCACCCCATCGGCGCCCGCGTCGACCTCGACAACCAGTGGAACCCCGTCCCCGTACAACCGCACCGCGTTCCCGGTCAGTTCGCTGACCAGCAGTTCCGCGTCTTCGGCCAAGCCGAGGGCGACCCCGGCGGCCACCAGTTCCGTGACCGTCAGACGCCGTATCCGCGCCAGGCTCGCCTGGCCGGCGACCAGGTGGACCGTGACACCAGACTCACGGCTCTGGACGTAGAACCCGTGCTCGCTATGCATCAGCTCGTCGGCTGCCGAGAGCATGGCTCCTCCTATCTGCGGGCTTGCGTCCGCGCAGCATCGGAACAAGTAACGCTGAGCTGGCATCACTTGACAGCCAGTTAGCGCCTGCCCTCAAGAGGATGGACCTTTCCGTGATTGGGCGCAAGATTTCTACCCAAGTTGGTGTCGCGCGGGGGCGCGAGGGGTCGTCTTGCGCGCGCGGGTAGTGCGACACTCTGGCTATGCCGAACTCGCCGCTGGTTCCCACCGTCCGACGCCGCCAGCTGGGCAAAGCCCTGCGGCGTCTGCGCAACACGGCCGGCCTCACGCTCGACGGCGCGGCCGAGGCCATGGGGTGGAAGGGCCCGAAGCTGTCGAAGATCGAGAACGCCACCCAGTCGATCCGTCCCGCGGAGCTGTCCGCCCTGCTGACGGTCTACGGCGTGAGCGACCCCGAGGTGTTCACCGCGCTGGAGAGCTTGGCCAAGGACGCCGGCAAGCGCGGCTGGTGGCAGACGTACAGCGGAGTGCTGTCACCCGCATACGCGGACTACATCTCGCTGGAGTCGGACGCGGAGAGCATCCGGATCTACTCGCCCGGCCTGGTCCCCGGGCTTCTGCAGACCGCGGCCTACGCGCGCGAAACGATCGCGGTGAACGCGATGACCCGCACCCCTGACGAAGTCACTGCCCTGGCTGAGGTCCGACAGGCGCGTCAGGCGGTTCTCAGCCGTACCGGCCGCCCGCCGCTGGAGCTGTGGGCGATCATCCCCGAAGCGGTTCTCCACCAGAGGTTCGCGGTGAGGCCGGCCATCATGCGCGAGCAGTTGCGACGGCTCCTGGACGCTGCCGAACTGCCCAACGTGACGGTCCAGATCATGCCGTTGAATGCCACGCTCCACCCCGGCACCATCGGCGGCTTCAACCTGATCAGTTTCCCAGGTCCGCTGCCCGATGTCGTGCAGTTGGAGAACCTCCTGGGCTCGTCCTACGTTGAGGACGCCGCCGGCGTGAAGCTCCACGCCGCAGCCTACGAGCGGATCCTGGCGGCCGCCCTCCCGCCGGATGACTCGCTGGCACTGATCGCACGCATGGAAGAAGGAACCGCACGTGAACGCACCAAAGGCTGATCTCTACGCCTACGACCTCACCGGCGCCGTCTGGCGCAAGTCCTCCGCCAGCGGAGGAGAGGGCGAGTGCCTTGAGGTCACCGACCTGCCCGGTGGGGGCCGGGCCGTCCGCGACTCCAAGAACCCCGACCGCGCGCCTTTGTGCTTCACCGCCCGCGAGTGGGAAGCCGCCAGGGCAGGCATCCTCGCCGGCGAACTCTGATCCACCCGCAGTCTTCGCCGGCCGCGGGGCGCTCCCCGGCGACCGGGGTGGGTCAGTTGTGCTGGTGTGCCATCTTGTGCGGGGCTTCGAGCACGATGAGGTGGCCGGAGAGGGCGCGTGCGTCAGGGGCGAGTCCGTCGAGGACGTCGGTGGCATAGGCGTTGTCGGGGCAGCGGGCGAGGTTGCGCAGAGAGGTCCAGTTGTCGGCGATGGTGGCCAGGTACTGCTGGTCGCGGCTGATGGCGGCATTTCGCTGGGTGAGATAGTCCTCGGCGCGCTGGTGGGCCTGGTGCCAGTCGAGGTCGCCGTGGTCGGCGAGCCCTGCGAGGGCCGGTCCCGGGTCGCGGTCGGCTCGGCGGATCGCGTCGATCTCCTCGACCCTTGCGCGCAGCCGCTGCTCTTCGAGCCGCTTGCCGAGGGCGGCGCTTGCGGCGTCGCGGGTCAGGCGGCCCTCGGTGACCTGGGCGGCGAGGTCGGGGGCGTGCCGGAGCAGGTGGTCGTGCTGGGCCTGGATGGCGTCGGCCTCGGCCTTGCGCCGACGCATCGTGTCGTGAGCGGCGTCGAGGCCGAGCACGCCGAGTCGGACCTGTTCGGCGAGGTCGGAGGGGGAGAAGGTGCTGCTCCAGGGCTCGACGGCGGAGAAGCCGCTGCAGTCGGTGGACGCCTTCGTCGACTGGGCGGGCACCTACCGGGAGCTGGGCGTCACCGAGCTGGTGATCCACTGGCCGATCCCCGGCTCGATCTTCGAGAACGACCTCGCGGTCTTCGAGCGGATCGCCACCGAGGGGCTGGCCCAGCTGGGCTGAGCGCTGCCGTCGGGGGCGGTGTCGGGCCGGGGCGCTAGTCTGTCCGCCGCACGGTGCAACTGATCATGCGTCACAACGGGGGTTCTTCGTCATGCCTTCTTCCAGCTCCGGGAAACTGCTCGCCACCGCCCTGGTCGCCGCCGCGGCGTTCGGACTGGCCGCCTGCGGCCCGGACAACTCGGACCAGGGCGCGGCAGGCGGGTCGACCGCGGTGACCACCGCCCCGGCCACCACGGCCCCGACCGGCGCCGGCTCCGCCCCGGCGGCGAGCGGCAAGCCCGCCCCGACGGGAAAGCCCGCGCAGGGCGCGAAGCCCTCCGACGAGCCGGAGGGCTTCTGCACCCACGAGCCGCTGCCCGCCGGGCAGAAGTGGGTGTACCCGGTGAAGGGCACCAACGCGACGACCCTGGTCTACAAGGAGACCAAGGACGCCTGCGGCGTGAACGACGTCGTCTTCGAGCCGGTGGGCGCGGACAAGAGCGCCCCGATCGCGCCCACCGCCAAGGGCCACCTGAGCTCGGTGCTGGCCCCGCCGAAGGACGTCGCCGTGGCCGACCTGGTGAAGCACGTCAACGAGTGCCTCGCCGATCCGACCAACGTCAAGGGCTCCTACCCCTGCTCGGGCGTCGGCGACTACAAGGTGGCGCTCGACGCCTCCGGCAAGGTCACCGAGCTGTGGGAGCGCGCCCACAGCTGACACGAGCTGTGGGAGCGCGCCCACAGCTGACGCGGCGCCAGGGGCGCTGCCGGGTGGCTCACATCACCTGGAGCCGCTCGGCGCCACCCGCGCAGCCGAGCTGCTTCCCGGCGGCGCGCTCGGCGAAGCCACCGGCGATCCTGCCCATCCGCTCCCGGCCCGGCCCGTCCGCGACGGCCTTGCCGTCCTTGCCGGTGAGCGTGACGACGGCCCGGTAGCCCGTGCGCTTGCCGTCCAGCGTGCATTCGAAGTCGACCGCCCCGGCGCTGTCGCCGCCGGGCAGCACGACGCCGAACGACGCTTCGGCGGTCAGCAGCCGTCCGTCCTCGCCGTTGACCGAGCACCGTACGGAGGCCGGGTTGGTCTCGTCCGCCGTCCGGTAGTCCGTCCGCACGTAGACCCGGGGCGCGCCGCCCAGCACCCTGGCGACGTCCGGGTCGTCGAGCAGGCCCCGGCACTCGCCGTGCGACAGGGTGACGGCCGGAGGCCGGTAGGACGTGTGGTCGAGGTACAGGTGCCAGCCGAGCAGGCCGCCGCCGAGCAGCAGCGCGGCCCCGCCGGCGGTCAGGGCCCGGGGGTGCCTCATGAGCACTGTTCCTTCCTCGTCTCCACCAGCGCGGCCCGGGCGAGCTGTTCGAGGTCGGCCCGGACGCCGTCGGCGGAGCCGCCGGGGTTGCGGACGGCCTCCCCGGCGACGATCTCCAGCTCGAAGTAGTCGTACCGGTCGTGCTTCCCGGTCAGGCAGCCCGCGGCCGCGGCGGCGCCGCCCGGCCACGAGGCGCCGAGGCCGGCGACCTCGAAGGTGCGCGCGTCCGGCCGCTTGGCGGCCTCGGTGCCCAGGGCGAGCTCGCCCCGGCGGCCGACCGACGTCAGGGTGAGCAGGGTGCGCCCGTCGATCCGGATGACGCAGGTCCGCGGGTCGTCGCCGACGACGGACTTCGTCCGCTCCTCGGAGTCCTGGTCGCCGTCCGGCAGCAGCCGCCCGAGCGGGGTGTCGGGGCCGGTGGGCAGGTGGCAGAGCTGGGCCGACCGGCCGGCGGACTCGGCCGGGCGGTGGCCCTGCCAGTCCCGGTAGCCGACGAAGCCGGCGGCCGCCACCGCCACGACCAGCACGGCGGGCAGCAGCAGCGGATCGTGCAGGCGCCCGGCCCACCGGCCAGGGAGCCCGCTCACGCGTCGCCCTTCGCGTTGGTGCTGCTGTTGTTCGCCGTCCCGCGCGCCATGCCCTGGAGCGCGCTGTCCCGGGCGCTGTTGGCGAGCCGGTCGAGGTCCTGGCGGGAGATCCCGGTGCCGTCGCCGGCGTCCCGGACCGCCTGGTCGGCCCCCTTGGCCACCCGGCCCTCGGCGTCGGCGGTGTGGTCGCGGCTCTCCTGGCGGCCGTCCTCGGTGGTGTCGTGCTTGTTGGCCTCGATCACGCTGTCGGCGATCTCGTCGACCAGTGCGCCGGCGATCTCGCCGCCGAGCGGGATCTTTTCGGTCACGGTGCCGATGACGGCGTTGAAGGCGTCCTTGCCGTAGCCGACGTTCTTCTCCAGCGCGTCGTTGAACTCCTTGTCGGAGACGGCGTGCTGGTTCTGCACCTCGTCGATCCGGGCCTGGTTGAGGTAGCCGCTGACGACGCCGCCGGACTCCGCGTTGTGCTTGATGTCCGACTCCAGCCGGGCGAAGTCGGTCTCCCCGCTGTCCAGGTGGCCGCGGATGAGCGCGGTGGTGTACGCCTGGTTGGCGTTCGCCACCGCGCCGTAGGCGTCCGGGTCGCGCCCGAGGGCGTCGAGCAGGCCGGCCACGGACGAGGCGTTGAGGGTGGCCGGGGAGCCGTTGACCGGCAGGTCGTGCCCGTGGGAGAGCGAGTTCTGCACGTCCCCGATGTACTCGGCGGTCATGTGCCCGAGGCTGCCGCGCATCGCGGCGAGCTTGCCGTCGCCCTTGATGTCGTCCAGCGCGCCGTCGCCGCCGTGCCGGCCGAAGGTGTCCACGACCCGGTTCATCAGGTCGGCCTGCTCGGAGGTGTGCTTGGCCGGCGGGACCGGGCCCGGCTCGTCGTACGGGTGGCCGGTGGTGGCGGCCTCCAGGGCGCGGCCGAAGGCGGCCGGGCCGGCCTGCTTGCTCGCGTCCCACACCTTGGAGTCCCGCGAGGTGGTGTCCGGGATCCAGTCCTTGTCGTGGGAGTAGTAGGTGAAGTAGTCGGCGGGCTTGGGCTTGCCGCCCTGGTTCACCGTGCCGTCCTGGTTGTACGCGGTCGGCTGCTCGGTGAAGAACTTGGTGGCCGCCTCCGGGCTGTGCGCGAGCGCCTCCAGGACGGCCGTGGTGGGGCGGAAGCCGGAGCCGGCCTCGTCGCCGCCGGTCAGGTTGAAGCCGTGGATCTTGGAACCGGGCATCGGGGCCGGCCAGTACCGGTCCTGGGTGTCCAGCTGGGTGACGTGCTCGGCGATCGGGTTGATGAAGTGGGCGTCGTAGTTCCCGTTCATCAGGATGCCGGAGAGCACCTGGTAGCCGTACGGCACGTAGTCCAGGCCGGAGGCCCGGTACGGCTTGTCCCAGACCGGCTGGGAGCCGGCCTTGCGCAGGGCGGCGGCCCACTCGTCGGACAGGTGCGGCTCGTTGGTGGTGCGGGTGGCGGTGGCCAGGCTGAGCCCGAGGTTCTTCTGGAGCTGCTCGTAGGCCTTCCAGCGCGGGTCCTTGGCGTCCCAGGGGTGCGCCGGGTCGCCGACCATGCCGTTCCAGGACTTGATCAGGCCGTCCGGGCCGAGGTCCTGGTAGAACTTGGTGGCGAACTTCGGGTCGTTGCCATGCGAGGCCAACAGCGAGTTCAGCTCGGTGAGTTCGGGCTCGGTGATGTCCCCGCCCCGGGCAGCGAGCTGGGCGGCGCGCTTGCCGTCCGCCTCGGGGCCACCGCCGATGGCCTTGCCGTTGAAGGACTTCTGCTGGTCGGTCATGCTGTCGGCGCGCAGCGCGTAGGCGATCCGCTCGTCGGCGGCGGTGGCCTCGGCGACGGCGGCGTCGATCTCCTTGCGGGCGGCTTCGGCCTTGTCGCCCCATTCCCGCTGGTAGTCCCGCATGGCCTCGTAGTCGTGGCGGGTGGCGTTGTCGGCCGGGGGCCAGCTCACGGTGCCGTTGTCGGTGACGGTCAGGCCGGCCGTCCGGGCGGCCGTGACGGCCTTGTCCAGCTTGGCCTTGGCGGCCTTGAACTCGGTCGACGCCTCCGTGAAGATCGAGGCGAAGGCGTTCGCCTCGGTGACGGCGGCGGTCAGCTGCTCGTTGGTGCGCTGCAGGCCGGGGCGGGCCTGGTCGGCCGAAGGGCCGCTCCAGCAGGCGGAATTGACCTTGGCTATCACCGTGCTGTCCCAGTCGCTGTCCAGTGACTGGAGCTTCACGGCCACGGTGGTCCAGGCGGAGGCGGCGGAGTCCAGCACGCCGAAGTCGGCGGTGTTGAGTTCGTGGAAGTCGACCATGGCGGTACTCCTCTCAGCCGGTGAAGCCGGCCTGGGTGGCCGACTCGTTCTGGCGGTAGTTGCCGGCGGTGGCGCGCAGCGCCTGGGTGGTCTGTCCGATGGTGCCGCCGAGCGCGGCGACGCACTGGTCCCAGGTGCCGGCGGCGCCCGCCGCGGCCTGTCCGGTGCTCCAGTTGGCGAGTGAGGTGGAGACCTTGGCGGTGGCCTCGTCGGCGCCCCGGCCGTCGGTGTTGAGGCGGGCGTGGATCTGGTCGGAGTTGTTCCCGGCGGTGGCGAGCGCGTCGGGGTCGGCGCTGAAGCCTCCGCCCCCGCCTCCTCCTCCGCCCGCCGCCGCGGCCGAGTTGAGCTGGGTGCGGGCCGTCTCCTGGGCACGGGCCTGGGCGGTCAGGTTCCCGTCGGCGTCGTAGGCCCAAGGGTTCATCATCCGGTCGAACGCGGTCGCCCGATCAGACATGTCGATCGCTTCCCCTCTGTGCCGGCACGCTGTTCCGGCACCCCCGTCGGCAATGAACTCGGCAAGTACGTCAAGAGTTCGACAAAGGGTACAGGCGGTTCCGCCTTTGCCGAACCCCTAGGGGAGAGGGGGCCCGTCGTCATACCGCAGCAGCAGACGGCCTCGTCATTCCAGCTCATGACCCGTACCGCACAAGACGGTTACGTTGTGTCCGTGTCCACAGCTGTCATCACGACGGACGGCCTCACCAAGAGGTTCCCCCGCGTCACCGCCCTCGATCAGCTCACCGTCGAGGTGCGGCCGGGGGTGGTCGGGCTGGTCGGGGCCAACGGCGCGGGCAAGTCCACTCTGATCAAGATCCTGCTCGGGCTCGCCCCTGCGACCTCCGGCCGGGGCGAGGTCCTCGGCCTGGACGTCGCCACCCGGGGACCCGAGATCCGCGCCCAGGTCGGCTACATGCCCGAGCACGACTGCCTGCCACCGGACGTCTCCGCGACCGAGTTCGTGGTGCACATGGCCCGGATGGCCGGCCTGCCCGCCACCGCAGCCCGTGAGCGCACCGCGGACACCCTGCGGCACGTCGGGCTGTACGAGGAGAGGTACCGCCCGATGGGCGGCTACTCGACCGGCATGAAGCAGCGGGTCAAGCTCGCCCAGGCGCTGGTGCACGACCCGAAGCTGGTGCTGCTGGACGAGCCGACCAACGGCCTCGACCCGGCCGGCCGGGACGAGATGCTGGCGCTGATCCGCCGGGTGCACACCGACTTCGGCATCTCGGTGCTGGTCACCACCCACTTGCTCGGCGAGCTGGAGCGGACCTGCGACCACCTGGTCGTGATCGACGGCGGCAAGCTGCTGCGCTCCTCCTCCACCGCCTCCTTCACCGGGGCGACGGCCGTCCTCGCGGTCGAGGTCGGCGACTTCCCGCAGGACCACCGGCGGGAGCCGGGCCCGGCGGTCCGCGAGCGGCTCGCCGCGGCGGGCCTGTCCGTCCAGTCCGCGGGCTCGCACCAGCTGCTCGTCCGGCTGGCCGACGAGTCGACGTACGACACCATCCGCGACGCCGTCGCCGAACTGGGCCTCGGCCTGGTCAGGTTGGAGGAGCGCCGGCACCGGGTCGCCGAGCTCTTCACCGACTCCCGGGGCGCCGAGCGGAACGAGCACATCGAGCAGAGCAAGGGAGGAACGGACGATGTCGCTGCCTCCTGAGGCCAGGTCCACCGACACCGGCGTCATCCACGACATCGGCTACCGCGGCTACACCGGCCCCCGGCTCGGCCGCTCCTACGCCACCCGCGCGCTCTTCACCCAGAGCCTGCGCGCCGCGTACGGCCTCGGCCGCTCCGGCAAGTCCAAGGTGCTGCCGATGCTGGTGCTGGGCGTGATCACCGTGCCCGCGCTGATCACGGTGGCGCTGTCGGTCGTGATGAAGCGCGACGAACTGCCGGTCGACTACGCGGGCTACCTCTCCATGCTCAGCCTGGTGGTCTCGGTCTTCCTCGCCTCCCAGGCGCCGGTGCTGTTCTCCCGGGACCTGCGCTACCAGACCGTCCCGCTCTACTTCTCCCGCCCGATCACCCGCACCGACTACGTCCGGGCCAAGTTCGGCGCCATGGTCTGCGCCCAACTGCTGCTCATGGCGGCCCCGCTGCTGGTGCTGTACGTCGGTGCGCTGCTCGGCGGGATGGACTTCGCGCACAACACCGGGCACTTCCTGTCCGGCCTGACCGCGGCCCTGCTGTACGCCCTGGTGCCGACCTCGGTGGCCGTGGTGATCGCGGCCGCGACCCCGCGCCGGGGCTTCGGGGTGGCCGCCATCATGGGCTACCTGACGGTCAGCGCCGCGCTGGGCGCCGCCGTGGTCGGGATCAGCCACACCGGCACGACCGACTCCGACGCCGCGCAGTGGGTGTCCCTGATCTCGCCCACCGACCTGGTGGAGTCCCTGGTCAACGAGCTGTTCGGGCTCGGCGACGGACTCGACCGCCGGCACGCGCCGGGCGGCCTCGGTCTGGCGGTGTTCGCGCTCGTCGCGGCGGCCATGGTGGTCGGCTCGTACCGGCTGCTGCTGCGCCGCTATCGGAACGTCTGAGAGGGCGGCATGGCCACCATCAGCATCGACAAGGTCTCCCGCTGGTTCGGGAACGTGGTCGCGGTCAACGACATCACCATGGCCATCGGCCCCGGCATCACCGGCCTGCTCGGGCCCAACGGGGCGGGCAAGTCCACGCTCATCCACATGATGAGCGGCTTCCTGGCCCCCTCCAGCGGCTCCGTCACCCTGGACGGCGCGCCGATCTGGCGCAACCAGCAGGTGTACCGGCAGATCGGCCTGGTGCCCGAGCGGGAGTCGATGTACGACTACCTGACCGGCTGGGAGTTCGTCCTCGCCAACGCCGAACTGCACGGCCTGCCCCAGCCGGGCGCCGCCGCCCGCCGGGCACTGGACCTGGTGGAGATGGACTACGCCAAGGACCGCCGCACCGGCACCTACTCCAAGGGCATGAAGCAGCGGGTCAAGATGGCCTCCGCCCTGGTCCACGACCCCTCCGTGCTGCTGCTCGACGAGCCCTTCAACGGCATGGACCCGCGCCAGCGGCTCCAGCTGATGGACCTGCTGCGCCGCTTCGGCGCGGACGGCCGGACGGTGCTGTTCTCCTCCCACATCCTGGAGGAGGTCGAGCAGCTGGCCCGGCACATCGAGGTGGTGGTCGCCGGACGGCACGCCGCCTCGGGCGACTTCCGCAAGATCCGCCGGCTGATGACCGACCGGCCGCACCGCTACCTGGTCCGCTCCAGCGACGACCGCCGGCTCGCCGCCGCGCTGATCGCCGACGGCTCCACCACCGGCATCGAGGTGGACGAGCGGGAGCGGGCGCTGCGGATCGAAGCGGTCAACTTCCAGGGCTTCACCACCCTGCTGCCCAGGGTCGCCCGGGAGGCCGGCATCCGGCTGTACACCGTCTCCCCGGCGGACGAATCGCTGGAGAGCGTCTTCTCCTACCTGGTCTCCGCGTGAGCGCCGCCGCCAGGACCGTTGTTGCCCAGGAAGGGGCCGACCGACCATGAACCCCACCGTCGCCAGGCTGACCCTGCGCGGGCTGCTGGGCCGTCGCCGCGGCCTGCTGCTGCTGGTGGTCCCCGCCCTGCTGCTGGTCGTCTCGGCCGTCGCGAGCGTCTCCAGCGCCGACCCGCACGACACGGCCGACAACATCATCGGCGCCCTCGGCCTCGGCACCCTGGTCCCGATCCTCGGGCTGGTGGTCGGCACCGGGGTGATCGCCAACGAGATCGACGACGGCTCGATCGTCTACCTGCTCGCCAAGCCGCTGCCCCGGTGGCGGATCGTCACCACCAAACTGGTCGTCGCGATCGGCGTCACCTGGCTGTTCTCGGTCGTCCCGACGCTGCTGGCCGGGCTGCTGCTGGTCGGCACCCAGGACGGCGTGGCGCTCGGCTACACCGTGGCGGTGCTGGTCGCCGGGGCCGTGTACAGCGCGGTGTTCCTGCTGCTCGGCGTGGTCACCCGGCACGCCGTGGTGGCCGGGCTGGCGTACGCCCTGATCTGGGAGTCGACGATCGGGAACTTCGTCGAGGGCGCCCGGACGCTGAGCGTCCAGCAGTGGGGCCGCTCGGTGGCCGAGGCGGTCGCCGGACAGAACGCGATCAGTTCCGACGTCTCGCTCGGCGCGGCCGTACCGCTGCTGCTGGTGGTCACCGTCGCGGCGACGGTGTTCGCCTCGGTGAAGCTGGCCGGGATGACGCTCGCCGGCGAGGAGTGAGCCCGGTGGGGCGCTGAACCCGGTCGGGCGCTGAACTCGGTGCGGCGCGCCCGCTACCGGGCGCCCGGTACGTCAGTGGGCCCCGGACACCCTCAGGTGTCCGGGGCCCACTGACGTACCGCTCGGAGGTTCAGAGCGTCCGGTTGCGGCCCGCGCCCCAGCCGGCCGCGCCGACCACCACGACCAGCACCAGCATCAGCACCAGCGGGGTCTCCCAGCCGCCGGTCAGCTGGCGCAGCGCGCCCGCGCCGACCGGGCCGGCCGCCGCGACCAGGTACCCGATCGCCTGCGACATCCCGCTCAGCTGGGCGGCACCCGCCGCGGTGCGGGTGCGCAGCACGATGAACGCCAGGCCCAGGCCCAGCGAACCGCCCTGGGCCACACCCAGGATGGTCGCCGACACCCACGCCGCGGACACCGGCGCGACCAGCAGCAGGGCGATGCCCGTCCCGTTCAGGGCGACCATGGCCGCCGCCAGCGCGCGCTGGCTGGTCATCCGGCCGGCCATCAGCGGCACCAGGAAGGCGCCCGCCACCTGCACCAGGTTGGAGAAGGCGAAGACCAGACCGGCCTGCCCGCGGTCCATGCCGTGCTCGGCCAGGATGGTCGGCATCCAGGCGACCAGGGTGTACACCAGCAGCGACGAGATGCCCATGAAGAGGCTGATCTGCCAGGCCAGCGGGGACTTCCAGATGCCCTCGATCGGCTTGGCCGCCGCGCTGGCCGCGGCCGGCGTCCCCTGCTGCTCCCGCTGCCGCTCCTGGCGGGCGCGCAGCACCTGCGGCAGCCAGGCCACCGCCGCGATCAGCGCGAGCAGCGACCAGGCGCCGAGCGAGGCCCGCCAGCCGCCGCCGAGCGCGTGCTCCAGCGGGACGGAGGTGCCGGCCGCGATCGTGGCGCCGACCAGCATGGTGGTCGAGTAGACGCCGGTCATGGCGGCCGCGCGGTCCGGGAACTCGCGCTTGACCAGGCCGGGCATCGACACGTTCAGCACCGCGATGGCCACGCCGATGACCACGCAGCCCGCGTACAGGGCCGCCACCGAGGGCAGCACCCGCAGCAGCACGCCCGCGCCGAGCACCAGCACCGCGCCGAGCACCACCCGCTCGGCGCCGAAGCGGCGGGTCAGCCGGGGGGTGAGCGGGGCGCCGACGCCCTGGAAGAGCACCGGGACGGTGGTGATCAGCCCGCCCACGGTGGCGGACAGGCCGAAGGTCTGCCGGATCTCGCCGACCATCGGGGAGACCGCCGCCAGGCAGGCGCGCATGTTCAGCGCGACCAGCACGATGCCGGTCAGCAGCAGGAGCGGATGGGCCAGCCGGGCGCGGACGGGGACCGGGGCGGGAGTGGTGACAACCGGCTGCTGGGCACGGGTGACGGCCATGGATGTGCTGTTCTTTCGTGGATGTGCGTGGAAGCGGACGGTGGAAGGGGAGGCTCGCGCCGTCCTACTTCCGGGCCGCGATGGCCGCGAGCAGCTGCTCGACGGCCGCGGTCGGGCCGGCGAGCAGCGCACGACACGCCGCCTCGGCCCGGTCCGGGTCACCGCTCTCGATCGCGTCGACCAGGGCCTCGTGGGTCGCCACGACCGCCTCGGGCATGTCGTGGTCGCCGAAGGCGGAGGTCATCGCCTCGCGGACGGAGGCACCGAAGTAGCGGTACACCTCGGCCAGCGCGGGGTTGTGCGCGGCCTCGACGACGGCGGTGTGGAACTCCAGGTCGTGCTCGACGGTCGCCTCGCGGCTCGCCCGCTCGGGGTGCTTCGCGAACACCTCGGCCTCACGGGCCAGGGCCGCGCGCATCCGCCGGACGTCCTCGGGGGTGTGCCGCAGGGCGGCCAGCCGGGCGCCCTCGGTCTCCAGCGCCGCACGGACCTCCAGGACGTCCCGGATGCCGGAGCGCTGGACGCCGCGCAGCACGGACGCCGGATCGCTGGTGGAGCGGACGAACGTGCCCTCGCCCTGTCGGGAGACCAGCATCCCGGCGTGCACCAGCACCCGGATCGCCTCCCGGACGGTGTTCCGTCCGACGCCCAGCTGCTCGGCCAGCTCGTGCTCGGTGGGGATCCGCGACCCGACCGGCCACGTCCCACCCGCGAGCTGCTCCCGCAGCTGCTCGATCGCGGTGTCCACCAGGGAACGCCGCCCGGCCGCCTGCAGACCGCCGCTCATGCCGGACCTCCCTTCCACCGCGTTTCGCCACCATCGGTCGTCGGTCATCCTACAACCGCTTGCCCGGTCATCCTACAACTCCCCGGAGCCGTGCCGGGCGCCGAGTCGGGCCGAGTCGGGTCGAGCCGGGGCCGAGCCGGGCGCCGCGGAGCGCGCCGGTCGCGCGCCCTGGCGGACCGGATCCGGCGCGCCAGTGGATTCGCCACCTGATGTCAGGTCAGGTTTCGTCGTGGAACGGGTAGTTACGTCACACGAACCCTCACCGAAGGGTGGTCGATCATGAGCACCTTCGACACGTGGACCTGTCCGACCTGCGGGCTGGTGAACCCTCCGGGAGTGCCCTGCGCGGGGTGCCGCGCGGACCCCGACCCGGCCACGGCCTTCCACCGGGCCCCCACCGGCACCTGGAAGAGCCCCGCACCGGCACCTGCCCAGGCCCGCCCCGCCTCTCACCCGACCCCCACCCAGGCCCGCCCGGCCTCTCACCCGACCCCCGCCGGTGCCGCCGGCGGCCGTACGCCGACCCTCGGCCCGGGCGGCCCGGCGCCCCGGCCGGGACCGCCGCCGCGCGCCTCGGACGCCACGCGCTACCTGTGCGCGGCCGTGCAGATGGACAGCGTCCTCGCCCACCGTGCGATCGCCACCGTCCTCGACGAGCCGCGCCGGGCCGTCGCCTCCTCGCCCGACGTCGACCTGGCCTGCGTGCTGCGCTACGCCGTCGCCGCCCGTACCCGGCACACCACCACCAAGGTGCTGCTCACCCTGATCGCGGCCTGCATCGTCGCCTCGTTCTTCCTCCGCCCCTTCGAGCGGACGGACGCGCCCGCCCCCGTCCCCGGCTACCCCGGCGGCTACGCCGTCCCCCAGCCGGACCCCTCGCTGCTCCCGTTCGACCTGCCGGTCGTCCTGGTCCCGCTCCTGGTGGTGGCCTGGGCCGTCGTGCTCATCGAGCAGCTCACCGCCTACTTCGGCGTGATCAGGCCCAGGCTGAGCCGCGCCGCGTTCGACCCCGCGCAGGCGCCGGTCGCCGCCAGGCCCAAGGAGGAGGCGCAGCTGCGCGAACTGGCCGGACTGGACCACAAGGGCAACGTCACGATCTTCTCCGGCTTCGAGCCCTTCCTCGGGTACGGCCGGCTGCTCAACACCTGGAACTTCACCATCCCGGTGGACCGGCCCGGTGAGCACGCCGACCGCGTCCTGCCGTTCTCCATCGCCGAGCTGACCGCCGAGATCACCAGGGCGGTGGAGTCGCTCGGACTGCCCGGGGTCGAGGTCCGCGAGCGGATCTTCGTCAGCGGCGCCGACCTGTCGCTGGGCCTGGACCCGGCCGTCCGCGGCTTCCTGCTCCCCTGGCCGACCAAGCGGCCGGCCCCGGAGCTGCCCGCCGCCCTCGTCGACCGGCTGCGGGAGGACGGCGCCGCCCGGGCCCGGCCCTACCTGGTCACGACGGTGTCCGGCTGGGGCAGCGAGGTGGTGACCACCAGCACCGTCCGGTTCGGCCTCAGCCCCGCCAAGGACCTGCTCTTCGTCGAGGGCGCCTCCTCGATGCTCCCCCCGGTCAAGGCGGCCTACCACCTGGTCGACCACCTGCTCGACCGGCCGACCTGGCGCCAACTGACCGCCCTGGCCCGGACGTCCCTCACCAGCATGCCCGGCAGGCTGGTGCGCGGCACCGGCTACGTGCTGGCCCTGCCCTTCGCGGCCTTCCGGGCCCGGCTCACGGACGGCGACCAGCTGCGCCAGATCCGGCACAGCGCCTTCAACTACGGCTCCATGACCAGCATCCGGCAGCTGGCGGCCGACTCGAGGTTCCACCGCTACTACCAGCAGATCGACCACCAGATGTACACCAAGGTCGTCGAGCGGCGGATCCTGGACGCCCTGATCGACTTCCTGGAGGACCACCAGGTCGACATCTCCGAACTGCGCGAACGCCAGAGCGTCATCTACAACGGGGGCATCTTCACCTCCGGCAACGCCAGGATCAGCTTCGTCAACTCCCCGGTCGCGGCCGGGGCGGGCAGCCGGGTGCGTGCCATGTTCACGCCCCGCGGTCCCGAAGGAGGGAAGGCCAAGTCATGAGCGAGGACCGGAACACCTCCGGCGGGTTCCACATCAGCGGCCACGCCACCGTCCACTTCACCGACTCGCCCGTGGCGGCGGGCCGGAACTCCTCGGTCACGGTCAACTCCGGTGCGGGGGAGGTCGACGAGGAGGCGCTCGCCCGGCGGGTGCTCGCGCTCGCCGACCGGCTGCGCCAGGACGGCGAACCGGACAGCAGCCAGGCGCAGGCCGCCGAGGACCTCGAGGCCGAGGTCGCCTCCCCGGCCCGGCGCTGGGACCAGGTGCTGCGCTTCCTCGCCCGGGCCAGGGCCGGCGTCGTCGCCACCACGGCGGTGGCCGCCGAGATCCAGAGCCTGGACGAGGCGGTCCGCTCGCTGCTCCCGTAGCCGCTCCGTCGGCCGGTCGACGCGGGAAGTCGGCCGGCCGCGCAAGGAAGAGGTCCACCCGACAAGAAGGGGGAGTGCGGTGGCCGAGACCAAGGGTGTCCTGCTGCCCGCCTACGTACTGGCCGACGAGTCGGCCTCGATGGAACCGTACCTGGCCGAACTCTCCGGCGGCCTGGTCTCGTTGTGCGAGGGGCTGCGGGCCGAGCCGATGATCGCCGCGAAACTGCGGCTGGCCGTCCTCGGCTTCTCCGACGACGTGCGGATCCGCCTCGCGGTGACCGACATGCGGACCGAGACCAGGCTGCCCCAGGTGGTCATCCGCGGACTGACCGTCTACCGGGCGGTCTTCGAGGACCTGCTGGACCGCATCCCCGAGGACGTCCGGTGGCTGCGCGGCCAGGGGTACAAGGTGCACCGCCCGGTGGTGTTCCTGCTCAGCGACGGCCAGCCGACCGACGGCGAGGAGTGGCGGGACGCGCACGCCCTCCTCACCGACCGGCAGCGGACCCCGACCGCCCCCAACATCATCGCCTGCGGCATCGGCGAGGCCGAGCCCAGGACCATGCTCGCGGTGGCGACCCGCCCGGAGTTCGCCTTCGTGGCCCGGTCCGGCATCGACCTCGGCCGGGCCATCGGCGAGTTCTTCCACGCGCTCACCACCAGCCTGGTCGCCTCCGGCCAGGCCCTGGGCTCCGCCAACCCCCACCTCGTGGTCAACCGGCCCGACCAGTTCGTCCTCGCCATCGACGAGGTCGGGCAGTGACCCGGCGCGGTCCCGGCCCGGAGCGGGCGCCCGGCCCGGAGCAGGGGCCCGGCCCGGCCGCCGCCGTCCCCTGGGAGCGGATCGCCGTGGGCACGCCCGGGATCGAGTTCGAACCGAGGCCGCCGCGCCAGCCCGCCTACGACTTCCCCGACACCGAGTGCGACGGCTGGTCCACCGAAGCGCTGGCCGTGCGCTTCGCCTCCGTCCGCGGCGCCAAGCACCGCTACTACGGCCGTCCGCGCCAGGACGCCGCGCGCGCCGCCCTGCACCAGCCCACCGGCGCGGTCGCCTTCGCCGTCGCCGACGGCGTCTCGGCCGCGACCACCGCCGAACTCGGCGCCATCGAGGCCTGCAGGGCCGCCCTCGCCCGCACGCTCCACCTGCTCTCCGCGAGCCCGGGCCCGGTGGACTTCCCTGACGTCGCCCGGCACGCCGCCCGACGGCTCCGGCAGGTCGCCCGCTGGCGGCTGGGCGGCGGGGAACCGGACCCGGCCGAGGTCTCCCGGCTGTACGCGACCACCCTGGTCACCGGCGTGGTCCGCCCCGACCCGGCCGGCCCCGTCGTCGAGCTCTGCCGGATCGGCGACTCCGGCGCCTGGCTGCTCGACCTCCCGCACGGCCGCTACCACCCGCTCTTCGACCCGAAGTCCGCCGGCGACACCCCGCTGATCGGCACCGAGGTGGCCCCGCTGCCCACCGTGCCCGACCCGATCGAGCGCACCAGGGTCCGGCTCACCCCGCAACTCGCCCTGCTGATCGGCACCGACGGCTTCGGCGACCCGCTGGGCGACGGGGACGGCCGGGTCGGCGCCCTGTTCGCGGACGCCCTCGCCGAGCCGCCCGCCCCGCTCTGGCTCGCCCACCTGCTCGACTTCTCCCGCGAGACCTTCGACGACGACCGGACCCTCCTGGTCGTCTGGCCGCACGCCGCCGGGGAGGGGCGATGACGGACGACCGATCCGTCAGGACCGTCGACCACGACGACCTGGTCCTGGTCCGCCGCCTCGGGCAGGGCGGCCAGGGCACCGTCCACGAGGTGGCCGACCGGGCCGACGGCCACGCCGTCGCCTACAAGGAGTACCGCCCTGAGACCCTCCCCGGGCTCGACGCCGACGCGCTGGCCGCGATGGTGGCCCTGCTCGCCGAACTCGACCCGGCCGAGGCCCGCTGGCTCCTCGACAGGGCCGCCTGGCCCACCGCCCTGGTCCGGCAGCGGGGCCGCACCTGCGGCTTCCTGATGGGGGCCGCCCCCGAACGCTTCCACTTCGACCTGCAGGCCCTCGGCGGTGCCACCGCGCCCACCAGACGGCCGGCCACCCTGGAGTTCCTGCTCAACGACGACGACTACGTCGCCCGGGTCGGCCTCACCGTCAGCGACCGCGACCGCCTGAGACTGCTCGCCGACCTCGCCACCACCCTGTCCCGGCTGCACGGCCTCGGCATCGCGGTCGGCGACCTGTCCCCGAAGAACCTGCTCTTCGCCACCGGAGCCGACGGCGGCCGGCCCGCCTGCTTCCTCATCGACTGCGACGCCGTGCGGCTGCGCGGCGCCACCGTCCTGCCCCAGGTCGAGACCCCGGACTGGCAGCTCCCGCACGGCGAGGAGCGCGGGACGGCGGCGGGCGACGCCCACAAGCTGGCGCTGCTCGCCGTACGGCTCTTCGCGCGCGACCAGAGCGCCGTCGACCCGGCCGCGCTGACCGCGCTCAGCCCCGCCCTCGGCGAGCTCGCCCGGGCCGGACTCGACCCGGACCCCGCCCGCCGGCCCGCCCCGGCGCTCTGGGCGGAGCACCTCACGGCGGCCGCCGCCACCGCCTCCACCACCCCGGCGGCTCCGTCCGTCCCGTCCATCTCCTCGGCCCCGTCGGCTCCGTCCGTCCCGTCCATCTCCTCGGCCCCGTCGGCTCCGTCCGCCGCCGTCCGTACGGTGAGAGCCCCGGGCGCGAGCCCGGGCGCGCCGCCGCCGACCAGGACGCCGTACGCCGCCGGCATCGGCGTCGCCGCGGTCGTCGCGGCGGTCATCCTGGCGACCGTGCTGGCGGTCGCCCACAACAGGTCCGGCTCCGCGACGGCGGACTCCGGACCCACGTACACGCCCGCACCCGCCTACACGCCGACGTACACGCCCACGCGCACCTACACACCCACCTACCGGCCCAGCACCCCCGTCTTCGACCCCGCCTCGCTCGACGACGCCCGGACCGACCGCACCCCGCTGACCCCCGCCGGTCTGCTCCCCGAGGCGTTCACCGACTCCGACGGGGTGCGCTACCGAAAGACCAGCCGCTCGCCGCAGAGTTGCGTGACGTCCGGCATGAGCGACAACGTCCAGACCGTGCTGCGCAACGGCGGCTGCGTGAACCAGGTCGTCGGGACGTACAACGACCCCGAGGACAGCATGATGGTGATCATCATGGTCGAGCCGATGATGGACGCCCGGACCGCCGAGGCGGCCTACAACACCCTCTCCAACGCGTACGCCGGTGACTGGGGCTTCTGGTGCCCGTCCACCGGAAGCGGTTCCGAGCTGTGCGACAAGAACGTCAGGAAGGCCCTGCGGAACGGCTGGACCGGCCGGAAGCACCGGTACCTGGTCCACACCGTGGCGCTGTTCATCAACCTGAGCTCCGACAGCAGCCTGGACCCGCGGGCGAGCGAGGCGGCTCACGCGGCGTACAAGGCTGCCGGTCCGGTCAACTACTGGGGGTAGAGGCGCTCCAGGACCTCGGCGACGCCGTCCTCGTCGTTGCTGGCGGTGACGGCGTCGGCGACGGCGAGGAGTTCCTCGTGGGCGTTGGCCATGGCGACGCCGTGGGCGGCCCAGCCGAACATCGGGACGTCGTTGGGCATGTCGCCGAAGGCGATGGTGTCGGCGGCGCGGACGCCCAGGCGGCGGGCGGCGACGGCCAGGCCGGTGGCCTTGGACAGGCCGAGCGGGAGCAGTTCGACCACGCCGGCGCCGGCCATCACCACGCCGACCAGGTCGCCGGCGGCGCGGCGGGCGGCCTCGGCGAGGGCGTCGTCGGTCAGGGCGTGGTGCTGGATGTACAGCTTGCTGAGCGGGGCGTCGAGCAGCCCGCCGCGCTCGACCCGGACGACCGGCAGGTCGGAGCCGATCAGCAGTTCGTAGCCGGGGCCGGCCAGCACCTGGCCGTCGAGGCCGTCCTGGTTGGCGGCGATGGCCAGCGGGCCGGTCTCGGCCTCGATCTTCTCGATCGCCACCGCGGCGAGCCGCCGGTCCAGGGTGAGCGAGGTGAGCAGCTTGTGCGCGCCGGCGTCGTACACCTGGGCGCCCTGGCCGCAGACCGCTATCCCGGTGTAGCCGATCTCGTCGAAGACCGGGCGGGCCCAGACCGCCGAGCGCCCGGTGACGATGATGTGCAGCGCGCCCGCGCCGGTGGCCGCGGCCAGGGCGGCGCGGGTGCGCTCGGAGACGGTCTCCCCGCTGGTGAGCAGGGTGCCGTCGAGGTCGGTGGCGACCAGCCGGTAGGGCAGGTCGCCACCGCCGTCGGCTCCGGGAGAGGCGGGGCTGGGGCTGGTGGTGCTCATGGGCCGTGCGTCTCCCGGGAGTAGCGGGTGGTGCTGGGTGGTGCGGACCGGGCTACTTGACCGGCTCGAGGACGGTCCGCCCGCCGAGGAACGGCCGCAGCGCCTCCGGCACGACGACGGAGCCGTCGGCCTGCTGGTGGTTCTCCAGGATCGCCACGATGGTGCGCGGGATGGCGACCAGGGTGCCGTTCAGGGTGGCCAGCGGGCGGGTCTTGCCCTCCTCGCGCATCCGGATGGAGAGCCGGCGGGCCTGGTACTCGGTGGTGTTGGAGGTCGAGGTGACCTCGCGGTACTTGCCCTGGGTGGGGATCCACGCCTCGATGTCGAACTTGCGCGCGGCCGAGGCGCCGAGGTCGCCGGAGGCGACGTCGATCACCCGGTAGGGCAGTTCGAGGGCGTTGAGGAAGTCCTTCTCCCACTGGAGCAGGCGGCGGTGCTCGTTCTCCGCGTCCTCCGGAGTGGTGTAGACGAACATCTCCACCTTCTCGAACTGGTGGACGCGGATGATGCCGCGGGTGTCCTTGCCGTAGGTGCCGGCCTCGCGGCGGAAGCAGGACGAGTAGCCGGCGTAGCGCAGCGGCAGCTTGTCGGCGTCGAGGATCTCGTCCATGTGGTACGCCGCGAGCGGGACCTCGCTGGTGCCGACCAGGTACCGGTCGTCCTCGGCGAGGTGGTACACGTTCTCGGCGGCCTGACCGAGGAAGCCGGTGCCGTCCATGGCGGCCGGGCGGACCAGGGTCGGGGTGATCATCGGGGTGAAGCCGGCCGCGGTGGCCTGGGCGATCGCCATGTTGACCAGGGCGAGCTCCAGCAGCGCGCCGACGCCGGTCAGGTAGTAGGAGCGGGCACCGGCGACCTTGGCGCCGCGCTCGGTGTCGATCGCGCCGAGGATCTGGCCGAGCTCGACGTGGTCACGGGGCTCGAAGCCCTCGGCGGCGAAGTCGCGCGGGGTGCCGATCTCCTCCAGGGTGACGAAGTCCTCCTCGCCGCCGACCGGGGCGGCCGGGTCGATGAGGTTCGCCAGGGAGCGGAGCAGGCGGTCGGCCTCCTCCTTGGCCGCGCTCTGCTCGGCGTCGGCGGCCTTGACCTCGGCGGCCAGGTCCTTGGTGCGCTGGAGCAGCGCGGCCTTCTCGTCGCCCTTGGCCTGGGCGACCTGCTTGCCGAGCACCCGCTGCTCGTTGCGCAGTTCGTCGAAGCGGCTGCCCGAGGACCGGCGCCGCTCGTCGGCGGAGAGGAGGGCGTCGACCAGGTCGACGTCCTCGCCACGGACGCGCTGCGAGGCGCGCACTCGGTCAGGGTCCTCACGGAGCAGGCGAAGGTCAATCACAGGCCCAAGCGTACCGGGAGACCGTTCCTCCACCGGTACGGCTTTTCCCCTGGGGATAACTCGCCCTCACCTGTGGATAACTTCCGTGGGGAACTCTCCGGCGGCGGGTTATCCACAGGCCGGACCCCGAACCTGTGGATCAAAGGGGAGGATTGCCTTCCGCGTGAACGAACCAGGGAATTGAGGTTTCAAACCTCAATCAACCTTCTCGGGTGAGGGAATTGAACCACTCGGACGGGTGATTTGCTGGCAACCGGGTGACTCTGGTCCGATTGATCATCTCTGCCACGCAAACCGATGGTCCGACCGGATCCGGGCAATGGCTATACCGGTTTGTCGACTCGCCCCCAGCCCTGTGGATAACTCCGGGCTGTGGACAGTAGGGGACCCCTGTGGACAGCGGGCGCCGACCGGGGGTCGCCTGGGGACGACGGGTGGAGTCGTCCGCCCCGCCCGATCGACCCGCTCCGAAACGGTCGGAAAAGGTCGGAAAGACAAAAGATGTAACCAGGATGTCCGGAGGGCGACGGAACACGCGCCCGGACTCAGATGTCCCCGCGGCCGTCGAGCGCGCGGGAGAGCCAGTCCGCCGCCGAGGTGAAATCCTCGTCCGAGGTCCCCGGCCGCCGCTGGGTGGACGCCTGCCGGTCGGCGCGCGGATAGGAGCCGAGGTACCGCACCTTCGGGCAGGTCCGCTTGAGCCCCATCATCGCCTCGCTCACCCGGCGCTCGGACAGGTGGCCCTCGCAGTCGATCAGGAAGCAGTAGCTGCCCATGCCCTCGCCGGTCGGGCGGGACTCGATCCGCATCAGGTTGACCCCGCGCACCGCGAACTCCTGCAGCAGCTCCAGCAGCGCACCCGGGTGGTCGTCCGGCAGCCAGACCACCATCGAGGTCTTGTCCGCGCCGGTCGGCGAGGAGACCCGCCCGGGGCGGCCGACCAGCACGAACCGGGTGGCCGCGCTCTTCGCGTCCGCGATCTCCTTGACCAGCGGCTCCAGCCCGTAGATCGGCGCCGCGAACTCGCCCGCGAACGCGCCGTCGTAGCGGCCCTCGGCGACCAGCCGGGCGCCGTCCGCGTTGGAGGCGGCCGACTCCCACGTCGCCTCCGGCAGGTTGGCCGCCAGCCAGCGCCGCACCTGCGGCTGGGCCACCGGGTGGCTGGTCACCGTCTTGACCCCGGACAGCTCGGTGCCCGGCCGCACCAGCAGCGCGAAGGCGATCGGCAGCAGCACCTCACGGTAGATCATCAGCGGTGCGCCGGAGGCCAGTTCGTCGTTGGTCGCGGTGACCGCGCCCTCCACCGAGTTCTCGATCGGGACGAACGCCCCGGCCGCCTCCCCGCCGCGCACCGCGTCCAGCGCCAGTGCCACCGAGGACAGCGGGACCAGCTCCCGGGTCGCCGCCTCCGGCAGGGTGTGCAGGGCCGCCTCGGTGAACGTGCCGGCCGGTCCGAGGTAGGTGTAGCGGGTGGCCGACATGACGCCTCCGGGGATCTCGGTGCTGCACGGTCAGGGTGTGCCGAAGCAGTCACCATAACGATTCCGCGGCCCCGGCAGGAAAGCGTTCCAGTGGCCGGGACCGCGGCGGTGGACCGGGTGGACCAGGGGGAACTACCCCTCCAACAACTGCTGGCCGAGGTAGCCTCCGGGCGGCGGGCCCGGAGGCAGCGCGTACAGGCCGCTCGCCTCGTGCCGCAGGAAGCGGGAGAGGCCGTCGCCCCGGGAGAGCTTGCGCTGCACCGGGGTGAACCCCTTGCGCGGGTCGGCCTGGAAGGCGAGGAAGAGCAGCCCGGCGTCCGGCGAGCCGTCCGGCAGCAGCCCGTCGTGGTACGAGAAGCCGCGCCGCAGCATCGCCGCGCCGCCGTTGGCCGCCGGGGCGGCGACCCGGATGTGCGCGTCGGCGGGGATCGCCAGGGTGCCGTCCGGGCCCTGCGCGGTGAGGTCGACCGGGGCGTGCTCACCGGCCCCGGCGGGCGCGCCGAGCGGGGCGCCGTCCGACTTGCGCCGTCCGATCACCCGCTCCTGGCGGTCCACCGGCAGCGCCTCCCAGTGGTCCAGCAGCATCCGGATGCGCCGGAACACCAGGTACGAGCCGCCGGCCAGCCAGGCCGGGTGGTCGCCGCCGGCGGCGCAGAACACCTTGGCGGCGAAGCCCTCCTCGTCCGGCCGGGGGTTGTTGGTGCCGTCGACCTGTCCCATCAGGTTGCGTCCGGTCACCGGCCGCGCGGCGGCGCCGGGGGTGCGGGCGAAGCCGGCCGACTGCCAGCGCAGCGCCGCCGTCCCGGCCGCCAGCCGCTGGAGCACCCGGAGGGTGTGCACCGCGACCAGGGCGTCGTCCGCGCCGATCTGGACGAACAGGTCGCCGTCGCCGCGGGCCGCGTCGAGCGCGTCGCCGGGGAAGGCGGGCAGCGGTTCGAGCCCGGGCGGGCGGCGGTCGGCCAGCCCGGCCTTGTCGAACAGCGCGGCGCCGAAGCCGACCGTGACGGTGAGCGAGCAGGGCCCGGCGTCCAGTGCGACCTGGCCGTCGAACTCCTCGGCAGGCTCTCCGGCGGTCAGCCGCTCGGCCGCCCTCGTCCAGCGCTGCAGCAGGGTGCGCAGCCCGTCCCGGCCGACGCCCTCGGCCAGGTCGAAGGCGGCCAGCTGGACCCTGGCCTGCGCCGGGTCGGTGATCCCGGCCTGGTGCTCGCCGCGGAACGGCACCCTGGCCGCGCCCAGCGCCCCGCCGGACGGGCCCGACGCGACGGCCGTCCCGCCGCCCCGCCCGTCCAGGGCGACCGCCCCGGCGACGCCCGCGCCGGCGCCGGCCAGCAGCCCGGCCCCGGCGGTGCCGAGCAGCGCCCGCCGGGTGAAGTCCGCGGGCCCCGCCGACCCCGCCGGCCCGTTCGAAGCCGGCCCGTTCGAAGCCGACTCGTGCGCCGTCGGGCCGTCCGCCGTCGGGCCGTCCGCCGTCGGGCCGTCCGCCGTCGGGCCGTCCGCCGTCGGGCCGTGCTCCGTGGAAACGTCCGTCACCCCGCTCACCCGATCTTGAACTGCTGGGTCGGGGTGGTCTGGTCGATGTCGGAGGAGCGGACCTGCACCGACACCACCCAGTTGCCCGCCAGCGGCAGCTGCGCGATGCCGGTCCAGCGGCCGGTGCCCTCCTGGGTGAGCTGGACCGGCAGCGGGCCGAGGTCGCGGTCCGGCAGGGTGAAGGCGAGCTGCACCTCGGGAACGTCCACCGGTTGGCCGTCCGCGCCGTCCAGCGCGAGCTGTACCTCGTTCGGACCGGTCCGGGCCGGGTTGAGGCTGACGGTCGCGGTGCCCTTGGCGTTCGGCGTCCGACCCTTGGTGTCGTACGGGAGCTTGAGCTCGACGGTGCGGCCCGGCTCGGTCTGCGCCGCCGCCCCGGGCCCGCCGGCCACCGAAGCGCCGGCCGCCCGGGCCTTGATCTCGTCCGCGACCCGTCCGGGCGGGGAGTTGGTGAGCATCGTGGTGACCACCAGCACCGCCACCGCGACCAGCGCCTCGACCAGCACCGAGCGGCGCAGCCCGGCCCGGGTCGGGGTCAGCCCGCGGTCGCGTCCGGCGCTCTGCCGGGCGGCCAGCTGGCGCTCCAGCTGCGCCTGCCGGACCGGGTCCTCGCCGTGCGCCGCCACGGCGACCGGCTCCGGCAGTTCGACCGGCGCGACCTCCTGCGCCTCGGCCGGGGCCGAGCGCAGCCTGGCCAGCCAGGTGCGGGACATCCAGGCGACGCCGAGCATCGCGACCACGCAGCCGCTCTTCACCAGCAGCAGCCGCCCGTACTCGGTGCCGGTCAGCGCGCTCCAGCTGCCCAGGCCCCGCCAGGACTGGTAGATCCCGGTCACGGCCAGCACGGCCACCGAGCCGAAGGCGATCTTCGAGAAGCGGTCCACCACCTCGACGCCGACGCCCTCGCGCAGCGCGACCAGCAGCGCGGCCAGCCCGCCCAGCCAGAGCGCCATGGCGATCAGGTGCAGGACGCCGAGCGGCAGCGCCAGCCAGACCTGGATGCCCACCGAGGCGTGGTCGGCGCCGACCCAGGTCGCCGCGAGGGCGACCGCCAGCACCAGTCCGGCCACGCCGAGGCCCAGCCGGACCTCGCGCTGCGGCCGTTCGGCGGCCCGGCGCTCCAGCTCGCGCAGCTCGGCGGCCTCGGCGTCGTCCTCGGCGGCGGCGGAGCCCTCGGCGGCGGATCCGTCCCCGTCCTCGTCCCGCGGCTTGGGCACGACCGGCCGCGGCGGCTGCCCCAACTGCCCGACCAGGAGCGACAGGAACACCCCGCCCGCCGCGAGCAGCAGCAGCCGGGCGGCCAGCCCGGTGCCGATCCGCTCGTCCAGCGTGGCGCGCATCAGCGACAGGTCGAAGGCCTGCCCGACCCCGGTGCCGCGCTCGTACGGGCCGCGCAGCATCAGCACCGCGACGGTGGAGACCAGCAGCGCCGTCCAGCCGGTCATCAGCAGCCGCTGCACCCGGCGCCGGGCGGTGCCGGCCGGCCAGCAGATCAGCACGAAGGCGGCGACGCCGACCAGCAGCGCGAAGGCGGTGTACGCGACGGCGCGCCCGGTGCCGTACAGGGCGGCGACCAGGCCGTCGGCCTCGGCGCCCTGGAACGCGGTGGCCGACACCGTGGTGTCCGAGGGGGCGCCGATGGAGAAGGTGAACGCCCCGCCGACCGGGTGCGAGTCGTCCGAGACGGCCCGCCAGGCCACCGTGTACGTGCCGTCGGCGAGCCCGTCCTGCAGCCCGACCCGGGCGGTGTTGCCCTTGCCGTCGGCGTGCGCCGGGTTGCCGGTGTCCACGGCCTTGCCCGCCGGGTCGAGCACCCGCACGGAGTCGCCGGAGAGCGAGACGGACTCGCTGAAGGTCAGCGTCACCGTCCGCGGGGCGGTCGCGACCACCGAGTTCTGCGACGGGTCGGTGGAATCCAGGGTGGCGTGCGCGGAGGCCGGCCCGGCGCCCGCGAGCATCAGCGCGAGCAAAGCGCCGAGCACTCCGAGCACCCCGGCGATCCGGCGGTGGGTGGCCCTCTCCAGGCCGGCCGACTGCATGCTGGCGGTCCCCTTAACTCTGGCCGGGTCGGTAGGTGAGCTCCTTGACCGGCACCTTGACGGAGATGGTGCCGGACTTGGCGAAGGTGAGGTCGAGTTCCAGCTCGTCGCCGAGGGCGGGGGCCTTCTGCCATCCCATGATCATGAGGTGGTTGCCGCCGCGGGCGAGCTGCAGGGCGCCGTGCGCGGGGACGTCCAGGCTGTCCACCTGCTCCATGGTCGACGCGGTGGAGCGGTGCATGGTGACCGACTCGGCGGCCGGGCTGGTCACCTTGAGCAGCTGGTCCTTCCCGCCGTCGTTGCGGACGGTCAGGTAGCCGGCCGCCATGCCGCCGGCCGGCGGCAGCGGGATGTACTCGTCGGCGACGCTGATCCTGGCCGGGCCGGACGAGGCGCCGTCCTGGTCGCCCGTTCCGCACGCGGCCAGGATCACGCCGCCGCCCAGGGCGGTCGCGACGACGGCGCCGAGCAGGGCACTGCGGCGGAACCGGCTGGTGCCGGCCTGGACCGGGCTCACGCCGCGACCCCCTTGGCGAGCAGCGGCAGGTCGTGCTCGTAGGTCTTCTCCTCGGTGCCGCTCATGTAGAGCACGTGCGCCTTGTCGTCCGAGGGGAGGAAGGCCAGCACCTGCGCGCCGTGGGTGGAGGTGACGGTGCCGTCCCCGTTGACCACCGGGTCCTCGATCATGATGCCGAGCGACTTGGCGGCGGTCTTCACCTTGGCCAGGTCCCCGGTGAGGCCTATGAAGTCGCTGCCCATCGAGTCCAGCCAGGTGCGCAGCACCTTGGGGGTGTCGCGCTGCGGGTCGGTGGAGACGAAGACGACGTTGATCTTCTGCCGGTCCTCCGCCGGGAGCGCCTTCATCGCGACGCCGATGTCGCCCATGGTGGTCGGGCAGACGTCAGGGCAGCTGGTGTAGCCGAAGAACAGCAGGGTGGCCTTGCCGTCGGTCTGCCGGCGCAGGTCGAAGGGCTGGCCGGAGGTGTCGGTCAGCTGGAGGTCCGGCTTCTCGAAGTTCTTGGCGAGCTTGGTGCCCTGGTACGGGGTGTCCTCCTTCTGCCGGGTGACCTTGGCGGCGGTGGAGTCCCCGCCGCCGGAGGAGCCGCAGGCGGAGAGGGTCAGGGCGGCGGCCAGCGCGAGGGCGGCCGCGCCGGCCAGGCGGGTGGTGCGGGTGGTGCGGGTGGTGCGGGACATGCGGGTTCCGATCGTGCGCGGTGGACGGCCGGCGGTGCCGCACCCGGTGCGCGGGTGCGGCACCGCCGGCGCGGTGGGTCAGGAGGCGGAGCCGCCGCTCCTGCGGCGCAGGCCGATCACGCCGACGGCGGTGCCGATCACGCCGACCACGATGCCGACCACGCCCAGGGTGCGGGCGGTGGAGTCGCTGGACTTGGCGTCGGCGGGGGCGGCCTGGTCGGAGCTGTCCCCGTGGGCGCCCGCGGCGGGGGTGGCGGTGACACCGTGGCCGTCGCCCCCGGCGGCCTTGGTGAGCTTCAGGACGGGCGCGGGCTTGGCCGGCTCGGGCTGGCCCTCCTTGGACTCGTCGATCCAACGGGCGATGTCGCCGTTGTCGTAGGTCTGGAGGGTCTTGAACTCCATGCTCTCGGTGTCGGTCGGCAGCGGGCCGAGCGAGACCCGGAACTCCTGGAACTGGCCGGGGGCGATCTTGGTGCCGGCGTCGGCGGTCCAGGTGATCTTGGAGACGGCCTCGGTGACGTCGTTGCCGTGCACCTTGATCGGCTTGTCGAGCTTGGCCTTCTCGACGGTGGCGGTCCAGCCCGGCAGCGGCAGGGTCCGGACCGAGGCCAGCGGGTGGTCCAGCGGGAGGTTGACCTCCAGCTTCACGGTGCTCGCGGTGTCGCTCTCGTTCGGCACCCGGAAGTCGACGGCCGTGTAGCCGCCCTGGGTGGCCGAGCCCGGGTTCACGGTGACGTGCGCGAAGGCGGGGCCGGCCAGCGCCACCACGGAGGCGGCGGCGGTGAGGGCGACGGCGGCGAGACGGCGGGTGGGAAGGGAACGCATGATGCGGGTCTCCGATCGGAGCTCGGCGGCGGCCGGAACCGGGCGACGGACGTGAGCCGTGCCGCGGGGCCGCGCGTGGGAGGTGGGGGCAGAGCCTCGGGCCGCCCCGGGGGTCGGGGGAACGGCCGGACGGTGCGCACGCCGCGAACCAGGCCCGCACGGGGCGCCAGGAACGTCGGGTCAGTACGCGAGGGCCCCGCACGGCGGGCCGCGCCGCACCACGCTGTGCCGCAGCACGGCACCCGCCGGGAGCGGGCTCTCCCCGCCCCTGGCACCGAACCGGCGGGCCGGGCCGGCCCCGCCGAACAGACCGCGCAGCAGCGCGGCCACCAGCGCGAACGCCGTGCGCAGCGGCGCCGCCCAGTGCTCCCGGGCAGCCGCGGCGGCCACCCGCAGCAGCCGCCACAGCGCCGCCTCGCCGCGCCGCAGCCACCAGCCCGCGACCAGCGCGGCGCCCAGGTGCCCGACCAGCATCGACGGCGTCATGCCGAACAGCCCGGCCTGCCACCAGGGCGCGGTGGCGAACGCGTGCGGGTCCAGGCCCGCGGAGGAGACCAGCTGCTCCGGGGACGGGCTGCCGGGCAGGCCGACCAGCGTGCCCGGCCTCGCCTCGTTGCAGATCAGCCGGCCGGCCACCTGCGGCACGGTCAGCGGACCGGCACCACCGTGGTGCATGCCGGACATGGCGCCGTCGAAGCCGTGGAAGAGGAAGTGCAGCCCGAGCTGCCCGGCGCCGAGCGCCCCGGCGATGGCCGCCAGCGAACGCTCCCGCCCGCCGCAGACCGCCGCGAACGCCAGCACCGCGGCGAAGCCCAGCGCCAGCGCCGTCGGCGCCACGTTCCCGCCGCCCGCCAGCGAGTGCCCGGCGGCCGCGATCAGGGTGCACACCAGCGCGAACGGGACCGCCCGGGCAAGCCGCAGGTCCCAGGCGGCGGACCCCACCGGCTGAGCCGGTCCGGGGGCGCCCGGGAGCGGGGCGGCGGCGAGGGCAGTCATGGCCGGGCCATCCTCTCATTGCGTACGCCGCTGACACGGGCAGGGTGGGAAATCCCTACGAATGCCCCTTTCGGCCGCGGCGTGCGGAGGGGCGTACGCGTCGCCCGGCACAGACCACGTCCCCCGGTCCATCCGCCGAACGGGCGGTAGCGGGCCCCGGGCACGGTTCACCCGCGAAACGCCCGGAGATACCTAGTTGTATGTGGAGCCGCAGCCAGGAGGGACCTCCCGTGGACATCTGGTGGACTCTGCACCTCAAGCGCGACCCGGCCAGCGTTCCGCTGGCCCGGCGCATCCTGCTCGGTGCGATGGCGACCGCGGGCGTCGACCCGCAGATCGCGGACGACCTCGGCATCGCCCTCACCGAGGCCTGCGCCAACGCCGTCGAGCACGGCGCCACCGGGCGGCCCGACGACGGCTTCCAGGTCACCGCCTCGATCTGCGGCGACCGGCTGCGGATCGAGGTCACCGACTCCGGGCCCGGCCTGCCCACCCCCGCGGTGCCCGCCGCGCCCGCCCGCCGCCCGGCGGCCCCGGCCGAGGCCCGCCCGGCGGCGGCCGGCCGGGCGGCCCGGCGCACCCGCCGCGGCCGCGCCACCGTCCCGGTCCGCGTCCTCGCCGCCCACCGCCCCCGCCGCGACGGCCACCCGTACGACACCCACGTCCTGCCGTTCCGCCCCAGCGCCCCCACGCTGCGCCCGGTCGACCTGGACACCCTCCCCGACCTCACCGCCGAATCCGGCCGGGGCCTCTTCCTCATCCACGCCCTCACCGACCACGTCCAGCTCCGCAACCACCCCCTGCGCGGAGCGATCGTCAGCTTCGACAAGATCCTCAAGTGGCAGGACGACGCCCTCCTGCGCGCGGCGTCCTGAGAACGCGCGGGCGTCGGCGCGGAGCCGGGAGCGCGGCCCCCGGCCTGCGGTTGCCGGGGGTGGGGGCGGGCCGGACGATGGGGGCATGAGGCACCAGATGCGGGCTGAGTACGGCGAGGGCGGTGCGACCGCGGGGGTGCGGCTGTGGCACGTGGTCCGGGGCGAGGAGAGCGTCGCGATGTGCGGGCGCGAACTCGATCCGGGCGCGCGGGTGCGGGAGGCGGTGGACTGGGGGAAGACCCCGGAGCTGTGCTGCCACACCTGCGGGGCGTACTTCCTGCGCGAGGCACCGTACTTGGCGGCCGAACACCACCCGTGAGGCCGGTCGTGTGAGGCCGTCTACTGTGACCGGCATGGAGGAACCCCTTGCCCGGCCGCGGCCGTTGACCGACGAGGCCGCCGGACTGCGCGCCGGTGTGCCCGAACTTCCCGAGTACGTCGACCGGTTGTGCGCGCTGGTCGAGCGGGTGGACCCGATGATCCACGCGTTCGTGCCGGAGCCCGGCCGGTACGGGCGGCTGCGGTCGCAGGCGCGGGAGCTGGCCGAGCGGTACCCGGAGCCGGGCGGGCGGCCGCCGCTGTACGGGGTGGCGGTGGGGGTCAAGGACATCGTGCACGTGGACGGGCTGCCCACGCACGGCGGTTCGGCGCTGCCGCCCGGGGTGCTGGCCGGGCCGCAGGCCGCGGTGGTGGACCGGCTGCGGGTGGCGGGGGCGCTGGTCGCGGGCAAGACGGTGACCGCCGAGTTCGCCGCGAGCGCCCCGGGCCCGACCCGCAACCCGCACCATCCGGGGCACACCCCGGGCGGTTCCAGCAGCGGCTCGGCGGCGGCGGTCGCGGCCGGGCTGGTGCCGCTGGCGATCGGCACCCAGACCGTCGGCTCGGTGGTCCGCCCGGCCGCGTACTGCGGGGTGGTGGGCTTCCGGCCGACGTACGGGCGGATCCCGATCAGCGGGGTGATCCCGAACGCGCCGAGCCTCGACACCCTCGGGACGTTCACCGCCGACCTGGCGGGCGCGGCCCTGGTGGCCCCGCTGCTCTGCGACGGCTGGCGCGCGGAGCCTGCGGCGCCGTCCGCGCCCGTGCTCGGGGTGCCGGAAGGGACGTACCTGGAGCATGCCGAACCGGCCGCGCTGCGCGCGTTCGAGGAGCGACTGGCGCGGCTGGTGCGGGCCGGGTTCACGGTGCGCCGGGTCGAGCTGTTCCCGGACTTCGCCGGGATCACCCGGCAGTTGCAGGCGGTCAACCGCTTCGAGCTGGCCCGTAGCCACGCCGACTGGTTCGCCCGCTTCGGTGGGCTCTACCGGCCGGAGACGGTGGCGAGCATCCGGGCCGGGCAGGGCGTCGCGGCCGAGGACCGGGCAGCCGGGCTGCGGTTCCGGGAGGAGCTGGGCGAGCGGGTTGCCGCGGCGGGTGCGGCGGCCGGGGTGGACCTGTGGCTGGCGCCCTCGGCCACCGGCGGGGCGCCGGAGGGCCTGCACAGCACCGGGGACGCGGTGATGTCGCTGCCGTGGAGCTTCCTCGGGCGGCCGGCGCTCAGCCTGCCGGCCGGGCGGACCGCTCGGGGGCTGCCGCTGGGGCTCCAGGTGGTCGGCGCGGAGGGCGGGGACGAGCGGCTGCTGGCGCAGGCGGCGCTGCTCGAGAGCGTCCTGGCGGAGCGTTAGGGAAGCCGCCGGGGCTGCCTGTTGCCGGGCTGCGCGCTGCCGGGGCTGTGCGCTGTCCCTCAGGAGGTCCGGGAGGCGCCGGTGCCCCCGGTGCCCGCGCGCCGGGCGGTGTCGGGGCCGCGCGGCTCGTCGGGGAAGCGCGGCCCGCCGATCAGGTAGAGCAGGGCGGCGGTCGGGAAGCCGAGCGAGGCGGCCAGCAACACGATGAACTCCCAGAACATCTTCCGCTCCTCGTCAGTCGCGGGCGGCCCGGACACCCGAAGGTGATCCCGGACCCGGCCCGCTCCGATGGGCCGAATCGTCCGGTCACTGTCCGACGGTATGGCCGAACCGCCCCGGCTGCCACCGGGCGCCGTGCCCCGGACCGCGCCACACCGGCGCACGGGGCTGGGCGCGGACCGGGGGCGGCGGCCACACTGTCGGGATGCAGCTACAGCTCGCAGGGGAAGCACGGCGGCCCGACCGCGAGAGCGAGGACTTCGCGGCGGCTTCGCCGGAGGCGCTGGTCCTGCTGGACGGCGCGAGTTCGCCGGCCGGCCTGGAGTCAGGGTGCCGGCACGGGACGGCCTGGTACGTGCGCCGGCTGGGCGTGCACCTGCTCGCCCGGCTCACCGACCGGGCGGACCGCTCGATCGCCGAGTGCCTGGCCGACGCCATCGTGGAGACGGCCGCGCTGCACGGCGGCCGCTGCGACCTGGCCCACCCCAACACCCCCGCCGCGATGGTCGTCGCGGCCCGGCGGCACGGCGAGGCGCTGGAGTACCTGGTGCTCGGCGACTCCCTGCTGGTGCTGGAGTTCAAGGACGGCCCGCCGAGGGTGATCGGGGACAACCAGCGCTTCCCCGGCGGGGAGGAGCTGCGCCGCCAGGTCTGGGAGACCGTCCCCGGCTCGGCCGAGCGGGCCGCACTGCACCTGGAGTACGCGCTGGCCGTGCGCGCCGCCCGCAACCGGGGCAACGGCCCGTGGATCGCCGCCGCCATTCCGCGGGCGGCCGAGCACGCCGAGACCGGCTTCGTGCGGCTGGACCGGCTGCACGCGCTGGCGGCCCTCACCGACGGCGCCTCGCGCTACACCGAGCGCTTCGGTCTCGGCAGTTGGGGCGACGCACTGCGGCTGCTCGCCGAGTCGGGGCCGGGCGAGCTGATCGCCCAGGTCAGGGCGGTGGAGCGGGCGGACGCCGACTGCGCGCGCTGGCCGCGCGGCAAGACGCACGACGACGCCTCGGCCCTCTACGCGGTGCTGTAGCGGGGGACGGCGAGAACGGCGGAGCGGCCGCAGGTGCCACCTGCGGCCGCTCCGCCGTTCCGACTCCGGAGCCTCAGTGGCCGTCGGCGGGGATGGTGCCGAGGCGGCCGGCCTGGAAGTCCTCCATGGCCTGCTGGAGTTCGCGGTGGCTGTTCATGACGAACGGGCCGTAGTGGGCGACGGGTTCGCGGATCGGGAGGCCGCCGAGGAGGACGACCTCGAAGTTGTTGTCGCGGGAGTCCTGCTTCTCGTCGGCGCGCAGGGTGATGGAGTCGCCGTCGCCGTAGACGACGGCCTGGCCGCGGTGGAAGGGGCGGTGCTCGGTGCCGGCCGAGCCGTTGCCGGCGAGGCCGTAGGCGAGGGCGTTGAAGTCGGAGCGCCAGGGCAGGGTGATCTGGGCGCCGGGGTTGATCGAGGCGTGGATCATGGTGATCGGGGTGAAGGTGGTGCCGGGGCCCTGGTGGCCGTCCATCTCGCCGGCGATGACGCGCAGGAGCGCGCCGCCGTCCTCGGTGCTGAGCAGCTTGACGCTGCCGCCGCGGATGTCCTGGTACTTCGGGGTGATCATCTTGTCCGAGGCGGGCAGGTTGACCCACAGCTGGAGGCCGTGGAAGAGGCCGCCGGACTGCACCAGGGACTCCGGCGGGGTCTCGATGTGCAGGAGGCCGGAGCCGGCGGTCATCCACTGGGTGTCGCCGTCGGTGATGGTGCCGCCACCGCCGTGCGAGTCCCGGTGGATGAACGTTCCGTCGATGATGTAGGTGACGGTCTCGAAACCGCGGTGCGGGTGCCAGGGGGTCCCCTTCGGCTCCCCAGCCGCATAATCCACCTCGCCCATCTGGTCCATCATGATGAACGGGTCGAGGTACTTCTGGTTGATCTTGGCGAAGGCGCGGCGGACGGGGAAGCCCTCGCCTTCGAAGCCCTCGGGGGCGGTCGCCACGGTGAGGACCGGCCGGGTGCTCGTGACGGCGGGGTTCGGCGTGGTGACGCGCGGGAGGGTCAGCGGGTTGTCGACGGTCACGGCGGGCATGTCGGCCTCCTTCGGGGGGTGTCTGGCCTACGTGCACGAGGTTAGTTCAATTCTCAACAACAAGCAAGTTGAATGTTGAACTATGTAGTGACGAAGGAGCGCGGGCCCCTCGTCCAGCATGGATCAGCCGTACATCCGGCGCATCGTGAAGTCGACCATCTGCTCGACGGCCTTGGCGTCGAACACCATCCGGTGCTCGCCCTCCATGTCCAGCGCGAAGCCGTAGCCGGTCGGCAGCAGGTCCAGGACCTCGGCGCCGGTGACGGTGAAGTGCTTGGAGTCCTTGCCCGCGTAGCGGCGCAGCTCCTTCAGCGAGCTGAACATCGGGATCACCGGCGTCGGGGTGTTGTGCAGCGCCAGGAAGCCGGGGCGGTCGCCGCGGGGGCAGTGCACCTTCGAGGTGATGAAGATCGCCTGGAAGTCCTCGACCGCCATCGAGCCGGTGGTGAAGGCCCGCACGGCGTCCGCGAGTGAGGGCGGCGAGGGTTCGGGGTACAGGGACTGCTGGGGGGCCTGCGCCTGCCCGCCGTAGGCGTCCGGTCCGGGCATGCCGTTCATGCCCTGCTGCGGTCCCGCCTGCTGCTGGTAGGGGTCGCCCGGGTATGTGTTCTGGTCATATCCGTACACACGGACAGGCTAGCGGTCGCGCACCCTCCTCCGCTGGCGCCGATCCTGACAAGGAGTGGCCGTCCCGGCTGTGGGACGTGACCACGTTCATAGCGGCGGATTCCCCGGCGGGGGCTTGCCCAAGTTACCGCTGGGTAGCATCATGATGCCTACTGGTGGGTACGGGACGCCGGAACGCGGCGGTCTCCCGGAAGCGACGAACCGGAGATAACGGCGATGGGTCACTACAAGTCCAACCTGCGGGACGTGGAGTTCAACCTCTTCGAGGTGTTCGGCCGCGAGCAGGTGTACGGCACCGGACCGTTCGCGGACATGGACGTCGAGACCGCGAAGAACATCCTCAGCGAGATCTCGCGCCTCGCCGAGAACGACTTGGCGGCGTCCTTCGCCGACACCGACCGCAACCCGCCGGTCTTCGACCCGGAGACCAACACCGCGCCGATCCCGGCCGCCTTCAAGAAGAGCTACCAGACCTTCATGGACGCCGAGTGGTGGCGTCTGGGCATCCCGGAGTCGATCGGTGGCCAGGTCACCCCGAACTCGCTGATCTGGGCCTTCGCCGAGCAGATCCTGGGCTCCAACCCGGCCATCTGGATGTACTCCTCCGGCCCGGCCTTCGCCGGCGTCATCGCCGAGGAGGGCACCGAGGAGCAGCTCGAGATCGCCAAGCGGATGACCGACCGCCTGTGGGGCTCCACCATGGTCCTCACCGAGCCCGACGCGGGCTCCGACGTGGGCGCCGGCCGCACCAAGGCGATCCAGCAGGAGGACGGCTCCTGGCACATCGAGGGCGTGAAGCGCTTCATCACCTCGGGCGAGCACGACATGTCCGAGAACATCATCCACATGGTGCTGGCCCGCCCCGAGGGCGGCAAGCCCGGCACCAAGGGCCTGGGCCTGTTCATCGTCCCCAAGTTCGACTTCGACTGGGAGACCGGCGAGCTGGGCGAGCGCAACGGCGTCTACGCCACCAACGTCGAGCACAAGATGGGCCTCAAGGCCTCGAACACCTGCGAGATGACCTTCGGTGCCAAGCACCCGGCCAAGGGCTGGCTGCTCGGCGAGAAGGTCGACGGCATCCGCCAGATGTTCAAGATCATCGAGTTCGCCCGGATGATGGTCGGCACGAAGGCCATCGCCACCCTCTCCACCGGCTACCTGAACGCCCTGGAGTACGCCAAGGAGCGCGTGCAGGGCGCCGACATCTCGCAGTTCCTGGACAAGACCGCTCCGCGCGTCACCATCACCCACCACCCGGACGTGCGCCGCTCGCTGCTGACCCAGAAGGCCTACGCCGAGGGCATGCGCGCGCTGGTGCTGTTCACCGCGTCCACCCAGGACGACATGATGGCCGCCAAGCTGCGCGGCGAGCGCGACGAGGCCGCCGAGCGCCTCAACGACCTGCTGCTGCCGATCGTCAAGGGCTACGGCTCGGAGAAGTCCTACGAGCAGCTCGCCCAGTCCCTGCAGACCTTCGGTGGCTCCGGCTACCTGCAGGAGTACCCGATCGAGCAGTACATCCGGGACGCCAAGATCGACACCCTGTACGAGGGCACCACCGCGATCCAGGGCCAGGACTTCTTCTTCCGCAAGATCGTCAAGGACGGCGGCCAGGCGCTCACCGCGCTGTCCGAGCAGATCCAGAAGTTCATCGGCTCCGCCGCCGGCGGCGACGCCCTGGCCGCCGAGCGCGACCTGCTCGCCAAGGCCGCGGGCGACCTCGAGGCCATCATCGGCAAGCTCCTGGCCGACCTCTCCTCGGTCGAGCAGGACGTCAAGAACATGTACAAGGTGGGCCTCAACACCACCCGCCTGCTGATGGTCTCCGGCGACGTCGTGGTCGGCTGGCTGCTGCTGCGCCAGGCCGCGGTGGCCCTGGCCAAGCTGGAGGCCGGCGCCTCGGAGAAGGACGTCCCCTTCTACCAGGGCAAGGTCGCGGCGGCCCGCTTCTTCGCCAAGAACGTCCTGCCGACCGTCGCCCCGCAGCGCCTGATCGCCGAGGGCGTCGACAACGAGATCATGGAGCTGGCGGAGGAGGCCTTCTGAGCCTCGGTCGCTGACCGGACCGCCTGACACACCCTCACACCGAAGGGCCCGGCTGCCACCGGGCCCTTCGGTGTGTCGGTGCTTCGGCGTCGTGGTGGAGGTGCCGTTGGCGCTTCGGCGTCGTGGTGCCGAGGAGCCGCGGCGTCGAGCTGCTGATGAGCCGTGGCGCCCCGGGGCGGAACCCCCCGGTCGCGCAGGGCGGTACGCGGGCACGTACGGGGCACATCTCGAACGAGGTGTTCCGAATGCCCTGTCTGTGTACGGGCATATGCTCAGGTGCGAAGTCGACCCCCCATCCGGCTTCGGCCCTCACTCGACCCAGGAGCAGTATGTCGACCGCCGCCCGCCAGGCATTCTTCGACCGGACGCACAGCGACGACCTGATCGCGTTCCTCGGCACCTCGCCGTCTCCGTACCACGCGGTGGCGAGCGCCGCCGAGCGGTTGGAGAAGGCGGGCTTCCGGCAGGTCGCCGAGACGGACGCGTGGGACACCGCGGCCGGCGGGCGCTACCTGATCCGCGGGGGTGCGCTGATCGCCTGGTACCTGCCGGAGGGAGCGGGCCCCGAGACGCCGTTCCGGATCGTCGGCACCCACACCGACTCGCCCAACCTGCGGGTCAAGCCGGTCCCTGACACCGGTTCGGAGGGCTGGCGGCAGGTCGCCGTGGAGATCTACGGGGGCGTCCCGCTGAACACCTGGCTGGACCGCGACCTCGGCCTGTCCGGCCGGCTCGCGCTCAAGGACGGCACCGTCCGGCTGGTCCAGCTGGACGAGCCGCTGCTGCGCGTGCCGCAGCTCGCCATCCACCTGGACCGCCAGGTCAACGAGGGCATGAAGCTCGACAAGCAGCGCCACCTCACCCCGATCTGGGGCCTCGGCCCGGTCGACGAGGGCGCGCTGATCTCCTACGTCGCCGAGCGGGCCGGCCTGGCCGCCGCCGACGTGGTCGGCTGGGACCTCATGACCCACGACGTCCAGCCCGCCTCCTACCTGGGCCGCGACCGCGAGCTGCTGGCCGCCCCGCGCCTGGACAACCTGCTCTCGGTGCACGCGGCGACCGCCGCGCTCGCCGCGGTCGCCACCGCCGACGGCGCCGCCCGGCTGCCGTACATCCCGGTGCTGGCCGCCTTCGACCACGAGGAGACCGGCAGCGAGTCCGACACCGGCGCGCAGAGCCCGCTGCTCGGCAACGTGCTGGACCGGACGATCCACGCGCGCGGCGGCACCACCGAGGACCGGGCCCGGGCGCTCGCCGGCACCGTCTGCCTCTCCTCGGACATGGGCCACGCCGTCCACCCGAACTACAGCGAGCGGCACGAGCCGGGCCACCACCCGATGCCGAACGGCGGGCCGATCCTCAAGGTCAACGTCAACAACCGCTACGCGACCGACGGCGTCGGCCGGGCGGTGTTCGCGGCCGCCTGTGAGAAGGCGGGCGTGCCGTGGCAGTCCTTCGTCTCCAACAACGCCATGCCCTGCGGGACGACGATCGGCCCGATCACGGCGGCGCGGCTGGGCATCAGGACGGTGGACTGCGGCATCGCGGCGCTCTCCATGCACTCGGCGCGCGAGCTGTGCGGGGCGGAGGACCCGTACCTGCTGGCGAGCGCGCTCAAGGCCTTCCTGGAGGGCTGAGTACGGTTCGCGGAAGCTGAGCACGGTTCGCGGAAGGGGCCCGGCGTTCGTTCGCCGGGCCCCTTCCCGCCTGCTCCGCTCCGTGTGCTCCGGGGGTCTACTCCATCCCGGCCAGGACCAGCGGGAGGCGGCGGGCGCCGTCGGCGACCAGCTTCACCGGCACGCCCCAGTCCTGCTGGTGCACGTGGCAGGCCGGGTACTCGATCTCCGGGTCGTCGTCGCAGGAGGCGGCCATCGCCGAGACGTGCAGCACGCCCTCGGTGACCTCGGCGGAGAGCACCAGCTCGCGGGAGAGGTCGCTGTCCGCGCCGGCTCCGGAGACCAGCAGCTCGGGCGGGGTCGCGCTGACCAGCAGCCGGGTGGACGGGCCGTAGCGCTCGTCCAGCTTCTGGCCGTTCGGCGCCTCGAAGACCACGTCCAGCCGGAAGGCGCCCGGGGCGACCTCGGTGGCCGCGCGCTGGGTGCGGTGCGCCACCGACTCGACCCGCACCGCCTCCTCCGGCAGCCGCAGCCTGGTCAGCCGGTGCCGGGCCGACTCGACCACCACCACGTCGCCGTCCACCAGCACCGCGCCCGAGGGCTCGCGCAGGTCGGTGGCCAGCGTTCCGACCTCGCCGCTCGCCGGGTCGTAGCGGCGCAGCGCGTGGTTGTAGGTGTCGGCGACGGCCACCGAGCCGTCCGGCAGCACGGTGACGCCCAGCGGGTGCTGGAACAGCGCCTGGTCGGCCGCGCCGTCGCGGTGGCCGAAGTCGAACAGCCCGGTGCCGACGGCGGTGTGGACCGTTCGTGTTTCACGTGAAACCCAGCGCAGCGCGGAGGTCTCGGAGTCCGCCACCCAGAGCCGCTCGCCGTCCGCCGAGACCGCGAGGCCGGAGGGCTGGGCGAACCAGGCCTCGGCGACGGGCCCGTCCACCAGGCCCTCGTTGGTGGTGCCGGCCGCGACCGCGACCGTGCCGGCGGCCGGGTCGTACGACCACAGCTGGTGCACGCCGGCCATCGCGATCCACACACGGCCGTCGAACCAGGCGACGTCCCACGGCGAGGAGAGGTCCACCTCGCGGGCCGGGCCCTCGGTGGCCGAGCCCTGCCACCACTGCCGGCCGGTGCCGGCCAGGGTGGTCACCAGGCCGTCGGCGAGCCGGACGCCGCGCAGGGCGTGGTTGACGGTGTCGGCGACGACCACGTCGTACTCCGAGCCCTCCGGCAGCAGCGCGAGGCCCTGCGGCTCGCTGAACCGCGGGCCGACGCCGTCCGCGCCGTCGCCGTCCACCAAACCGCGCCGCCCGTCGCCGATCCGGCGCACCACCGTCTCGCCGTCCTCGGCCAGCTCGACCAGCGAGTGGTGGCCGGAGTCGGCGACCAGGAAGTGGCCGTTCGGCAGCCGGAGTGCCTTGCCGGGGAACTTGAGGTCCCCGGCGGTCGGCTCCGGCGCCACGTACGGGCCGTCGCCGCGACGCAGCGTGCCCTTCGCGGCGTGCTCGGCCTCCAGCTCCTCGACCAGCCGGGCGAGCGCGTGGGCGTGGCCCTCGCCGGCGTGCTGGGCGACCACGTAGCCCTCCGGGTCGATCACCACCAGCGTCGGCCAGGCCCGTACGGCGTACTGCTTCCAGGTGGCCAGCGCCGGGTCGTCCAGTACGGGGTGGTGCACCTCGTAGCGGGCGACGGCGTCGACGACGGCCTCGTGGTCGGCCTCGTGCACGAACTTCGGGGAGTGCACCCCGACGATCACCACGGTGTCGCGGTGCTTCTCCTCCAGCTCCCGCAGCTCGTCCAGGACGTGCAGACAGTTGATGCAGCAGAAGGTCCAGAAGTCTAGTACGACACACTTACCTCGCAGGTCGGCAAGCTTGAGTTCCTTGCCGCCTGTGTTGAGCCATCCACCAGCGCCGACCAGCTCGGGGGCGCGTACACGTGCACGAGAAGCCATGCACACATCCAACCTCATCGGGCCGTCACTCATTCCGAGACGAATGGTGTCTGGTTGACAACTCGCGGAGGTGCTGTCGAGATCATGACATCGAAGCACGGGTCAAGATCATCACCTTCGCGGCTGGGGCTGTCGGCAGCCATTGCAGGTGCACCCGAAAAAACTGACGCGACATCTTCCGCTTTCGTAACTTTTCGGTAGAGTCGACTGCCAACACGGGTGGGATTTCCCTCCAGCGCACATCCGCTTGCTCACGCGCTTCGGCCAGATGAGGTGTTCGTGTCACTTATCCCTGCGGGCCTACCCGAGTCACACCAATCAATTGCTGTGGAAGCTGACCGCATCCATGAAAGCGCGCTGTGGAGCGCTCAAGGCCAGTTCGAGCAAGCAAAGCTGTGGCGCCTCATCAACCTCTTTCTTGGTGTTCCAGCGGCGGCACTTGCCGCCATCTCCGGTGGAACCGCCCTTGGCGGGGACCTTGGAATCTGGCCCGGAGTTCTGGCTCTCGCCTCGGCGGCGCTAACTGCAACATTGACTACAGTCAATGCCTCGCGCCGCATGACGCAGGCGCAAGCATCGGCAAACGCCTATCTTCAGCTACAGGCGGCCGCGCGACAGTTCCTTACAATCGACCTTGCCGACTTGACTCGCGAGGATGCGCGGGACACGTTGCGCAATCTCACTAACACTCGGGATGAGTTGAACAAGACATCCGACCCCCCAGGCCGGCTGGCCTACAGAAAGTCGGAGAAGAACATCAGCGGCGGAGGCCAAAGCTACTCTGTGGATGGGGATGAGTGAGAATGGCGCTAACCATCGTGTCGGCATTCAATGAGTTCGATGCCGTAGTGAAGCCGTCGTCCGCCACGTGGACCAAGGTTTATGAGCGGCGGGATGCCGTCCTCAAGGTTATAAAGGCGGCATTCCCTGCCGGTGGTGACATCAGCTACCAATCGCACAAGATCATCGGATCGCTGGGGCGGAACACCGCTTGTAACCCTGTCGATGACATCGACCTCATGGTCCACCTGCACATTGACGCGGACCTGTGGGCCCAGAAGTATCGAGACGACTCCTCCGAGTTCCTGTACAGGGTTCGACGAGTCCTTAACGAATACTCCCCCGTGCGCAAGATCGGTGCACGGGGTCAAGCCGTTCGGTTCTTCTATGCTGATGGCCTTAGTGTAGATGTGGCGCCGGTCGAAAAATATACGAGCGGAGATTATGGCATACCTGATGGGTCGGGGAAATGGCTCACCACAAACCCTGCGAAGCATGAGGCGCACCTGACGGAACGAAACAATGCCATAAGTGGCGACCTCAAGAAAATAATTCGGTTCGCCAAGAAATGGAACAAGGCGCACAGCTCGCGCCTGGCTTCGTTCCATCTCGAAATGATGGTAGCCCGCACGTACGCCACGCTAGGAAGTGACTCGCGAGCAGCGCTTCGACTGTTCTTCGACCACAACCTCTACAATCTCTCGGTGCAGGACCCGGCGGGGTGTAGCGGCGATCTCTCATCGTACCTGACCCAGTCGAACGGGGAGGCTGCAAACGAAAGTCTCAAGGTAGCTCGGGACAGGGCGGATCTCGCACTGGAAGCCGAGAATCAGGGTGACCACCGGGAAGCAATAAGGCTCTGGCGGATCATCCTTGGGAAGGACTTCCCGATGTACGGGTGAAATATCGACGGGAGCCAAGTGCGGCACACCTACCTCGCGGATCGGCGAGCCTCAGTTCCTTGTCGGACGCCTGTACGAGAAGCCATGCCCAAATCAAGCCCCACGCCCCGGGCCAAATTCCGGTGCAGGGCTGGTCACCGGTGCTGGCTGAGGCTCGTGCCGCCGATCTAGCCAAGGTAGGGCGAAGTCCTCTGCTCCAAGAAGTGCCGGAGCCGTAGGTGTTGGGTGTGGTGCATCGGCAGGTCGGCGATCTCCTCAGGGAGGACGAAGCGGAGGTCGGTGGACTCGTCGGAGATGCGCAGCGAGCCGCCCGTCACCCGGGCGGTGAAACAGACGTTGAACTGCTGCCGTACCTCGCCGTCGGAGTAGGCGATGACGTGGCGCGGGTCGGTGTACGTGCCGACCAGGCCGGTGATCTCGACTTCCAGGCCGGTCTCCTCGAAGACCTCCCGCACAGCCGTGCCCGGAAGCGACTCGCCGAGGTCCATCGTCCCGCCGGGCAGGGCGTACAGACCGTTGTCGACCCGTCGCTGGAGCAGGATGCGCCCGGTCTCGTCCGTCACGACGGCGGATGCCGCGACCACCAGTCGGTTGGGCTTGGGGGCCTCGGGATCGTCGTAGTACTCGGTCCGTGCCACGGATCAGCTCTCCTCGACCGGTCGGGCGGTGCTCCACACCGCATCGAAGCTCGAAGCGTAGGTGTCGAACAGCGTTCCCGCACCTGTCCGTCGAAGATGCCAGACCGGCGCCCCGAAGGCGTTCACGCCCCACACGTGGGCGTTTACCAACAGCTGGTCGTCGGCCCGGTAGAGGCTGTTGTAGAGCGCGGTCCCGTGGGTCCGGACCTCGATGCCGGGCGTGCCGAGGAGCGGCCGGTAGTGCATGAGGGCGAGCCTGCACCGGGACTTGATGCCGTGGCCGAACTTCTCTTCCTCCCCGCGCTGCCGCACGTTCTCGCTGTCGGGGTCGCCAATCGCGATCCGGACCGCACAGCCCTCGGCGGCGCGCTCCCGGAGCAGCTCATTGAGCCGTGGGTAGGCCTCGTGGAGAAAGACGGCGGCGTAGACCAACACGTCGATGCGCTGGGTTGCCTTCTCCAGCAAGTCCACGATGACGGACACTGGTAGGTCGGCCCGCTGCTCGTACAGGGCCACCAGCTCGGGGCTTATCGCTCGCGCGGCACGTGGCTGCCGCAGACTCGGCCACAGTGCGAACATGTCTTCTCCCAGCGCTTCGGCAGCCACACGGGCCGTCCCCAACCGGGGCGTCCGGTTCTGATTGGCCCAGCGCTCAACCGACTTGGTGTCGACGCCGGCCTTGTCTGCCAGGGCGGCGCACGTCCAACCACCCGACGCCATAACGGCTTTCAGTCTTTCGTTCGGCATCTCGCGTGTCTCCCCGCAAAGTCCGGACTCTTGTAGGGACGTTGTACCGCCCGAGGGACGTTCTGAAGTGTCCTTTGCACGAGGTTTCACCGTCCCGGGCGCTGTCAGATCTTGGTGACAGTTCAACGGGAGGAGGCCGATGAAGGCGAAGAACTGGGGTATGCGGACGTTCTCCGAGCGGAAGGAGGCGCGCAGCGGGGCGTTGGCGTCCTTCCACGTTCTCGGCGACCACCATGCCGAGGTGTCGGTCTTGATGGTCACCCGGGAGGCCCCTGGCGATACGGCGGTGCCCTGTGGCGGGCGATAGTCGGATGGCGCTGGTCGGGCGCATCCTGCCGATCACCGCCGAGACCGCCCTGGACGCCGGCCAGTGTCCCGGGTGCAAACTCTTCGGCGGTATGGCAGCGCAGTACCCGGACAACCCGACGATCCTGCGCAAGGTCGCCAAGTGGCGCGCCCAGCACGTGGATGACGGGGAATGTCTGGCGGTGCGCGATGACGGATGACGTCCAGGAGGACCCTCAGGCCCCCTTGGAGGGCCCTTGTGGGGGTGCTGCGCCTGTGGACCCGTACGGCTGGATGGAGTCTCATCCGTGGCCCCCTGCGCGGTCCGCCGGGCTTCGACCGGTCCTCCCTCCGGAGGAGTTCAGCGAAGTCCCGTTGACGCCCGAGGAACGCGACCAGCGGGCAGCTCTGCTCGCCAGGCTGCGGGAAGCCAACCACCCCTGGCGCTGACGTGTCCACGGACTCGCTTTGAGTGCCTTGAGCACCCGCTAACGACGGTCAGAGGTGTCTTCGAGACCTGTTTCCCTGCGCCTATCGAAACGAAGTCGCTGGCAGAAATGGCTAGTTGGTCACCGTGGGGGGAAGGGAATCAGCAGTACACCCAGGGCGCGTGTGGCGAGCTGGGGCCGGGACCGCCAACGGCCACGGCTGTGAACTTTCACAACCCCTACGCCCCTGGATGCCAGCGAAGGCCGCCCGCCCATGGCGGGCAGACGGCTCTCACGGCAGGCGTAGCGGCTACGACTCGGCGTTCTCCAGGTGCCGGTACAGCGTCGCCCGGCTGATCCCGAGCGCCTTCGCGATGCTGCTCACGCTCTCCCCCTTCGCTCGGCGGGCACGGGCAACGGTCAGCTTGTCCTCACTGATCACGGACGGCCGCCCACCGGTCCGCCCCTGAGCCTTGGCCGCTTCCAGCCCGGCGCGGGTCCGGTCCTTGATCAATGAACGCTCGAACTCGGCCATCGCGCCGACGACCTGAAGCATGAGCCGCCCGTCCGGAGTGTTCGGGTCGATGCTGGCCAGAGCGCCCGTGAGGACCTTGAAGCCGATCCCGCGTGCCGACAGTGCGTCCACCATGGTTACGAGGTCGATCAGCGAGCGGGCGAAACGGTCCAGCTTCCACACGCACAGGGTGTCGCCGGGCCGGACGTAGTCCAGGGCGGCCGACAGCTCCGGGCGGTCGGTGCTCTTCCCGCTGGCCTTGTCCGTGAAGATCCGGGCGCAGCCCGCTTCGGTGAGCGCGTCGTGCTGAAGCTGCGCCTCCTGGTCGTCGGTGGAGACTCGCGCGTAGCCGATCAGGTGGCCGGTGCTCTTGGTCGTCGTCATGTCTCAACTGTCTCAGAACTCGTCTCATAACAACAGGGGTCCCGAGGGGGTTTTGAGACGTGTTTTGAACACCGAAACGGGATCGCTGCGCCCCGTTGGCGGACCGTCTCACAAACCATCGTTTCCGAGACGCCCTCCGAGGGTGACCCAGCGTCACGGAGGTCGACGTGGCGGGCGACTCATGCGGGCGCCTTGGGAGCAGCCACTTTTCCCAGACTCGTACGGCTTGGGAGAACCAGCACCTAAGCGGTCGGCGGGATGCATCGTCGGGGTCATCCCCCTCCCCCATGGTCCTGGAGTGGCCACAGTGCCCGAGTAGCCCCTTATTTCTAAACCTCTTAACACGAGTAAGAAGAAACCTGGAGAGGCCCAAAGTTTCGGCACTTTCACCCCTGGCGCTACGAGGAGTGACGACGATGGAGGAGTCATGACGTACCGTGACGACTCCCGCGTTCGCTTCTCTCCATGCGCTGCGGCTCTGGCTGTCTGGAGCGCAAGCCCTTCCAGTGGTGGTTTGGTGTTCGGGACGTCGATCCTGGCTTCCCTTAGAAATCTCTATGGTGAGTTGAGAAGAGGCGTCAAAACACCAAACCACCATCGGCCCCGCTGTGGCGGTGGAGACTATTCCTTGATCTCGGCCCACTTGATGCGGACCCGCTGCTCCGGGATGAAGCGCTTCCCGCGTTCGCCCTTGCTGATGAACACGCCGTCTATGGCCAGGGACAGGCGGTCCCGCTTCTCATCCTGCGTCGAAGCCTCCCAAGCCGGGTACAGCAATTCGCTGTCCAGCATCGGAGTGATGTCGACGGCGGGCAGCGGGATGTTGGCGAGGTCGGCGCGCAGGCCGTCGATGCGGCTCTGGAGTCGGGCGGCGAGGCGGTCGTAGCGATCGAGTGCGCCGGGGCGATCGAACTCGCCACGGACGTAGCGTGCGTCTTCCAGGTCAGCCAACCGGGCCTCCTGGTCAGTGATCTCGTCGGCTACGGCGTCTCGCTTGGCGAAGGTCTCGGGGTCGGTCCGCTTCACCCACCGGTCAGCGATGGTCACCAACAGGGGGTCGTCCAACTCCAGGGCAGGGAGCAGTGAGAGGAAACGCTCGGACACGTAGTCGTCCACCCGGTCGGCCATGGCGCTGGCGCCGGGGCACTGGTTGCCCGCTCGGCGGGCCATGCACTGGTAGCTGTTGCCGACCTTGTGCATCCGACGACCGCACCCCGGTACGTCGCAGAAGATCAGGCTGGTGAGCAGCGCCGTGCCGTTCGGCTTCGGCATTCGCTTGCCCGCGTGGACGCGGGTCCGGGATTCGAGCTGCCGGATGATCCGTTCGCGCTCGCCGACCGTGATGATCCCCTCGCCGATGCTGACCGTGTCCAGTGTCTCGGGGTCTCGGTAGGGGAACACCCGGCTGGTGAACTTCCGGCTGCCGTCCTCGGCTTCGATGGTTTCGGTCTCGGGCATGAGGCCGGCGAAGGCGGGCGACTTGACCAGGTTCATGATGCTCGCGGCGTTCCACTGGCCACCCCGCGCTGAGGGGATGTCGTACTCGTTGAGCAGCCGGGCGATCTGTACGAGGGACCTGCCGGCCAGCGCGTCATCCGCGATGAGGCGGGCGTAGATGGCGGTGTCGGGGTCGTGCACCAGCTTCTTCGTGGTGGGGTCGACCAGCAGGCCGTACGGGGGCTGTCCGCCGATCCACTGGCCCTGTCGGCGCAGGTGCCGCTTCGCGTGGGCCACGCGGGTGCCGAGGTTCTTCGACTCGGACCGGGCGAGTTCGGCGAGCATGGCGACGACCATGCGGGCCGAGTCGTTCGAGGTGTCGAGGCCGTCGACGACGGAGACCAGACGGCCGCCCGCCTTCTCGATGTTGTCCAGGACCTTGCCCACCTGGCCGATGCCCTTGCGGGACAGCCGGTCGAGCTTCCACACGATCAGCGTCCCGACGACGCCCGCCGTGACGGCGGCAAGAGCCGAGTCGAACCCCTTGCGCTCAACGTCCTTGAAGCCGGAGCGCCCTCGGTCGATGTGGACCTTGCGGACCGTCAGACCGTTTCGCTCGGCCCATGCACGGCAGTCGGCTTCCTGCCGCTCGATCGCCGTCTTGCCGTCCCGATCGAGCGACAGTCGAAGGTACAGGTCACACAGGGTGTGGTGGTGCACGTACGCCCCCTCTGGAGATCCCTACATTGTGTAGGACATCCAGAAGTCCAGGATGGTGATCTTCCCGCGGAAGTCGGCGAGGGTGAGCTCCTTGCCGCCGGTGTTCAGCCAACCGCCTGCCCCGACGAGTTCGGGGGCGCGTACACGTGCACGAGATGCCATGCGTCAATCAAACCGCACGGCGGGGGCCCGCATTCCGGGTGAGGTCGGCCTGCCAGCGGGTCTCGCCGTCCCGGGTGCGGGCGGTGGGGCGCAGGCCGAGGGCGCGGGCGACCCCGGCGGAGGCGTGGTGGTCGGGGTGGATGTGGGCGACGGCGGTGGGGACGCCGGCGGCGGCGAGGTGGGCGAGCAGGGCGCGGGCGGCCTCTGTGGCCAGGCCGCGGCGCTGCCAGGGGGTGCCGACCACCCAGGCGAGTTCGGCCTCGTCGGGGCGGACGGTGGTCTGCACGTAGCCGGTGAGGGCGCCGTCGGCGCGCAGCCGCAGCACCCAGTTGCCCCAGGCCTCGGCCGGGTCGGGGGAGCCCGCGGCGAGCCGCGCGCAGCGGGCGCGCTGCTCCTCGACGGTGGCCGGGCGGCCGCCGGTGTGGGTGTGCAGGGCCGGGTCGGCGAGCGCGGCCGCCAGCTCCTCGGCGTGCGCGGGGGCGATCGGCAGCAGGTCGAGGCGCTCGCTGCGCAGCTCGGCGGTGGTGAGGCGGGGGTGCATGGCGGTATTGAAGGGGATCGGGGGCCGCCGCGCGACGCGGTTTCCGGCCGGTGTCCCCGTGGCGGTGCTTCTCCGCGGCCGGGGCCCGGGGTCGAACGGGATCCGACGGCGCCGACACCGGGCTGCTGCTCGCCGTCGCGGCCTGCGTCGACCACCTGGTGGGGGAGGAGAACTGACCCGTCCCCGGTTTCCGGATCCCGGTCCGCCCCTGACCCGGGTGGGGTATCTTTTGCCAACCCTTGACCGTGCCGGTCGGGGCCCTGACCGACGCGGTCGAGGGGTACGGCGTGAGCGGACCGGGGGCTGGAACCACGATGAACGACATCCTGCACGGGCTCGGCGCGGCGGCCGCCTACGGCGCCCTCGGCGTGGTGCTGCTGCTCCTCGGCATCGGCCTGGTCGACCTGCTGACGCCCGGCAGGCTCGGCCACCAGATCTGGGTCGAGCGCAACCGCAACGCCGCCGTCCTGCTCAGCTCCGCGTTGCTCGGCATTGGCGGCATCGTCTTCACCGCGATCATGTACACCTACGCCGACTTCGCCAAGGGCCTGGTCTCGACGGCCTGTTACGGCCTGCTCGGGCTGGTGCTGATGGCCGTCGCGTTCTGGCTGGTGGACCTGCTGACGCCGGGCAAGCTCGGCGCGATCCTGGTCGAGCCGGAGCCGCACCCGGCGGTGTGGGTCTCCGCCGCCTGCAACATCGCGGTGGCGGCGGTGGTGTCGGCCGCGATCGCCTGACGGCCGCTCCGGGCGCCGGGCCGGGCCGCCGGGGCAGGGCCGGGCCGCCCGGGGGCAGGGCCGGGCGTTCGGGGGCGCTACGCCGGGTGCGGCGCCTTGCTCAGGAGGTGCTGCTCCCCCCAGTCCCCCAGCGGCCCCAGCGCCGTGTTGAGCCGGCGCCCCGCCTCGGTCAGCTCGTACTCGACCCGCGGCGGCACCTCCTCGTACGCCTCCCGGTGCACGATGCCGTCCGCCTCCATCTCGCGCAGGTGCGCGGCCAGCACCTTCTCGGTGATGCCCGGCAGCAGCCGGCGCAGCTCGCCGAAGCGGCAGCGCGGGCGTTCGCCCAGGGCCCAGAGGATCGACACCTTCCACCGGCCGGCGATCACGTCCATCGCGGCGTCCGTCCCGCAGACGTGCGCCCCCGGCCTCGGCACGATCGCCATCCCCACCCCTCCCGGCCCCGCGAGCTCGATGCTCACCCCAGGGTAACCGCCCACTTCGAAGTGCGTACTTGATCGTTTGCCGGGGTCGCGCGGAGGCTGTCTGCCATGGCAACCAACCCCGCTGACAACCCGTCGAAGACCCCGCTCACCCTGCTCGGCCTCGGTGCGATGGGCACCGCGCTGGCCGAGGCCTGGCTCATCGCCGGGCACCCGCTGACCGTCTGGAACCGCACCGCCGCCCGCGCCGAAGCGCTCGCCGCCCGCGGCGCCACCGTCGCCGCCACCGCCGCGGAGGCCGTCGCCGCGAACCGGCTGGTCGTCGTCTGCCTGCTCGACGACGACTCCGTGCTGGAGGCGCTCGACGGCGCCGACCTGACCGGCAAGGACCTGGTCAACCTGGTCACCACCACCCCCGGGCAGTCCCGCCTGCGCGCCGCCTGGGCCGAGCGGCACGGCGCCCGCTACCTGGACGGCGCGATCATGGCCGTCCCGCCGATGATCGGCGTCCCGACCTCCGGCGGGTACGTGTTCTACGGTGGCTCGGCCGAGCTGTTCGAGGAGCACCGGGACACCCTCACCGCCCCGGCCGGCACCCGGTACGTGGGCGCGGACGCCGGGCACGCGGCGCTGTACGACGTGGCGCTGCTCAGCGGGATGTACGGGATGTTCGCCGGGGTCGCGCACGCCTTCGCGCTGATCCGGGGCGAGTCCGTGGCCCCGAGCGAGCTGGCGCCGCTGCTGGGCGGCTGGATCTCCGCGATGTCCCACTCGGTGGGCACGACCGCGGAACAGCTGGAGAGCGGCGACTACACCAAGGGCGTGGTGTCCAACCTGGCGATGCAGGTGGCCGCCAAGGGGACGCTGCTGCGCACCGCAGAGGAGCAGGGCGTGAGCCCCGAACTGATCGAGCCGTACTTCCGGTTGATGGAGCGTCGACTGGAGATCGGCAGCGGCGAGGAGGACCTGTCCGGGGTCGTCGACCTGCTGCGACGGTGAGGCCCGGCCGGTAACGTACCGGCATGGCAGACCTAGAAGAACGCGCCACCGTCGTCGCGTCCGACCCACGGCAGGCCGGGGCGGGGGTGGTGGTCCGACCGCGCCGCGCCGACGACCTCGCCGACTGCGTCCGGGTGCTGGCCGACGTCCACGCCGCCGACGGCTACCCCGCCGACTGGCCTGACCGGCCCGCCGCCTGGCTGACCCCGGACGGCCTGCTGGCCGCCTGGGTCGCCGAGTCGGACGGCCGACTCGTCGGCCACGTGGGCGTCGCCCGCAGCGCCCCGGGCGACCTCGCCCCCGCCCTGTGGAGCCACCGCACCGGCGGCCGCCCGGAACTCGCCACCGTGATCGGCCGGCTGTACGTCGCCCCCGGGGCGCGCGGCCGCCTCATCGGCGCCCGGCTGCTGGCCTGCGCCGTGGCGCACGCGCGGGCGCTCGGCCTGCACCCGGTGCTCGACGTGCTCGCCACCGACACCGCAGCCGTGGCCCTTTACCGCCGCCTCGGCTGGACCCACCTCGGCGGCGGCGACCAGCGCTGGGCCTCCGGGCGGACCGTCACCGTCCACTGCTTCGCCGCGCCGAGGGGGTGAGCCCAGGCCCGCCCGGCCGCCGCGGCCGGGCGGGCCTCACGGTCGGCCGGGAGGACGGCGCACCCGCCTCCACGCCCGCCGGCCGTCGGGCCCCGGCCGCTGTCCGTACCGGAGCCTCGGCCGTGGCGACGTCCCGGGAGGACTCGGCCGGCAGGACGGAAGCCACAGCGGCCTCGACCGGTGGGAGCCGAGGAAGACCGGTCGCCGCGTGGGCGTCGAGTCGGCCGGGCCGGCGCCGTCCGTTCACGCGCGCCCCAGGGGGCGCCGCTGACTCGGTCCTCGTCGCCGTGGAAGGCGTCGGCCCCGGCCCGCATGTGCGCGGCATCGACCGCGGGACGCCCCGCCACCTGCGTTGGAGCTCCGCCACGGGAACGAGGCGTCGGCGGTTGCCGATCGGCCGGCTCTCGGCGATCTGCGCACCGTCGCGGGTGATGCGGTGGGTCTCGCCGGCTTCGACGTCGTCGAGTACGGCCTTGGACCGCGCCACGAGTTCGCGCTGCGTGATGGTTCTCGTGGCACCGCCGTCTCGATGGCGCCGCCGTCTCGCGCCGTGGAGCACCGTGTCGCGCTTCGGGGGCCGCCCGGTTCCCCCGGGTGGGGGAGCCGGATCACCGCGTCGGGGGAGGGCCGGTGCGGGCGGCGCGGGCGAGCCTGGCGGCATGGTGACAAACGGGTGGGCGGTGACCGGCTGGGGCCTCGGGTCCGCCGGGTTCGGGCTGGGGTGCGCGCTGAGCGGGACGGAGCTGTTCGGGGCGGGGTGGCCGGGGTGGGTGGTGGCCGGCGTGGGGGTGGCCTCGGCCGCCGCCGGCCTGGCGGTGGTGCGGCGGCAGCCGGTGCTCCGGCACCGATGGCACCGATGGCTCCGATGGCTGCTGTGGGCGCTGTGCGGGGTGGCCGCGGTGGGGGCCTGGGGTCTGCTGATGGACGGGGTGACGCTGCTGTTCGGCCAGTCGGTGGACAGCGTCCCCGACTCGGTGGAGCGCGCGCTGGCGGCGGTGGGGGCGGTGCTGCTGGCCCGCACCGCCCTGGGGCTGCGGCCCGGCGCCCGCGGTGGCCGGGGCGGTAGGACCGTTCCCGCTCCCACGGCGGCTCCGCCGCTCGTCCAACTCGCCGCCTGGGCGGGGACCCTGGCGTTCGCGCCGTACGTGCTGATGAAGCTGGTCTGGGCGCTCGGCGGTTCCTTCGCCGGAGTCGGCGGCGACCGGATGTACGCCGACTACGTGCGCAACGGATCCTCCGGGCTCTGGCTCGCCCTGGAGCGCTGGGGGCTCGACGGCACGATGCTGCTGGCACTGCTCGGGGTGTTCCTGCTCTGGGGGCTGGTCCGGCCGTGGGGGCAGGTCTTCCCGCGCTGGACGCTGCCGCTGCGCGGCCGCCGGGTGCCGCGCTGGCTGCCGCTCGCCCCGGCCCTGCTGGGCGCGGCCACGCTGGCGCCGTACGGGGTGGTCGGGATCGGCTACCTGACGCTGTGCACCGCCGGGGTGACGCGGATCAGGCTGGGCGCCTTCGCCAGTGAGCGGAGCGCGTTGGAGGTCGGCTGGGTCGGGATGTGCGGGTTCGCCGGGTACGGGGTCGCGCTGGTGGTGGCCGCCCGGTCGTACTGGCGGCGGACGAGGGGGTGAGCCGACGCGCTCCGCCGGGGCCTGGGTTTGCCGAGGCAGCAACAAAGCTTGCCAGTGCCGTGAGGCGGGCCGCAGCCTGGCGGTGGAGGTGAGCGCCATGGGCGAGACGGCCGGTCCGGGCTTCGTGGTCCACCTGGCCGGCGGCCCGGTGCTGCACGCGCCCAGGTGGTCACCGCCGCCGGGGCGGGCGCGGCGGTCGCCTTCGTGCTCGACCACGACCTCGCGGCGGAGGAGGTCGACCGGGCGGTGCGGCGGTACCGCGCGTCCGGTGCCGCCCTGCCCGCCTGAGCGGGGAAGCCTTCGTCAACCCACGATCGGAGAATCCGGATGTCAGCGCACCAGCACGACCACGCCCGCTCGCACGGGCACTCGCACGGGCACTCCCACGCCCACGGGCACGTCCCCGCCGCCGACTTCGACTGGGACGCGCTCGCCGCGCACCTGGAGCTGGAGGCCGACCTGCGGGCCGACGCCGTCACCGAGGCCGGCCGGTGGCTGCTCGGCCTGCACGGGGAGGGCGCGGTACGGCGGGTCCTCGACGTCGGCAGCGGCCCCGGGGTGATCGCCGGGCTGCTGGCGGAGGTCTTCCCGGCGGCCGAGGTGGTGGCCGTCGACCAGTCGGCCGCCCTGCTGGAGCGCGCCCGGACCCGCTCCGGCGGCCGGCTCGGCACCCAACAGGCCGACCTGCCCGCCGAGTTCGGCAAGCTCGGCGAGGCCGACCTGATCTGGTCCGGCAACGCGATCCACCACCTGGGCGACCAGCAGGCCGCGCTCACCTCGCTCGCCGGGGTGCTGCGGCCGGGCGGTCTGCTCGCCGTCGCCGAGGGCGGCCTGTCGGCGCGCTACCTGCCGCGCGACTTCGGCCTCGGCCGGCCCGGCTTCCAGGCCCGGATGGACGCCGCGCACGAGGACGGCTTCAGCGCCATGCGGGCCGAACTGCCCGACAGCACCCGGGAGATCGAGGACTGGCCGGCCATGCTGCGGCGGGCCGGGCTGACCCCGGCCGGGACCCGCACCTTCCTGGTCGACCGCCCGGCCCCGCTCTCCGGACCGGTGCGCGGCTACCTGCACACCCAGCTGACCCGGCGGTACGACCAGCTCGCCGAGCAGCTCGACGCCGAGGACCGGGCCACCCTGGAGGCCCTGCTCGCCGAGGACGCCCCGACCGGCATCCTGCACCGCCCGGACGCCTTCTACCTCTCCGCGATGACCGTCCACACGGCCCGCCGGGACTGACCGGCGGCGCGGCGCCGTGCGTCCGCTACTCCGCCGAGCCGCCGAAGCGCTCCGTCCAGGCCGCCAGGTCGTCCTCCGTGACCTTGGCGAACAGCACCGGCGGCACCGTGAACGCCGTCCCGGCCGGCACCAGGTCGAGCGCCCGGGCCTCCTGCGGGGTGATCCAGTCGCGGGTGGCGGCCGGCGAGTCCTCGGGCAGCGCGAAGGCCCCGCGCATCGCCGCGGCCGTGGTCGGGACGAACGGCTCGGAGACCACCGCGTACAGGTGGATCAGGTTCATCGCGGTGCGCAGGGTCAGCGCCGCCGCGTCCGGGTCGGTCTTCACCTGGAGCCAGGGCGCCTTCTCGTCCAGGTAGGCGTTGCCCGCGCTCCACAGCGCGCGCAGGGCCTGCGCCGCCTTGCGGAAGTTGAGTGCGTCCAGCTGGGCCTCGTACTCGGCGAGCAGGCCGGCGATCTGCTCGCCGAGGCGCTGCTCGGCCTCGCCCGGCGCGTGCCCGCCGGGGACGTCGTCGCCGAAGCGCTTGCGGCTGAAGGAGAGCACCCGGTTGACGAAGTTGCCGAGGGTGTCGGCGAGGTCCTTGTTGACCACCGAGGCGAACAGGTCCCAGGTGAAGCTGGAGTCGTCCGACTCGGGTGCCTGCGCCATCATGAAGTAGCGCCAGTAGTCGGCGGGCAGCAGGTCCAGGGCGTCGTTGCCGAAGACGCCGCGCCGCCGGCTGGTGGAGAACTTCCCGCCGTAGTACGTCAGCCAGTTGAAGGCCTTGACGTAGTCGACCTTCTTCCACGGGCGGCGTGAGCCGAGCAGGGTGGCCGGGAACATCACGGTGTGGAACGGGACGTTGTCCTTGCCCATGAACTCGGTGTACCGGACGGTCTCGTCGGCCTCGTACCACCAGGACTTCCAGTCCCGCAGCTGCCCGGCCGGGGCCGCGTCCGCCCACTCCTTGGTGGCGCCGATGTACTCGATCGGGGCGTCGAACCAGACGTAGAACACCTTGCCCTCGGCGGCCAGTTCGGGCCACACGTCGGCCGGCACCGGGACGCCCCACTCCAGGTCGCGGGTGATCGAGCGGTCCTGGAGGCCCTCGGTCAGCCACTTGCGGGCGATCGAGGAGGCCAGCACCGGCCAGTCGTCGGCGTGGCCGGCGACCCAGTCCTCGACCTCCTCGGTGAGCTTGGACTGGAGCAGGAACAGGTGGCGGGTCTCCCGGACCTCCAGGTCGGAGCTGCCGCTGATCGCCGAGCGCGGCTCCAGCAGGTCGGTCGGGTCCAGCACCCGGGTGCAGTTCTCGCACTGGTCACCGCGGGCCTTGTCGTAGCCGCAGTGCGGGCAGGTGCCGACGATGTAGCGGTCCGGCAGGAAGCGGCCGTCGGCGTTGGAGTACACCTGGCGGATCGCGCGCTCCTCGATGAAGCCGTTGCGCTGGAGTTCGCGGGCGATCTCCTGGGTGATCTCCCGGTTCTGCGGGGAGGAGCTGCGGCCGAAGTGGTCGAAGGAGAGCCCGAAGCCGTCGTACACCGCCCGCTGCGCGTCGTGCGCCCGGGCGCAGAACTCGGCGACGGGCAACCCGGCTTCCTGGGCGGCGAGTTCGGCGGGCGTGCCGTGCTCGTCGGTGGCGCAGATGAACAGCACCTCGTGCCCGCGCCGGCGCAGGTAGCGCGCGTAGACGTCCGCCGGGAGCATGGACCCGACCATGTTGCCCAGGTGCTTGATCCCGTTGATGTACGGAAGGGCGCTGGTGATCAGGTGCCGAGCCATCCTCGGATGCTCCGATTTCTCCCGCACGCGCACCCCCACCCGGAGTGCCGTGCCAGGCGCAGGGATCCACTGTGGGCTGCAAGCCTAGCCCTCGTCGGGCACCGGGTCCGGACGTCAGGGCCGGGTGAAGTCGCCGTACCGGTCGAACTCCCCGGACTTCACCCCGCGGACGAAGGCGGCCCACTTGCGCGGGGTGGTCCGTACGACGACCTCGGGCCGGTCCGACTCGCGGATCTCCACCAGCTCGCCCGCCGACCTGACCTCGACGCAGTCGGTGCTCTCACCGCTGGCCGAGGCCTTGCGCCAGCCACTCATGCGAAGTCTTTCAGCAAGGCCCGGATGAAGTCCCGGGACTCGTCCGGGCCGAGTGCGATCGCCGCGGTCTCCTCCTTGATCCGGCGGTAGGAGGCCAGTTCGACCTGGTTGTGCACGAACGTGGGCCCGTGGGAGAGATCGATCTGGACGGTGTCGAGTTCCGGGACGGGACCGCGGGCGAGGTACAGGCTCTCCCCGGAGCCGGTGTAGGTGGGCACGCTGAAGGGGATCACCCGGATCTCCACCGCGGGCCTCTCGGAATTCGCCAGCAGGCTCCTCAACTGGTCGCGCAGCACGTCAGGACCGCCGAACTGCATGCGCAGTGCGGACTCGTGCAGGAACGCGCTGTACGGCTTCGGGTGGTCGACGAAGATCTGCTGGCGCCGGATCCGGAACGCCTTCCGGACCTCCGCCTCCTGCCGGTACTGCGGGGGCAGCCGCTCGAACACCGCGGCGGCGTACTCCGGGGTCTGCAGCAGTCCGGGGATGAAGGTGCTGTTCAGGATGGACAGGGAGGCCGCGTGGTGTTCCATCTCCGCGATGTCGATGATCGCGTTCGGCAGCCGGCCGCGGTAGCCGTCCCACCAGTACTTGCGCCGGTCCTGGGTCATCGCCAACAGGGCTTCCAGATAAGGGCCGTCCTCGCATTCGCAGGTGTGGGCCCAGATCCGGAGCCGCTCGGCGCTGATCCCCGACTTCCCGTTCTCCATCTGGGAGATCTTGGGCAGGTCGGTGCCGATGGTGGCGGCCAGGCTCTTGGGCGTGACGCCCACGCGTTCGCGCATCCTGCGCAACTCGATCCCGAGGCGCTGCTGGCGCACGGTCGGCGACAAGCGGGGTGGCATGACTCTCTTCTCCGGGTCGCGGCTGGCGTCGATGCTTCCGGTGAAGTGTGCCGCGCACACAGGGCCCTAGCTACTGAAACGGGGGATACCCCACGATGGAGTGAACGTCCTCGCGCTCGGTAGCAACTCTGGCACCTTGACCCTATGGTCGTCCGTGTCACTCGCTGACTTGTTGCCGTCTAAACAGTCGTCAATCGGCCCTTGATGGCCGTAATGACACACCAGATGCATGGTCGCGGCGCCCGAAATCACCGACCGGAGACTGCCATGCCCCTCCCCTCGCCACCAGGCCTTCCCCGCCGGCCCCACCCTCCCCAGCGCTTTTCCGCCTCCCGGTGAATGCGCTTCTCGTCGCCGGACTGTCGGCGCTCCTGCTCGCCGTCCTGTTCGTCGGCTGGCTGGTCTGGCTGGTGAACGTCCAGCCCTACGAACTCCGCGCGGCGAAACGCGAGTTGGCTGCGGCCCATGCCGCCCGGGGCAAGCGGAAGTAGCCGCTGCGGGCCGGGCCGCCGGGGTGCGGCCCGGCGCCGGGGCTGCGCCTCAGCCCCGGGAGAGCCGTTCGGTCAGACGGGACTTGGCCGCCGGCCACTCGTCGGCGAGCATCGAGAAGTAGGCGCTGTCCCGCCAGGTGCCGTCGGGGCGCCGGCGGTGGCGGCGGAAGGTCCCCTCGTACTGGGCGCCGAGGCGCTGGATCGCCGTGCGGGAGCGCTCGTTGCGGGCGTCGGTCTTCCAGAAGACGCGGCCCATGCCGAGGTCCTCGAAGGCGTGGTCGAGCAGCAGCAGCTTGGCCTCGGTGTTGACCGCCGTGCGCCAGACCGAGCGGGCGTACCAGGTGCCGCCGATCTCCACGAACTCGTCCTCTGCGGTGAAGTCGTGGTAGCCGGTGGCGCCGACGGCCCGGCCGGTCGCGAGGTCGACGGCGGCGAAGTTCACCGACTCGCCCGCGGCCGCCTCCGCGATCCGGGTGTCGATGATCGCGCCGAGCTCCTCCTCCGAGGCCGGCGGGAGGTGCATGGTCCAGCGCCAGACCTCGGGCTCGGAGCCGACGGAGGCCCAGAGGTCGGCGAGGTGGCGGCGCTCCAGGGGCTCCAGGCGGATGTGGCGGCCGGTGAGGGCGACGGGGGAGGGCAGCTTCGCGGTCATGATCCAAAAGTAGCCCTGCTCTGCACTAGAGGCAATAGGCGTTTGAACTAGTGCAAAATTTTGAGGATGGGCGAAGCGAAGGGCCCCGCAGGGACGGTGCGTCCCTGCGGGGCCCTCGAAGCGCTCGGGCTCAGATGAACGAGTTGATCTGGATCGTCTCGTCGCGGCCCGGGCCGACGCCGATGGCCGAGATCGGGGCGCCCGACATCTCCTCCAGCGCCTTCACGTACGCCTGGGCGTTCTTCGGCAGCTCGGCGAAGGACTTCGCCTTGCTGATGTCCTCGGTCCAGCCCGGCAGCGTCTCGTAGACCGGCTTGGCGTGGTGGAAGTCCGACTGGTTGTAGGGGAGCTCCTCGACCCGCTTGCCGTCGATCTCGTACGCGACGCAGACCGGGATCTGCTCCCAGCCGGTCAGCACGTCCAGCTTGGTGAGGAAGAAGTCGGTGAGGCCGTTGACCCGGGTCGCGTAGCGCGCGATGACGGCGTCGAACCAGCCGCAGCGGCGGTCGCGGCCGGTGGTGACACCGCGCTCGCCACCGATCCGGCGCAGCGCCTCGCCGTCCTCGTCGAGCAGCTCGGTCGGGAACGGGCCGGAGCCGACGCGGGTGGTGTAGGCCTTGAGGATGCCGATGACCCGGTCGATCTTGGTCGGGCCGATGCCGGCGCCGGTGCAGGCGCCGCCCGCCGTCGGGTTCGACGAGGTCACGAAGGGGTACGTGCCGTGGTCGACGTCGAGCAGGGTGCCCTGGCCGCCCTCCAGCAGGACGACCTTGTCCGCCTTCAGCGCCTCGTCCAGGACGAGGGTGGTGTCGGAGAGGAAGGGCTTGATCTTCTCCGCGTAGCCCAGGTACTCCTCGACCACGAGGTCGGCCGGGATGGTGCGGCGGTTGTACAGCTTGACCAGGATCTGGTTCTTGTCGTGCAGCGCCGCCTCGATCTTCTGGCGCAGGATCGACTCGTCGAACAGGTCCTGGACCCGGATGCCGACGCGGTTGATCTTGTCCGCGTAGGTCGGGCCGATGCCGCGGCCGGTGGTGCCGATCCGGCGCTTGCCGAGGAAGCGCTCGGTGACCTTGTCCAGGGTGCGGTGGTACGGCGTGATCAGGTGGGCGTTGCCCGAGATCAGCAGCTTCGAGGTGTCGATGCCGCGCTCGTTCAGGCCGGCCAGCTCGGAGAGCAGCACGGCCGGGTCGATCACGACGCCGTTGCCGATGACCGGCGTGACGTTCGGGCTGAGGATTCCGGAAGGGAGCAGGTGCAGGGCGTACTTCTGGTCGCCGATGACCACCGTGTGACCGGCGTTGTTGCCGCCCTGGTAGCGGACCACGTAGTCGACGGAGCCGCCGAGGAGGTCGGTGGCCTTCCCCTTGCCCTCGTCTCCCCACTGAGCGCCAACGAGCACGAGTGCCGGCACAGGCGTACACCCCTTCCGGTTGGGGCATCCTGCGTAGGCCGCAGTCTGCCCCGAGATAGACGAAGCCCCTGGCGCAATGGCGCAAGGGGCTCTTGCACCGAGAGATTACCTGAGGAAGGACCGGTCGTGTCGTCCCTGTCCACGCCTGCTACCGGCGGCCCGGAGCCGCTCCTGCTGCTCCTCGACCCGGTGGCCCGGCAGACCGACGGCGAGTCGGTGCGGATCGCGAAGGACGTGCTCTGCGGGGGTGCGGACGCCAAGGTGGCCTTTCCGGAGAACCCGTCCGAGCTCGACCGGGTGCTTTCGCACCGGGGTCGGAGGCGACCGGTCGTGATCGGTTCCGACCTCGCGCTGCAGAGGGTGCTCCAGGCCCTGCATCGCCAGCGTGAGCTGGGCGCCGAACCGGTGGGGATGGTTCCGGTCGGGCGCTCGGAGGAGCTGGTCGCGGCCCGCGCGCTCGGCGTGCCGGGGGAGCCGGTCGGGGCCGCGCGGGCGGTGCTGTCGGGCGCGCCGCGCCGGCTGGACCTGTTGGTGGACGACGGCGGCGGGGTGGCCCTGGGCGGGGTCCGGATCACCGGCGGGGGCACGCGTCGGCCGGTGGGCCGTACGGGCGGTTGGCGTTCGCTATGGGCGAAACTGGCTGCGGCCGAGCAGGCGAACGTGCTCACCCCGGACGGCACCGACCACGGCTCCCGGGTCCGGGTCGAGGCCGACGGCAGGCTGCTCGCCGACGTCCACCGGCCGGTCCGGCTGGTCCAGGTCACGCTCCCGTCCGGCGCCTCGGACGGGACGGGCGAGATGGAGGTGGTGGTCGCCGCCTCCGGCGACCTGGTGCGCGCCCGGGCGGCGAGCGTCTCGGTGGTCGGGCGCGGCTTCGGCTACGAGGCCGACGGCCGCCCGGTCGGCCCGGTCCGGGCCCGGACCTGGACGGTGCACCCGGGGGCCTGGGGCCTGCTGCTGCCGGCGGCGTGACGGCAGCGGCGAAGGAGACATGACCGGCGGGCGACCGGCGGGGGAAGCCCGGGTGAGCAGGCTCACGTTCCTCCGTGCCCCGAACCCCTCCGCCGCACGCACCGAACCACCCAACAGGCGCGAACCGCAAGGCCAACCGCCACCCGCCGGAATTCCCCCCACCCGAAATCCCGGACCTGTAAGGGGTTTTGTCTACGCGCGTTAACTCCGGGTCGGCGGACAAACCCCCAGTCCCGGGGTCCGGAAGCCCTGGTCAACTGCCCTAGACTCGAAGGCGTGCCACGTGGTGACGGAAGACTCAACCACGATCTTCTTCCCGGTGAGAAAGGCCCCCAGGACGCTTGTGGCGTCTTCGGTGTCTGGGCTCCCGGCGAGGAGGTCGCCAAGCTCACGTTCTTCGGCCTTTACGCCCTGCAGCACCGCGGTCAGGAATCCGCGGGCATCGCAGTGAGCAACGGCTCCCAGATTCTCGTCTTCAAGGACATGGGACTCGTCTCCCAGGTCTTCGACGAGGCCTCGCTGGGGTCGTTGCACGGGCATATCGCCGTCGGACACGCCCGCTACTCGACCACCGGTTCCTCGGTCTGGGAGAACGCCCAGCCGACCTTCCGGGCGACCGTCAACGGTTCGCTGGCCCTCGGGCACAACGGAAACCTGGTGAACACCGCCGAACTGGCGGCCATGGTCGCCGAGCTGCCCGGCGAGGAGCACGTCTCGCGCTCCGGCCGGACCGCCGCGACCAACGACACCGACCTGGTGACGGCCCTGCTCGCCGGCCACCCTGACCTCTCCATCGAGGAGACGGCCAAGGTCGTGCTGCCCAAGGTCAAGGGCGCCTTCTCGCTCGTCTTCATGGACGAGCACACCCTCTACGCCGCCCGCGACCCGCAGGGCATCCGCCCGCTGGTGCTCGGCCGGCTGGAGCGCGGCTGGGTGGTCGCCTCCGAGACGGCGGCGCTGGACATCTGCGGCGCGTCCTTCATCCGCGAGGTCGAGCCCGGCGAGCTCATCGCCATCGACGAGAACGGCATGCGCAGCTCCCGGTTCGCCGAGGCCAAGCCCAAGGGCTGCGTGTTCGAGTACGTCTACCTGGCCCGCCCCGACACCTCCATCTCCGGCCGCAACGTGCACCTCTCCCGCGTGGAGATGGGCCGCCGGTTGGCGAAGGAGGCGCCCGTCGAGGCCGACCTGGTGATAGCGACGCCCGAGTCCGGCACTCCCGCCGCGATCGGCTACGCCGAGGCCAGCGGCATCCCGTACGGCTCCGGCCTGGTGAAGAACGCCTACGTGGGCCGCACCTTCATCCAGCCCAGCCAGACCATCCGTCAGCTCGGCATCCGGCTCAAGCTCAACCCGCTGCGCGAGGTCATCGCCGGCAAGCGCCTGGTGGTCGTGGACGACTCGATCGTGCGCGGCAACACCCAGCGCGCCCTGGTGAAGATGCTGCGCGAGGCGGGCGCCGCCGAGGTCCACATCCGGATCTCCTCGCCGCCGGTGAAGTGGCCCTGCTTCTTCGGCATCGACTTCGCCACCCGCGCGGAGCTGATCGCCAACGGCATGACCATCGAGGAGATCGGCCGCACCCTCGGCGCGGACTCGCTCGCCTACATCTCGATCGACGGCATGATCGAGGCCACCAAGCAGCCCAAGGACAAGCTCTGCCGGGCCTGCTTCGACGGCGAGTACCCGATGGAGCTGCCGGACCCGGCGCTCCTCGGCAAGCTCCTGCTGGAGGCCGAGATCAAGGGCGGCCAGGCGCAGCCCGCCGTCCGCGGCAAGCCGACCAGCGGCAGCGACCTGGACGGCGTCCAGTCGCTGCTCGGCGGGGCGGGCGCGGCCGACGCGCTGCGCCGGCCGTAAGCGTTCTCACGGTGGGGTCCCGAGAAACGGGGCCCCACCGCTGTTCCAACCCCCCCTGACCCGAGAGGGCCGCACGCAGTGACCAGCAACCAGAACGGCGCCACCTACGCCGCCGCCGGTGTCGACATCGAGGCGGGCGACCGCGCCGTCGAGCTCATGAAGCAGTGGGTGAAGAAGGCCAACCGCCCCGAGGTGGTCGGCGGTCTCGGCGGCTTCGCCGGCCTCTTCGACGCGTCCGCCTTCAAGAACTACGAGCGGCCGCTGCTGGCCTCGGCCACCGACGGCGTGGGGACCAAGGTGGCCATCGCCGCCGCCATGGACAAGCACGACACCATCGGCCACGACCTGGTCGGCATGGTCGTCGACGACCTGGTCGTGTGCGGCGCCGAGCCGCTGTTCATGACCGACTACATCTGCGTCGGCAAGGTCGTCCCGGAGCGGGTCGCCGCGATCGTCAAGGGCATCGCCGAGGGCTGTGCGCTGGCCGGCTGCGCCCTGGTCGGTGGCGAGACCGCCGAGCACCCCGGCCTGCTGGGCCCGGACGAGTACGACGTCGCGGGCGCCGGCACCGGTGTGGTGGAGGCCGACGCGCTGCTCGGCGCGGACCGGGTCCGGGCCGGCGACGTGGTGATCGCGATGGCGGCCTCCGGCCTGCACTCCAACGGCTACTCGCTGGTCCGCCACGTGCTGCTGAACGAGGCCGGCTGGAAGCTGGACCGCAAGGTCGAGGAGTTCGGCCGCACCCTCGGCGAGGAGCTGCTGGAGCCGACCCGGATCTACTCGCTGGACTGCCTGGCGCTCACCCGCGCCACCGAGGTGCACGCCTTCTCGCACGTCACCGGCGGCGGCCTGGCGGCCAACCTGGCCCGGGTCATCCCGGCCGGCCTGCACGCCCGCCTGGACCGCGGCACCTGGACCCCGCTGCCGGTCTTCCAGACCGTCGCCGAGGTCGGCCGGGTGGCCACCCTGGAGATCGAGAAGACGCTGAACATGGGCGTCGGCATGGTCGCGGTCGTCCCGCCGCACTCGGTGGACGTCGTGCTGTCGATCCTGGAGGACCGCGGCGTGGAGGCCTGGCTGCTCGGCGACATCGTCGAGCGCACCGACGAGCACGAGGACGGTGCTGCTCTCTACAACGCCTACGAGGGCTTCCGGGCGAGCTGACCCGCACGGTGACGTCGAGAGGGCCCCTCCGGAGCACCGGAGGGGCCCTCTCGCGTGCGGTGGGGGCCACCGCGGGGACAGGGTCCGGTCCCGGACGAGGGAACGCCGAAGACCGGCCCGGCGCCCTGGGCGTCCGGACCGGCCTGCGGGAATGCTGTGGTTACGAGCGGCGGGAGGCCCGTGACGGCCCGGCGCCCGGCTCGTTGTCGTCCTCGTCGTCGAGGTCGCCGTAGCGGGCTGCGTACTCCGCGTACGGGTCGTCGTCGTCCTCTTCCTCGATCGGCTCAGGCTCGATCGAAGCGGTGGACGGCGATACGCCCAGCTCGTTGGACAGACGGTTAGCGTCGAAGCCGCCGCTGTTGTACTTCAGCTGGCGGGCGACCTTCGTCTGCTTGGCCTTGGCCCGGCCGCGCCCCATGGGTCGACCCCCTCAACGGCGGGGCTCACGGCCCCGAGTCTGACACGTGTTCATGTTCGGGATCGGCCTGCCCGAAGTGGAGAAGCCGTCCCCTGGAGCATTAACGGTACCTGTTTCCGCCGCCGGACGGTACGTCGTCGGTGTGACGTGGCGCGCACAGACCGCGCCCGCGACCGGGTCTTCCCAGGTCAGCGGAGGTTTTGCGGCGGTTTGCGCGCTGTTCGGTGGTGGCTTGGCTCCGTCGTTCCGGGATCGATTATCCCCCCAAGGGGGACCTCGGATCACCCGTTCGGGCGGAGAAGTGAGAATCCGGTTCCACATCGTGATGCGCGGGGGGCCGTGGTGACTGCCCCCCGCGCGTCACGCGGTCGGTCGCCGGCCCGATCAGGCGCGGCGGGCGCTCGGCAGCAGCACCGTGCGCAGGGCGCTGATCTCGCGCATCCGCTTCTCGGCCAGGCGGTCGGCGGCGACGGCCGGCGGGACGCCGTCGGCGGTGGCCCGGGTGAAGATCTCCAGGGTGGTGTCGAAGATCTTCGTGGCCTTGTTCTTGGCCCGCTCGAAGTTGAAGCCGTCGATCTCGTCGGCGACCTGGATGACGCCGCCGGAGTTCACCAGGTAGTCCGGCGCGTAGAGGATGCCGCGGTCGGCCAGGTCCTTCTCGACGCCCGGGTGGGCCAGCTGGTTGTTGGCCGCGCCGCAGACGATCGAGGTGCCGAACTCGCCCAGTGCGGCGACCGTGTCGTCGGTCAGCGCGCCGCCGAGGGCGCAGGGGGCGTAGACGTCCAGCTTGGCCTGGAGCAGGGCGGCGGTGTCGGCGACCACCTCCACCTCGGGGTGGGCGGCGCGCACGCGGTTGACCGCGGCCTCGAAGGGGTCGGTGACGACGACGGTGGCACCGTCCGCGACCAGGTGGCCGACCAGGTAGTGGCCGACCTTGCCGACGCCCGCGACGCCGACCCGCTTGCCGCGCAGGGTCGGCTGGCCCCAGCGGGCCTGGGCGGTGGCGCGCATGCCCTGGAAGACGCCGAAGGCGGTCAGGATGGACGAGTCGCCGGCGCCGCCGTGCTCCGGCGAGCGGCCGGTCACGAACTCGGTCTCGCGGGCGATGACGTCCATGTCCTGGACGTAGGTGCCCACGTCGCAGGCGGTGACGTAGCGGCCGCGCAGGGACTCGACGAAGCGGCCGTAGGCCCGGAGCATCGCCTCGTTCTTGTCCTTGTTCGGGTCGCCGATGATGACGGCCTTGCCGCCGCCGAGGTCCAGTCCGGCCAGCGCGTTCTTGTAGGACATTCCGCGGGACAGGTTGAGCGCGTCCTCCAGCGCCGCCTCCTCGGAGGCGTACGGGAAGAAGCGGGTGCCGCCGAGGGCCGGGCCCAGGGCGGTCGAGTGGATGGCGATGATCGCCTTCAGGCCCGAGCTGCGGTCGTGGCAGAGGACGACCTGCTCGTGACCGTCGCCGGGGGCGCCGTCCTGTTCGGTACGGAAGATCCTGCTGAGCACGCCGGGTGCGGGGTGCGTGGCGGGGGTCTGTACGTCGGTCACTGTGGTGACTCCAGTAATGAAGGCCCGCTGCTGTGGTGCGGGCGCCTAGGGCGAAGCGTAGCCGCGCGGAGGCCGTCGATCCGCTGTCTTGTCCGAGCTGGGGCCGGTCGTCCGAGGGGTGAGACGGGAAGGGGTGCGCGGGTGCGGACGCGAACGGTTCGGGGGCGCGCTCTCCCCGGGCCGGGCGGCGCGTGCGACCATGCAGGACGTGACCGTCGTACGTACTTCCGTACAGCCGCCCTACGCCGCCCACCTGCGGGTCTACGAGCCGTTGGCCGCCTATCCGGAGCCCGAGCGGGCGCACTGGCAGGCCTGGGCGGCGGAGCACGGGCCGGACGCCGCGGAGGCGGCCCAGCCGGTCGCGGAGGCGGTGCTGGAGGAGCAGCGGGAGGCGCTGGTCGGGCTGGCCGCCCGCACGCCCCGGGCGCTGCCCGAGCGGGAGAGCGGGCGGGCGTACCTGCGGATGGTGGACGGCGTACTGTACGTCTGCCCGTGGGCGACCAGGCTGCGCAGCTGGCAGGCGCTGGAGGAGCTGCGGGCCGGGGCGCCGGTGGCGCTGCTGGACACCGCGCTGCCGCCGGTGGCCCGGGCGGCCGCCGAGGCGGACCGGGAGCGTTGGCGGGCCGAGCACCCGGACGCCCGGCCGTGGATCCTGACCAGCCGCTGGGAGGTGCCGGTGCGCTGGTTCCTGCCGTTCGGGGACGAGGACCGCTGCTTCGTGCCGGGCGGGGGCGCGGCGGTGGACGGGGCGGTGGACGGGGGCGTGGACGGTCCGCCGGATGGGAAGGAAGGGGTGGGGGAGGGGGGAGGGGAGTACGGGGGCCGGCCGGCGGCGCTGTTCTACCTGGTGCCGATGGCGCAGGCGCGGCGGCGGGTGGCACGGGCCTTCCGGGCGCTGCGCGAGGCGGTGCCGGACGGGGAGCTGGTGCGGGGGGCCGAGCGGGTCGGGCGCTGGCTGGAGGAGTTCCACCCGCGTTCGCTGGTGGAGCTGGACTACGGGGGCCTGGTGCATCTGCTGGGCCCGGAACGGTTGTTGGCGGACCGTTCGGCGGGGGAACTGGAGGAGGGGCTGCGCGCGCTGCGGGCGGGGGACACGGCCGAGGCACTGCGCGTGTACGGGGAACTGACGGTGCGCTGGCGTCGGGTGCTGGCACTTCGGCACGCGAACTGACGTCCGACCGTGCGTGTATGACTGTAAGGGTCCTTGGCACTGCGAGGGTGATGACCAAGGTCCTGGTTCGGGTCAATAGCTGCCGAACGTGACACTACTCACCGTTGACGCGAACTTACCCCTATGTGCAAAAATGGGACAACCAGCCCAACTTCACGTGAGCGTGCCCACTTTTGGGTGGTTCTGGAGTCGATGCGTGCTTTGCGGGGAAACGGAGGGTCTGGTCCCCCCGTAACCGGATGTCATCACTATGTGACTGTCCGTTATGGGGTGGTCCATCGCCATCCGTCGGCCTTGAACCCGTGAGGGGTCAATTTTGGCGGTTTGGTCGATAGGGCTGGACGGATGGTGTAGTTGTAGACACCAGGACAAGCCGTTCGTCCTATAACCGACTCGGCCCGTCTATGCCATTTCGGGCATCGCGGGCCAAGGTGCAGAATTTGAAGGATAGAACCGCCCTGGTTCGGTTCTCCCGAGGAGGCCGCTCATGACCGCTCGTACCCCTGATGCTGAGCCGCTGCTGACGCCGGCAGAGGTTGCCACCATGTTCCGCGTGGACCCGAAGACGGTCACTCGCTGGGCCAAGGCGGGCAAGCTGACGTCGATTCGCACGCTCGGTGGTCACCGCCGTTACCGTGAGGCGGAGGTGCGTGCTCTGCTTGCTGGGATTCCCGCCCAGCGCACTGAGGCCTGATAGGCCAAAGGCTCTTTAAAGGGGCCGCTTACCGGACTCCGCCGGGTCCGGTAAGCGGCCCCTTTGTCGTGCCCGCGCGCGGGTGTTCGGCGTCGGTCAAGTGGTCGGAATCCTGAACTCCGGATAACGATTTGATGCGCCCGGGGCGGGGGGGATTTACAGTGAATACCTGTACAATTTTACATATTAAATTAGTGGGGTTCTGGAGAGGGGCTTCGGGGGGCCGGCTCCGGAGGGGTTACCGTGACGACTGTCACACCGTCTGTCACTTGTGGTCTAGACCTGGCCGGGGTAAAAGGGCCGAAAGGCCAAAAGCGAGAGGCCCGGAACCTGAACGGTTCCGGGCCTCTCGCATTGCGGCGATCCCGACGGGACTTGAACCCGCGACCTCCACCTTGACAGGGTGGCGAGCTAACCAACTGCTCCACGGGACCAGGTTTTCCTGATCTCGTTCACTCGCTTGCCGCGCTGCGAACAAGACAGACTGTAGCCCATGGTGGGCCCCCAGGTCGAACCGGCTCCTGAAGGCCCACCCGCAGCTCACGGCCGCGGCCCGGGGAGGCCGCGGCACCGCCCGGGTCAGAGCGTCGCCCGAGCCGCCTCCATCGCCTTCACGATCCGCTTCTCCGAGACCGGGCTCGGCGTGCCCAGTGACTGGGCGAAGAAGCTGACCCGCAGCTCCTCGATCATCCAGCGGATCGCCCGCACCTCCGCGGAGGGCTGGTGCCCGGCCGGGACGGCCGCCAGCAGCTCCCCGTACGCCTGCTGCACCTGCTGCACCTTCAGCAGCTGCTGGGCGTCCCGCTGCGGGTGGTTGGGCAGCGCCTCCAGGCGGCGGTCCACCGCCAGCAGGTAGCGCTTGAGGTCCGGCAGCCGCTGCCAGCCGGTGGCGGTCACGAAGCCCGGGTGCACCAGCGAGGCCAGGTGCAGCCGGATGTCGTTCACCGCGTTCAGCAGCACCGGGCTGCTCACCGTCTTCAGCCGGGTCGAGGCCTTGTGGAAGGCGATCAGCGCGGTGGCCGTCTTCAGCGTGGTGTCCGCGGACAGCTCGTACAGGTCCGCGCGCACCTTGTCGTGCAGCTTGCCGAACGCCGCCTCGTCCCAGGCCGGGCCGCCGGCCAGGGTCATCAGCCGGTCCGTCGCCGCCGCCACGACGTCCTCGAACAGGGCGCCGATGGAGCCGTGCGGGCTGTGCGAGAGCGCCAGCTTCGCCTGGTTGCCCAGCCGGCCCTGGATCGACTTGGCCGGGGAGTTGGTGGTCAGCATCAGCAGCCGCCGCGTCCCCTCCCACATCGACCGGGCCTGCTCCTGCGGGGTGTCGAACAGCTTCACGGCGACCGACTGGCCCTCGTCCACCAGGGCCGGGTAGGCGCGCATCGAGTGGCCGCGCGAGCGCTGCTCGAAGGTGCGCTGGAGCACCGGCAGGGAGGCCGGCCAGGCGGTCAGCCCGCTCTGCTCGATGCCCTGGCCGGAAGCGGCCGAGGAGAGCGTCTCCTTGAGCTTGGGCTTGAGCTTCAGCCGCAGCTCCTCCAGGTCCTTGGACTCGGCGAGCCGGCGCTTGCCGTCCACCACCCGGAAGGTCACCTTGAGGTGCTCGGGCACCCGTTCGTCGTCCCAGGCCTCCGGGGGCACGGTGACCGCCGTCAGGCGCTTCAGGGCGTGCTCCAGGGCCGGGAGGAGCCCCTCGGCGGAACCGAACGTGCCATCAGCCTGGCGGTCCCTCACGGCACGCAGCGCGGCCCTGGCGAAGTCCGGCGCGGGGACGAAGTTGCGCCGGAGGGCCTTCGGCAGCGACTTGATGTACGCCGTGACCAGCTCCTCCCGCAGACCGGGGATCTGCCAGTCGAAGCCCTCCGCGGTGACCTGGTTGAGCACCGGCAGCGGGATGTGCACCGTCACGCCGTCCGCGTCGCTGCCCGGCTCGAACTGGTAGGTCAGCCTGAAGCGGAGCTTGCCCTGCTGCCAGTGGTCCGGGTAGTCGGCCTCGGTGACGCCGTCCGCGGCGTCGTTGATGAGCATCGACTTCTCGAAGTTCAGCAGGTCCGGCTGCTCGTGCCGGGCCTTCTTCCACCAGGAGTCGAAGTGCCGGGTGGAGACGACGTCCTCGGGCAGCCGGGCGTCGTAGAAGTCGAACAGGGTCTGGTCGTCCACCAGGATGTCCCGGCGGCGGGCCCGGTTCTCCAGCTCCTCGACCTCGCCGAGCAGCCTGCGGTTCTCCGCGAAGAACCGGTGGTGGGTCTCCCAGTCACCCTCGACCAGCGCGTTGCGGATGAACAGCTCACGGCAGAGCTCCGGGTCGATCCGCCCGTAGTTGACCTTGCGCTGGGCGACGACCGGCATCCCGTAGAGGGTCACCTTCTCGTACGCCAGCACGGCGCCGGCCTTCTTCTCCCAGTGCGGCTCGCTGTAGCTGCGCTTGATCAGGTGGCCGGCCAGCGGCTCGACCCACTCCGGCTCGATCTTCGCGTTGATCCGCGCCCACAGCCGGGAGGTCTCCACCAGCTCCGCCGACATCACCCAGCGCGGCGGCTTCTTGAACAGGCCGGAGCCGGGGAAGACCGCGAAGCGGGCACCGCGCGCGCCGCCGTACTCGCGCTTCTCCACGTCGTACAGGCCGATGTGGGAGAGCAGGCCGGCCAGCAGCGACTGGTGGATCCGGTCGGCGTCCGGCTCGGCGTCCGGGTGCGGCTCCTCGATCGTGACGCCCAACTGCTTGGCGACGGTGCGCAGTTGGACGTAGATGTCCTGCCACTCCCGTATCCGCAGGTAGTTGAGGAACTCCGCCTTGCACATCCGGCGGAACGCCGAGGAGGAGAGCTCCCGCTGCTGCTCCCGGACGTAGCGCCACATCGCCAGGTAGGAGAGGAAGTCGGAGGTCTCCGAGTTGAACCGGCGGTGCCGCTCGTCGGCGGCCTGGCGCTTCTCGGCCGGGCGCTCGCGCGGGTCCTGGATGGAGAGCGCGGCGGCGATCACCATGACGTCGCGGACGCAGCCGTTGCGGTCCGCCTCCAGCACCATGCGGGCCATCCGCGGGTCCACCGGGAGCTGGGCGAGCTTGCGGCCCAGCGGGGTCAGGCGCTTGCGCGGGTCCTTCTCGTCCGGGTCGAGCGCCCCCAGCTCGTGCAGCAGGTGGACGCCGTCCTTGATGTTGCGCGAGTCCGGCGGGTCCAGGAACGGGAAGGCGGCGATGTCACCGAGGCCGGCCGCGGTCATCTGGAGGATCACCGAGGCCAGGTTGGTGCGCAGGATCTCGGCGTCGGTGAACTCGGGGCGGGAGAGGAAGTCCTCCTCCGAGTAGAGCCGGATGCAGATGCCGTCCGAGGTGCGGCCGCAGCGGCCCTTGCGCTGGTTGGCGCTGGCCTGGCTGATCGCCTCGATCGGCAGCCGCTGCACCTTGGTGCGGTGGCTGTAGCGGGAGATCCGGGCGGTGCCCGGGTCGATCACGTACTTGATGCCCGGGACGGTCAGCGAGGTCTCGGCCACGTTGGTGGCCAGTACGATCCGGCGGCTGCGCGAGCGCTGGAAGACCTTGTGCTGCTCGGCCGAGCTGAGCCGGGCGTACAGCGGCAGGATCTCGGTGTTCTTCAGCTTCAGCTTGCCGAGGGCGTCGGCGGTGTCGCGGATCTCGCGCTCGCCGGAGAGGAAGACCAGGATGTCGCCGGGGCCCTCGGCCTGGAGCTCCTCGGCGGCGTCGCAGATCGCCTGGACCTGGTCCCGGTCGCGGTCGGCCTCGGTGCTGTCCTCGTCCTCCTCGGCCCCGTCCTCGACGAGCGGCCGGTAGCGGACCTCGACCGGGTAGGTGCGCCCGGAGACCTCGATGATCGGGGCGTCGCCGAAGTGCCGGGCGAAGCGCTCCGGGTCGATGGTCGCCGAGGTGATCACGACCTTGAGGTCGGGCCGGCGGGGGAGCAGCTGCTTGACGTAGCCGAGGATGAAGTCGATGTTGAGGCTGCGCTCGTGCGCCTCGTCGATGATCAGGGTGTCGTACTGGTGCAGGTCGCGGTCGGTCTGGATCTCCGCGAGCAGGATGCCGTCCGTCATCAGCTTGACCAGGGTGTCCGGGCCGACCTGGTCGGTGAACCGGACCTTCCAGCCGACCGCCCCGCCCAGCGGGCTGTCCAGCTCCTCCGCGACCCGCTCGGCCACGGTGCGGGCGGCGATCCGGCGCGGCTGGGTGTGGCCGACCAGGCCGCGCACGCCACGGCCGAGTTCCAGGCAGATCTTCGGGATCTGGGTCGTCTTGCCGGAACCGGTCTCGCCCGCGACGATCACCACCTGGTGGTCCCGGATCGCGGCCAGGATCTCGTCCTTCTTCTGGCTGACCGGGAGTTCGGCGGGATAGCCGATCTTCGGGACGGCCTGCCGGCGGCGCTCGACGACCAGCTCGGCGCGGTCGATGTCGGCGGCGATCTCGGTGGCGATCTTCTGCCGGGCCTCGGGCTTGCGGACCCGACGGGCCCCCTCCAGCCGGCGCCCGATCCGCACCTGGTCGCGCAGGGTCAGCTCGGGCAGACGGACGGCCAGCTCGCCGATTCCGGGACCCTCGGCGGGTACGGCGGCGGACTGGACTGCGGGAGAACTCACTGCGGGCATCCCTCTAGGTTCGCAAGGAGGCACGGCGGAGCGCACCTCGGTTTTCGAGCCCCTCCAGTGTCACAGCCGTCGGCGGCGAATCGCGAACGACGGGCAACGGTCCGCGGGCGTCCCGGGCTCCGGGAGGGTGAGGAGGTGCTCATGGGAGCCCACAAGACCGCCCGGGACGAGGAGTTCCGGGCGTTCGTCGGCAGCACGTGGTCACGGCTGCTCAGGACGGCGTACCTGCTCGCGGGGGACCGCCACGGCGCCGAGGACCTGGTCCAGCAAGCACTGGAACGGGCGTACGCGGCCTGGAACAGGGTTCGTGCCGCCGACGACCCGTACGCCTACGTGCGCCGGATCGTCTTCAACGAGCACGCCAGACGGTTCCGGCGGCGGCTGGTCGAGCACCCGGTCACCGCGTTCCCGGACCGGCCCGCGCCGGCCGGCGCCGACCCCGACGACCGGGCCGTGCTGCTCGCCGCGCTCGACACCCTGCCACCGCGCCAGCGCCAGGCCGTGGTGCTGCGGTACTGGGAGGACCTCAGCGAGACCCAGACCGCGGCGGCGATGGGCTGCGCGGTCGGGACGGTGAAGAGCCAGGCCGCCAGAGGGCTGGCCAAGCTCCGCGGGGCCTCCTCACTCATCGGACTGACGAGCACCGGAGGGACAAGATGAGCGACGGGTACCTGCCTGGGGACACGCAGGGCGGCGACGGGCCGGCGACGGTACGGGCGCTGGACGAACTGGCCGGGAGCGTCGAGACCGGCGCGGTGCCGTACGACCGGCTGATCGCCGGCGGCCGGCGGCGGCTGCGGCGACGGCGGCTGCTGACCGCCGGGGCGGCGGCGGTGCTGGTCGCGGGCATCGCCGGGGGGACGGCGGTGCTCGGCGAGCGCGGTCGGCAGGCGGTCCCGACCGTGGCGGTGGCGCCGGCCTCGGTCTCCGCGGCGGCCGCCCCCGGCTCCCCGGGCGCTCCGGCCACCGCTCCGGCCGCGGGTTCGGCCACCGCTTCGGCCGCTGCCTCGGCCACTCCTTCGGCGGCGAGCGCGTCCGCGACCCGGGACCCGTTCACCCCCGTCCGGGTCAAAGTCGCCGAGGGCACGGCGAACGGCCACACCTGGCAGGCCTGGGCCGCGCTGTGGCCGACCCCGGCCGCCAAGGAGGACGCCGTCAAGCAGGCCCGGCTGATCCGGGCGGAGCGGGCCGCCGCCTCCCCGGACGTGAAGCAGGTCGTCCCGAAGGACGTCGAGAGCAACTGGGGCCCGGGCACCGACCTGGTGAACTACTACTTCACCGTCGACGGCCGGCGGCAGGTCGACGACTCCCTGCACGCGGTCTCCGCCCCGGGCGGGTACCCGGGAGCCGTCGGAGGGGCGTCACTCGGCCTCCACCACGACGCGGGCGTGCCGGCGGTGGTGATCGAAGGGGTCCAGGCCGAGGTCACGAGGGTCGTGGTCGCCTGGAAGACCGGAGGCACCACCGAGGCGGCGACGGTCACGGTCGGGGACTCCCCGTTCCGCTACTTCGGCCTCGGGGCGAAGCCGGGCACCGACGCCGCGACCATCACCTACTACCGGGCGGACGGTTCGGAGGTGCGCACCACGGACCACTGGCTCCGAACCTCCTGAGCCGCCCGCGGGGGGGGAGGGGGGCCTCCACGGGCCGAGCGCGACCCGACCGGCGTCCGGAGCCGGCCGAGGTCCGGCGCGGCGACGAGGGGCGTGAACGACGAAGCCCCCGTAGCGAACTCGCTACGGGGGCTTCCCGGTTGTGGCCAGGGCCGGGGTCGAACCGGCGACCTTCCGCTTTTCAGGCGGACGCTCGTACCAACTGAGCTACCTGGCCGTACTGCACCGTCTCTTGCGAGACGAGCGATCCCGACGGGACTTGAACCCGCGACCTCCACCTTGACAGGGTGGCGAGCTAACCAACTGCTCCACGGGACCTAGAAGTGGCGAACCACTCAGGGTCTTGCGGTCTTGCGCACTGCACTTTACTACGGTACTGCGTGCCCCCAACGGGATTCGAACCCGTGCTACCGCCTTGAAAGGGCGGCGTCCTGGGCCACTAGACGATGAGGGCTTGTGGCCTGTCCCGCTGTCTCCCAGCGTTCGGGGACGTCGAGAAGCATATGGGATTCGGGGCGGATCGCCAAAACGGGTTTCGCCCGGGTGAGGGTGCGGGCCGGGGCGGGGTCAGGACCAGCCGAGTTCGTCGAGCTCGTGGTCGTCGAAACCGAAGTGGTGGGCGACCTCGTGGATGACCGTGGTGCGGACCTCCTCGACCACCTGCTCGCGGGTCCCGCAGTGGCGCAGGGTGGGGCCGCGGTAGATCAGGATGCGGTCGGGCAGCACGCCCGCGTACCACTCGCCGCGCTCGGTGAGCGGGGTGCCCTCGTAGAGGCCGAGGAGTTCCGGGTCGCTCGGGTCGGGTTCGTCCTCGACGAAGACCGCGACGTTGTCCATCATGGCCGCGAGCTGCGGGGGGATCTGGTCGAGGGCATCGCTGACCAGCGTTTCGAACTCTTCCCGGGTCATCTCCACCGGATCATTGTCCGGTGTCGGATGACGGTGTGCCAGGTGGCGGAGCCCGGTGTTTGATGGGGCTGTGACGACCTCGGAGGGCGCCGTGAACGACGCCGTGGTGCGGGCCCGCGCCGGCCGCGGTCCCGGCCGGCCGCCGGTGCTGCGCGGGCAGGGGCGGGCGGTGGCGGTGGTCGCCGCGGGCGGGGCGATCGGGGCGACCGCGCGGTACGCGGCCGGGCTCGTCTGGCAGACCGGGCCGTCGGCCTTCCCGTGGACGACGCTGCTGGTCAACGTGGTGGGCTGCGCGGTGATCGGGGTGTTCCTGGTGGTGATCACCGAGGGGCGCCAGCCGCATCCGCTGGTGCGGCCGTTCTTCGGCACCGGCGTGCTGGGCGGGTTCACCACCTTCTCGACGTACGCCGTCGACATCCGCCGGTTGCTGGAGGGCGGCCGGCCCGGGCCGGCCCTGGCCTACCTCGGGCTGACGCTGGTGGGCGCGCTGGTGGCGGTGTGGGCGGCGGCCGGGCTGACCCGGCGTCTGATCCCCCGGGCGGTCCGCCGCGGCGCCGGACGGGGTGCGCGGTGAGCCGGCTGGGCGGGCCCGCGCTGCGGCTGACGGTGCTGGTCGGGGAGAGCGACCGGTGGCACCACCGCCCGCTGTACAGCGAGATCGTGCACCGGGCCAGGGCGGCCGGGCTGGCCGGGGCGAGCGTGTTCCGGGGGATCGAGGGGTTCGGGGCGTCGTCGCTGGTGCACACCACGCGGCTGCTGTCGCTGAGCGAGGACCTGCCGGTGGCGGTGGTGATCGTGGACGAGGAGGAGCGGGTGCGGGCGTTCCTGCCGCAGCTGGACGGGATGGTGGCGGAGGGCCTGGTGCTGCTGGACCGCTGCGAGGTGGTCACCTACGCGGGCCGGGACCCGGGCAGGGGACCGGGCCGCGGGGGGACGGCGGGCCCGGGGGAGACGGCGGAGTGAACTGGTTGCTGGTGGTGGCGGGCGCGGTGGTCGGCGCGCCGCTGCGGTACCTGACCGACCGGGCGGTGCAGTCCCGGCACGACTCGGTGTTCCCGTGGGGCACGTTCACGGTGAACGTGGTCGGCTGCCTGATCCTCGGGCTGGTGACCGGCGCGGTGGCGGCGGGCGCGGCCTCCTCGCAGGTCCAGCTGCTGCTGGGGACGGGGCTCTGCGGGGCACTGACCACCTACTCGACCTTCTCGTACGAGACCCTGCGGCTGGCCGAGACCGGCGCCGGGCGGTACGCGCTGGTCAATGTGGCCGGCAGCGTGGCGGCGGGGCTGGCCGCGGTGTTCGCGGGCGCGGAGCTGGCCACGGCGCTCTGGGGCTGACCGGGCGCCGGAGCGTGCGCCGAGGCGGCCGGCGGCGCGGGCGCCGGAGCGGGGCCGAAGCGGGCGGCGGAGCGGGCACCGGAGCGGGCGTCGGAGGGCGCGCCCCGCACCGCCTCCGCCGGGCGAGCTTGCCCGCTGCCCGTGTCCCGCCGGGCCGGGCGCGCGTTGGGCACCGAAAGCGGCCGCGCGCGAGTGGGCGGCCCGGGTGGGGCGGTAGAGAGGGACCTCAGTGGCTTCGGTGCGGGCGGCGCGGACGGTGCGGGCGGTACGGGCGGTGCGGGTGCGGCTGGCCGCCGCCCGTACGGCTCAGGGGCGGGCGGCGGCGGTCCCGCGCTCGCGTGCGGTACGGGCGGCGGCGCTGCTGACGATGGCCGGGCTGGGGCTGACGGGGTGCATGTCGGTCGGCCCGGCCGCGGAGGAGAAGCACGGCGTGGCGCCGGTCGGGCAGGCCGGTCCGGCGGTCCGGCCGGGGGCGACGGGCGGGTCCTCGGCCTCCCCGGGGACGGGGCGTGCGGGCGGGGCCTCGGGCCACCCCGAGCGGCCGGGGGGCCTCCAGGGCGACGCCGGGTCGAACGGGGCCACCGTCCCGGCGCCCGGCGACTCGGCGCCGGGGTCGAGCGGCGCGGGGGCCGGGGTGGTCCCGGTGCCGGGGCCGGGCGCTCCCGACGGCGGTGCGGGCGGCGGTGCGGCGGGCGGTGCGAACACAAGTCCCGCGCCGCACCCGGGCGGTGGCGTCGGCGGGTCCGGCGGTGCGGCGGGCTCCGGCGGTACCGGCGGGGCGGGCGGCACCGGCGAGGGCCGTTCCGGCGGCGGTTCGGCCGGGTCGCCCTCGGCCACCCCCAGCAGCCGCCCGTCCGGCACTCCCGCGCCCGAGCACAGCTCGCCCGCCGCGACCGTCCCGCCGGCTCCGGACCCGTCCTCCGGCAGCTCCGGTTCCTCGGCCCCGAGCCCTCGCGTGCTCGGGCATTAGCGGATTGAGCAGGGAGTTTGCCTCCGATCCCCAGGCTCGTCTATGGTGGTAGATCGTTCGTTTGATCCATTTGACTGGCGCCCTACTCCCATCTGGCGCCCTTGGCGCGTTCCGGCGATCCGTGGCTGACCGCATAGAGGCGGTTGTGAAACAGAACCCCGGACTTTGGCGCGTGCCACTTCCGGAAGGTTTTGCATGTCTCTCGTTGACGACGCCCGCTTCGCCATGCCCGCGAACGAGGCCGCCGCCGATGTCACCGACGCCACCGACACCCTCGACACCGCCGCGGACGAGGTGATCGCCGAGGCCGTGGAGGCCACCGAGGAGGCGGCCGCCGAGCCGACCGTCACCTTCGGCGACCTGGGCCTGCACGACGACGTCGTGCGCGCCCTCGCCAAGCGCGGCGTCACCACCCCGTTCCCGATCCAGGCCGCGACCATCCCGGACGCCCTGGCCGGCAAGGACGTGCTGGGCCGCGGCCGCACCGGCTCCGGCAAGACCCTCAGCTTCGGTCTGCCGCTGCTGACCCGCCTCGCCGACGGCGAGCGCACCAAGCCGAAGCACCCGCGCGGCCTGATCCTGGTCCCGACCCGTGAGCTGGCCATGCAGGTCGCCGACGCCCTGGAGCCGTTCGGCTCGGTGCTCGGCCTGCGCCTCAAGGTCGTCTGCGGCGGCACCTCGATGTCGAACCAGATCTACGCGCTGGAGCGCGGCGTCGACATCCTCGTCGCCACCCCCGGCCGTCTGCGCGACCTGCTGAACCGCGGCTCCGCCAAGCTGGACGACGTCAAGACCGTCGTGCTCGACGAGGCCGACCAGATGGCCGACATGGGCTTCCTGCCCGAGGTCACCGAGATCCTCGACCAGGTGCCGGCCGGCGGCCAGCGCCTGCTGTTCTCCGCCACCCTGGAGAACGAGATCGACACCCTGGTCAAGCGCTACCTGAAGAACCCGGTCACCCACGAGGTCGACCCGTCGGCCGGTGCCGTCACCACGATGACCCACCACATCCTCGTGGTGAAGCCCAAGGACAAGGCGCCGATCACCAACGCGATCGCCGCCCGCAAGGGCCGCACGATCATCTTCGTCCGCACCCAGATGGGCGCCGACCGCGTCGCCGAGCAGCTGATCGAGGCCGGCGTGAAGGCCGACGCGCTGCACGGCGGTATGACCCAGGGCGCCCGCACCCGCGTCCTCGGCGACTTCAAGGACGGCTACACCAACGTCGTCGTCGCCACCGACGTCGCCGCCCGCGGCATCCACGTCGACGGCATCGACCTGGTCCTGAACGTGGACCCGGCCGGCGACCACAAGGACTACCTGCACCGCTCCGGCCGCACCGCCCGGGCCGGCCGCTCCGGCGCCGTCGTCACCCTGGTGTTGCCGCACCAGCGCCGCGGCGTCTTCCGTCTGATGGAGGACGCGGGCGTCGACGCCTCGCGCCACATCCTGGACCACGCCTTCGACGCGGAGGTCGCCAAGATCACCGGCGCCCGCTCGCTGACCGAGGTCCAGGCCGAGAGCGCCGCCAACATCGCCGGTGCCGCCGAGCGCGAGCTCGCCGACATGACCCGCCAGCTGGAGCGCGCGCAGCGCCGCGCCACCGAGCTGCGCGAGGAGGCCGACCGTCTGGCCGCCCGTGCGGCGCGCGAGCGGGCCGAGCTGGGCATCGAGGACGAGGAGCCGGCCGCCGAGGCCGAGACCGAGTCCGGTGAGCGGACCGAGGCCGCTCCGGCCGCCGCCGAGGCCGCCGCGCCGCAGGCCGAGGACCGCGCCCCGTCGTACCGCGAGGCGCGCAGCGAGCGCCCGGCCTTCGGTCGTGACCGCGACCGGGACCGTGACCGTGACCGTGACGACCGCCGTTCGGGCGGCTTCGGCCGTGACCGCGACCGTGACCGCGACGACCGCCGTTCCGGTGGCTTCGGTGGCGGCCGCGACCGCGACCGTGACGACCGTCGCTCCGGTGGTTTCGACCGCGACCGCGGTGGCTTCAACCGTGACCGTGGCGGCTTCGGCGCCGGCCGTGACCGCGACGACCGCCGTTCGGGCGGTTTCGACCGCGACCGCGGTGGCTTCAACCGTGACCGTGGCGGCTTCGGCGCCGGCCGTGACCGCGACGACCGTCGCTCGGGCGGCTTCGACCGCGACCGCGGCGGCTTCGGTGGCGGCCGTGACCGCGACGACCGCGGCGGCCGCTCCTTCGGCGACCGTCCGGCCCGCTCCTTCGGCGACCGCCCGTCCTTCGGCCGGGACCGCGACGAGCGCGGCGGCAGCAGCCGTCCGTTCTCGCGCCGCGACGACCACCGCTCCGGCGGCCGTCCGCAGTCCGACCGCGGTGGCTTCAACCGTGACCGTGGCGGCTTCGGTGGCGGCCGTGACCGCGACGACCGCCGTTCGGGTGGCTTCGACCGCGACGACCGCAAGCCGCGCTGGAAGAACTGACGCCGCACCGGCGGTAGTCGACCGCCGACCCGGCTGAAACGCACGAAGGGCCCGCTCCGTCCCCCGGAGCGGGCCCTTCGCGCTTCCCCGGGGCGCCCCGAGGCGTTGTTCTGGGGGTGAGAATAACCTGTGGCGCGCGGGCGCGGCGGTCCCGTAGCGTCGCGGCCATGAGCAGCAGACTGCACGAAGTGGCACGGGTGAACGAGGGGATCGCCGAGCGGGGGAGCTACCGGACGACCGGGGGCGAACTCGTGCAGGTGGGGGAGGAGTTGGCGGCGGCGAAGGCCGGTACGGTGTCGTACGCGCCGGAGGGCCTGGCGGCGCTGCTGGCCGCGGGGGAGGCCGGTCCCGGGCCGGCGGCCGGGCGGATCGAGGTGACGGCCGAGGGGAGCATCCAGGCCGCCCGCCGGCTGGTCGCGGCCGGGGCGGGGCCGGTCGGGGTGCTGAACTTCGCCTCCGCGCGCAACCCCGGCGGCGGCTACCTGCGCGGCGCCCGCGCCCAGGAGGAGGACCTGTGCCGCAGCGCGCTGCTGTACAGCTGCCTGCTGGAGGCGCCGGACTACTACGAGGCGCACCGGGCCTCGACCGACCTCCGGTACAGCCACCGGGTGATCGTCTCGCCGGCGGTGCCGGTGATCCGGGACGGGCGCGGCGAGCTGCTGGCACAGCCGTACCCGGTCACCTTCCTGACCTCGCCCGCGCCCAACGCCGGTCAGCTGGAACGACGTTCGCCAGGTGCGGACGTCCGGGACGTGCTCGCCGAGCGGGCCGTGCGGGTGCTCGCGGCGGCCGCCCGGCACGAGGTGCGCACGCTGGTGCTCGGCGCCTGGGGCTGCGGGGTGTTCCGCAACGACCCGGCGCAGGTCGCCGAGGCCTTCGAGGGGGCGCTGGCCCGGTACGGGGCGGCCTTCGAGCGGGTGGTGTTCGCGGTCTGGGACCGCTCGCCGGTCTCCGCGAACCGGTCCGCCTTCGAGGCCCGGTTCGGCGCGGCGGTCCGGTAGCCGGCCGCGCCCGCGGGCCGGGCCGGCCGCCCCCGGCGGCGGCCGGCTGCTTCCGGAAGGTTGCTTCCGGAAGGTTGCTTCCGGCGGGCTACTTCCGGCGGGCCGAGAGCGCCGTCGCGGCCGTGGAGGCCGCCGCGACCACGCCGGTGACGGCGAAGACGGACGGCCAGGCGCCGATCCGCTTGGCCAGCGGGTGCGAGCCGCCGAAGGCGGCCACGTACAGGCCGGTCAGCGCCGCCGCGGTGCCCGTGCCCGAGCTGCGGCGCCACTGCGCGGCCGCCCCGGCACCGGCCACCGCCAGCACCGCGCCGCCCAGTTCGCGCCGGCCGCTCCAGCGGGCGACGCCGTAACCGCCGACCAGACCGCTCGCCGCGGTCAGCGCGGCGGGCGCGGCCGCCGCGAGAACGTTCGGGACCTTCGCCATCGTCGACTCCACTCGTAGGGGCTGTGTCGGTTTCCGACCATAACCCGGTGGACCTGCGGGGCCGTCGGGGCCTCCTACCGGAACGCCTCGGCGGGCGTCTGCCCCGGCACCGTGGCGGCCAGCCGGCGGGCGGCCTCCGCCGGGTCGAGCACCCGCTCCAGCCGCAGGTCGCCCGGGACCTCCTGGATGAACCGCCCGGCCGACCAGCTCCGCTCGTACGGCAGCGGCTCCAGCACCAGGGTGCGCACCCCGTCCACCACCGGGACGTCGCTCGGCGGCCCCTCGTTCCAGATCCAGGAGCCGTCCGGCGCGACCAGGTTGAAGGCGCCGGTGGCGATCACCCGGCGGCCGTCCAGGAACGCCGTCCGGGCCAGCGCCACCACCTCCCGGTCCTGCGGGGCGCCGGGCAGGTGGCCGCCGCCGATCAGCACGTCGGCGAGCAGGGTGTGCAGCTGGAAGGTGTCGCTCAGGCCGCTCATCCGCAGCAGGTAGCCGGTGCCGGTGGGGCGGTCGAGGACCAGCAGCGGCTCGTCGTCCAGCATCAGCGCCAGGTGGACCAGGCCCTTGAAGTCGTGCTGCTCGCCCCGGTAGCGGTCGAACAGCTCCAGGAGCACCTCGGTCACGCCCGAGGCGCGGGCCTCGGCCCGGACCTCGGCGTGCGCGTACACCGCCCAGGCCGCCTGCTGCCACAGGTGCAGCGTCCACCAGGCGACCACGGCCAGGTGCGCGTGCCACTCGTCCAGGTGCGCCGGGTCGGCGATCCGCTCGTGCGCCTCGGCGGGATCGTCCTGCTCCGCGTCGGGCAGCGGGCCGCCGCCGGTGGAGACCCACCGCCGCACCAGCAGCTGGGCGCCGGTCAGCGCCCCGCGCAGGCCGGCCAGCACCGGGCCGGAGCAGGCGACCGGGTCGGCGCCGTGCTCGACGCAGGCGCCCACCACCATCGCCAGGTGCGCGCGGGGGAACGGCGGGGCGTCCGGCAGCAGCGCGGCCAGCCGGGGGCCGGCCGCCACCCGCTCCGCCGGGTCGGCCGCGCCGAACAGCCCGCCGACCAGCCCGAGGGCGGGCCCGAACTGCTCGTCGTCCCCGGCCGCGACCACGGCCTCCAGGGCGGCCACGGCTTCGGCGAAGGTGGGCTGTTGACGGTGCGACGGTATCTGCTCGGTGGACATTCGCCGCAGCATAGGGGGCGCAGCCGGTCCGGTGGAAACTCCTCCGCTTCCCCGGCCGTACGGGGCCTGTCGGTGCCCGGTGGCAGACTGCGAGCGTGACGGATTCCGAGATCACCGACGGCAACTACCTCGTCCGCAACGTCGGCAGCGGCCTGCTGCTGCAGGTCGCGGGCGCCTCCCGGCGCGGCGGTGCCCGGATCGTCCTCGGCGCGGACGACGGCGGCGACGCCCAGCTCTGGCGCCTCACCGCCGTCCACCCGGGCGGCGCGCTGTTCCACATCGAGAACGTCCACAGCGGCAAGCGCCTGGACGTCACCGGAGCCTCGACGCAGGACGGCGTCCGGATCCAGCAGTGGTGGGCGAACGCCTTCGGCGCCCAGGAGTGGCTGCTGGAGGCCCACGTCGACGCCCCCGGCACCTACACGGTCAGCAGCTTCATCAGTGGCAAGCCCCTGACGGCGGGCGACGCCCCGGACGCCGACGTCCACCAGCACGAGGACGTCGACGCCCCGACCCAGTGGTGGTGCTTCGAGCGCCGGGCGGGCTGAGTTCCGCTCAGTCCGACAGGTGGGCGCGGACGGCGTCGAGTTCGGCGTCCGTCGTGCCGTGGTGGCGGAGGTAGTCGGGGACGGTGCCGTGGTGGTCGTGGATCCAGGCCAGGGAGGAGGCCAGGAGCTCGGCGTCGACCGGGCGGGAGAGGCGCTCGGTGCCGGTCTCGTCGAAGTACGGGATGGGGCCCTTGTCGAGGCCGAGGCCGATGTTGGAGAGCAGGAAGTCGGCGGTGATCTCGGCCTCGGAGGCTCCCAGCAGGGACTGGAGGACGGCGATGGTGAGCCCGGTGCGGTCCTTGCCGACGGCGCAGTGGACGACGGCGGCCAGCGTGTCCGGCGTGGCCAGGCGGCGCACGACGGCGGCGATCGAGGGGCCGGCCGTCTCGGCCATGAAGGGGTAGAGGGCGGCCTGGTCCTCGGGCCAGGGCCGGTCGCCGTTCCTGGGGTGCGGGGGCAGGGTCGGCAGGTTGACGGCGCCGTGGTCGAGGCCGTGCCGCTGGTCCGGCCAGGACTCCAGCTCGTACGCGCTGCGCAGGTCGAACACCGTCCGCAGGCCGAGGGCTTCGAGCCGCCGGGCGCCCTCCTCGGTGAGGGTGTGGAAGGACCCGGAGCGGTACAGCACGCCCCGGCGGAGAGCGCCGATCCCGCCCGCGTCACGGAAGTTGCGCACCCCGGGGATGTCGATGAAGGCGTCGGTCATGGCCACCACCGTACGGGCGGGGGCGTACCGGCGGAAGGAAACCGGAGCGGGCCGTCCGGTGGCGGGACGACGTCGGCCGAAACCGCTCCCGGCCGGGGCGGAGCGGGCTGCTCAGCGCCCGCCCGATACCTCCAGGAACGCCCCCGTGGTGTACGAGGCCGCCGGGGAGAGCAGGAAGAGGATCGCCTCGGCGACCTCCTCCGGCTGCCCGCCGCGGCGCATCGGCAGGTTCGGCGCGACCCGGTCGACCCGGCCGGGCTCGCCGCCGAGCGCGTGGATGCCGGTGTGGATCAGCCCCGGCCGTACCGCGTTGACCCGGATGCCCTCGGCGGCGACTTCCAGGGCCAGGCCGCGGGTCATCGAGTCCACCGCGCCCTTGGCGGCCGCGTAGTCGACGTACTCGTTCGGCGAGCCGATCCGGGAGGCGGCCGAGCCGACGTTGACGATGGCGCCGCCGCGCCCGCCGTACCGGGTGGACATCCGGCGGACGGCCTGCGCCGCGCACAGGAACGGGCCGGTGATGTCGGCGGCCCAGATCCGGTTCAGCCGGTCCTCGTCGATCTCCTCCAGCCGGCACTGCTTCTCCAGCGTGCCGGCGTTGTTCACCAGCCCGGTGAGCGGGCCGAGTTCGTCGTCGACGGTGGTGAACAGCCGCTCCACCCCGGCGGTGCGGGAGACGTCGGCGCGGACCGCGAGGGCGGTGCCGCCCTCGGCCCGGATCGCGTCCACGACGGCGGCCGCCGAGGCCTCGTCCGTACGGTAGTTGACGCAGACCCGGTAGCCGCGGCGGGCGGCCAGCAGGGCGGTGGCGGCACCGATGCCGCGGCTCGCGCCGGTGATGATCAGGACCTCGTCGGTCGGGGTGGTCGGCATGGCCCGTACGCTACCCGGCGGCCGGGCCCCGGACACCCGCGGCCGGACGCTGGACGCCCGCGGTCGGACCCTGGACACCCGCGGCCGGGCCCCGGGCACCGGGGGCCCGCGCGGCCGCCTCCCGCAGGGCCGCGATCTTCGGGGCCCGGCTCTTCGGCGAGTCGAGGCTGAAGCCGCGGGCGTCGCCCAGGTCGTCCCGGACGAAGGCCTCGGTGCGGGCGACCGCCTCCCGCAGGGCGTCGTCGAGCGGGACGAAGGGCAGCAGGACCAGCTCGGAGCGCTCGGTGTCGTACTCCCAGAGGCCGACGATCCGGCCGCGGTCGAGCACCACGTGGGTCTGCGGGTCCGCCTCGGTGCCGAAGACCCGCCTGGCCCGGCCGGTGGGCAGCGGGCGGGCGGCGTCGGCGGGGTCGAGCAGCCGGGGCAGGTCGCGGTGCAGCAGGTGGATGCCGTCGATGCCGGAGAGCAGGGTGTAGTGCGGCTCGTCCGGCACCTCGAACCCGGCGAACTCCTCGGCGAGTCCGGGCGGCAGCAGGAGTTCCGAGCCGGGCCCGAGCGGTACCAGGCCGGCCTCGGCGACGGCCCGGCGGGCGGTGGCGGCGGTGAAGCCGGAGAACCAGCGGAAGTGCCGCAGGGTGGCCGGGCCGGCCCAGGAGAAGTAGCGGTGGGCGAGGTCGACGGCGTCCCCGGCGACCGGCTGGTCCCAGCCGACGTAGCCGTAACGCTGCTGGTCCAGACGGCCGTTGACGGGCACCCGGCGGATCCGCCCGCGGGACTGCATCAGCCCGAGGGCGAGCGGCAGGGTGCTGGTGAGGCCGCGCCTGCGCCCCGCCTCGCCGAGCGGTCGGACGGCGTCGCCGACCGCCTCCCGGATCGCCGCGGGGGCCAGCGGCCGGTGCTCGGACAGCACCCGCTCGACGGCCAGGCAGAGCTTCTCCACCTCGTCCCGGCCGATCCCCAGGTGCTTCTCCGCTGCCGCCAGTTCGCCCGCCGGCGCGGCCGCCCCGGCGGCCAGTCCGAGCGCGAAGTCGGCGGCCGGCAGCACGTAGGTGCAGCCGCGCGCGGACGGCAGCTCGTGCACCTCCAGCCGGGCCACCGCCGCGTCCACCGCCGCTCGCCCGAGCCCGGCCCGGGCGAACAGGCCCAGGTACGGCGCCGCGCCGCCCACCGAGCGGGCCCACCCGGTGGCAGCCAGCACCTCGGCGACACCGGCGCCGGGGTGCGGGCGGTCCAGCCACTGCCGGTGCGACCACCAGGCGCGCAGCTTGGCGGTTTCGGCGGCTTCCGGGGGTCCTTCGGTGAGCGGGTCGTGCTTCATGGGCCCAGTATCGGCGGCCGGACCGGCCCCGGACGGGAATTCGTTTCCCGGGCGCGGCCCGCTGCGACGAGGATGCCGGAACGAGGATGCGCTGCCCGCCCGTCCGTCCGAGAGGAGCCCGCCGATGCCCCCTGCCCCCGCCGCCCCCGCCGTCCCCGCCGCCCCCGATGTCCCCGGCACGGTGCTGCTCTCCGGCATCGTCGGTTCCACCGCGTACGGCTTCGCCCACGCCGGCTCCGACATCGACCGGCTGGGCCTGTTCGCCACCCCCACCGAGGAGTTGCACGGCCTGGCGCGCCCCGCCGAGTCCCATGTCGGCACCGCGCCCGACCTCACCCTGCACGAGGCCGCCAAGTGGTGCCGGCTGGCGCTGAGCTGCAACCCGACCGCCTCCGAACTGGTCTGGCTGCCGCAGGAGCTGTACGAGGTCCGCACCCCGCTCGGCGACGAACTGGTCGGCCTGCGTGCGTCGTTCCTCAGCGCGCCCGCCGTACGGAAGGCCTACCTCGGCTACGCCGACCAGCAGTTCCGCAAACTGCTGAGCCGCGACACCACCGACCCGGCCACCCGCCACCGGGCCGCCAAGCACGCCCGGCACCTGGTCCGGCTGGTCGAGCAGGCCGTCCGCCTGCACGAGACCGGCCGCAACCTGATCCGGCTGCCCGACCCCGAACGCGTCCGCGAGCTCGGCGAACGCATCGCCGACCGCCCCGCCCTCGCCGAGGGTCTGCTCGCCGGGGCCGCCGATCGCCTCGCCCGCCCCGGCGTGCTGCCCGCCGCGCCCGACCCGCGTCCCGCCGAGTCCTGGCTCCGCCGGGTCCGCGCCGCCCACTACACCCCGCCCCGGGAACCGCTCCACAACCCCGGCACGCCCGGGCAATCCACTGGCGGAGCCCTGGGCCCCACCGGGTAGGATCGCCGTGGTCCTCCCGCCCGGAACTCCGGGCGCGCAAGGGCCGCGGGCCACTAGCTCAATTGGCAGAGCTGCGGACTTTTAATCCGTAGGTTCAGGGTTCGAGCCCCTGGTGGCCCACCACGAGCGAGGCCGGATCGGGCGATCTCCGATCCGGCCTCCTCCGTTCTCCGGCGCGGTTCGCTCCGCCTGCGGACCGTGCCCAACTCCCTTTCCCCGCCGCGGCCTTGCGGATCCCGGTGCGCCGCGGGCCGCTCCGGTGCCGCCGCGGAAAGGACGGGGGCCGCGGGGGTGCCGCCGCCACGACGCCCACGGGGCGTGCCCGTGGCCGGATTTCGGCGTCGGCCCGGCGCCGGTGGAGTCCGGTGGAGTGGCATGGGTCACGTCGAAATGGGGCGGTTTCAGCCGTTCTGTAGGGATGTTGCCTACCGATTGGTGGGGTTGTTCGAGGGGCGAGCGTCGGTGATCGCGTCGGGCCTAAATATGATCGGAAGCCACGATCGTCGGTTAGTGGTGACGGTCGTATGTGCAACCTGGGAACGGTTCGGGCCGTCTCTCTGTGTGCGGTGCGCCGGATCGTCAGGGGCGTCGCTTCCGTCGGTGAAAGGTACGCGCATGTCAGGTCGGAGGGGCGAGAGCCCGGCTCGGGGTGGTGACGTGCCCAAGACGGAAGACGCCACGGGCTCCGTACCCGGACCGCGCGGCGGCGGCCGGGCGGAAGCCCGCCGTGCCGCCCAGGGCAAGGGTGGTGCTCCGGCGGCCGCGGGCGGGGGCCGGGCCGCGGCGCGCAAGAGCGCCAAGCCCAAGAAGAACGTGAAGAAGATCGTCGCCTGGTCGACGGCGGGCGTGCTGGTGGTCATCGCCGGTGTCGGCGGCGCGATCTACTTCAAGCTGAACGCCAACATCAAGTCCTTCGACGCCGACGCGATAGCCCGCAACCGCCCGCCGGAGGCGCAGGCCGACGCGGACGGCAACAAGCCGGTCAACGTGCTGCTGATCGGCTCCGACAGCCGTGGCAAGAACAACTCCGACCTCGGCGGCGGCGAGGACGGCGGCGCCCGCTCCGACACCACGATCCTGCTGCACGTCTACGCCGACCACAAGCACGCCGTGGGGATCTCGATACCCCGCAACGCCAAGGTCGAGCTGCCCTCCTGCAAGCTGCCCAACGGCAAGTGGACCAAGGGCGGCAACACCGACCTGTTCAACGCCGCGTTCTCGATGGGCGGCAGCGACGACGGCAACCCGGCCTGCACCCAGAACACGGTGGAGAAGCTCACCGGCATCCGCGTCGACCACACCCTCGTGGTCGACTTCAACGGTTTCGCCTCGATGACCTCGGCCGTCAACGGCGTGGACATCTGCCTGCCGAAGCCGATCTACGAGGGCGACATCAACCCCAAGCTGCCCAAGAAGGGCTCGGTCGTCCTGCCGCAGGGCAAGCAGACCGTGGAGGGCCAGAAGGCGCTCGACTACGTCCGGCTGCGCCACGGCATCGGCGACGGCTCGGACATCGGCCGGATGAAGCGCCAGCAGGCGTTCCTCGGCTCGCTCGCCACCAAGATCAAGAAGGAGGGGATGAATCCCACCACCCTCCTTCCGCTGGCTGACGCCGCCACCAAGTCCCTGGTCGTCGACCCGGGCCTGGACTCCGCCGACAAGCTGCTCTCCTTCGGCCTGTCGCTGAAGAACATCGACATGCACGACCTGAAGTTCGTGACGGTGCCCTGGCGTTACCGCACCCAGGACCAGGACCTCGACATCGTCCAGGCGGACGCCAGCAAGCTCTGGGCGACCCTCAAGGCCGACCAGACCATCGACGGCCAGAACGCCACCGGCCAGCAGCCGGACGCCCCGGTCGAGGGCACCAGCCCGGCCCCGCAGCCGCCCGCCGCGCCCACCACCACGGCCGCCCCGGCCGGGGACACCGCCAACTCGGCGATCAGGGTGGCCGTCTACAACGGAACGACCTTCAACGGCCTGGCCGGCAAGGCGACCGAGCAGCTGAAGGGCGCCAAGTTCGCCGCCAGCACGGCGGGCCAGGCGGCGAGCACCAAGTACAAGGCCACCACGATCGAGTACGGCTCCGGGCAGAAGGCGAACGCCGAGAAGGTCGCCGAGCTGTTCCCGGGGGCCGGCCTGGAGCCCAGCAGTGCCCGGGGCATCTCGGTGATCGTCGGCCAGGACTTCGCGGCCGCGATGGGGATGGCCTCGGGTGCCCCCGCGGGCGGCGCGCCGTCGGCCGCCCCGGGCGTCCCGACGCCCCCGCCGCCGCTCCCGACCACCATCACCAACGAAGCCCGCTCGGCGGACGACGACATCTGCGCGAACACGTCGTACGGCAGCGGCGGCTGACCGGCCCGGCCGGAACACGCGACCACGGGGACGACCCCCGGGCCGGCGCCCTCCGGGGCGCGCGGGCCCGGGGGTCGTGCCATGGTGGGCCCAGGGCGGGGACCCAGCGGCCACCGCGAAAGGCGGACCCCATGCCCGAGATCGCCCTCCAGCTCGACATCGCCGCGCCCCGGGACGTGGTGCTCGCCGCGCTCACCACGCACGACGGGCTGACCGCCTGGTGGACCACCGGGGCGGACCGGGACGGCGACGTCCTGCTGTTCGACTTCCCCGACGTCCCCGAGCCGTTCCGGCTGCGGGTGGAGCGCGCCGACCGGGACCGGGTGGTGTGGACCAACGCAGGCTCCTTCCCGCCGCACTGGGCCGGCACCTGGATCAGCTGGGAGCTGGCCGACCAGCCCGCGGCGCCCGACCAGCCCGCCGCGCCCGAGGGGCAGCCCGCCGCCCCCGAGCGCACCCGGCTGCTGTTCCGGCACGGCGGCTGGCAGCCGGGCAGCGAGGGCGGCGTCCCGGCGGTGGCCGGCACCTGGGCCGAACTGCTGGTCCGGCTCAAGGACTACGCGCAGAGCGGCAAGGTGCAGCCCTACTTCGTCACCGCGCACCGCCACGACGCCCCGTGAACACACCGCGGACGCCCCGTGACGGACCGGCCGCCGGTCGCCCGCCAGGGCGCCGTCCGGTGGCGGGATCGCGGCGGCGGGCCGAAGGTGGCGGTGTACCGCCGTCCTCCCGGCCGGGCCGCACCCCCACCCGGCCCGGTCGGGACGGACGGCCCGACCACCCCGACAGCCCAGACGGCCGGACGGCTCAGGCCACCCCGACCGCCCCGACCACCACAGCCGGCCACCACCGCCTCCGGGAGGCCCAGCAATGCCCGTAGTCACCGATCCGTACACGCCCGGCACCCCGTGCTGGGTCGACCTGATGGCGAGCGACCAGCAGGCCGCGCTCGACTTCTACCGCGACCTGTTCGGCTGGCAGGGCGAGGTCGGCCCGGCCGAGTTCGGCGGCTACGCCGTGTGCACGCTCAACGGCCGGCCGGTCGCCGGGATCATGGCGCAGATGGCGCCCGAGGGGCAGCCGGTGCCGCCCGTCGCCTGGACCACCTACCTCGCCTCGGACGACGCCGACGCGGCCAGGACGTCCATCGCCGAGGCAGGCGGCACGATCCTCTACGACCCGATGGACGTCGGCACGATCGGCCGGATGCTGGTCGCCGCCGACCCGACCGGCGCGGTGTTCGGCGTCTGGCAGGCGATGGACTTCATCGGCGCGGGCGTGGTCAACGAGCCCGGCGCGCTGGTCTGGAACGAGCTCAACACCTCCGACACCGGCGCGGCCGGCCGCTTCTACCAGCCGGCCCTCGGGCTGCGCCCGGCCACCATCCAGGGCATGGAGGGCTGCTTCTCGCTCAACGTCGGCGACCGCACGGTGGGCGGCATGCAGGGGATCCCCGACTACCTGGCGCCCGGCACGCCCTCGCACTGGATGACCTACTTCTCGGTGGACAGCACCGACTCCACGGTGGACGCCCTGGTCAAGGCCGGCGGCTCGGTGATCCAGCCGGCCTTCGACATGCAGTCCGGGCGGATGGCGGTGGTCCAGGACCCGCAGGGCGCGGCCTTCGCGGTCATCGAGGCGCCCGAGGCCCAGATGCCCGACTCCCCGTAACGGCCGCCGTGGCCCGCCCCGCCCCGGCCGGTCGATCGACCCGGGCCCGCCGACCGACGGGCCCGCGGCCGGAAGCCGCCCTTCCCGCGACGCGCCGCCGGGAAATGGGCGGCTTCCCCCGCTTTCCCGGGTAAGACTGCACCCATGCTGGGGCTACCGGACGACATCCGCGCTTTCCTCTTCGACCTCGACGGGGTGCTCACCCAGACCGCGAAGGTGCACGCCGCGGCCTGGAAGGACACCTTCGACGCCTTCCTGCGCGCCGAAGCCGCCCGCGGCGGCGGGCAGTTCGTCCCCTTCGACGCCGTCACCGACTACGACACCTACGTGGACGGCCGCCCACGCCTGGACGGCACCCGCGCGTTCCTGCTCAGCCGGGGGATCGAACTGCCCGAGGGCACCCCGGAGGACCCGCCCAACTCCCGTACCGTGCAAGGGATCAGCCGGGCCAAGAACGACACCGTGCTGCGGCTGATCAGGGAGCGGGGCGTCCGGCCGTACCAGGGCTCGGTCGACTACGTGCACCGGCTGCGCGCGGCCGGGCTGCCCAGCGCAGTGGTCTCCTCCAGCGCCAACTGCCGCGACGTGCTGCGGGCGGCCGGCATCGAGGAGCTGTTCGAGGTGATCGTCGACGGCAACGTCGCCAAGGCCGAGGGCCTGCCCGGCAAGCCCGCCCCCGACACCTACCTGTACGCCGCCCGCGCCCTCGGCGTCGAACCCGCCCACGCCGCGGTCTTCGAGGACGCGCTCGCCGGGGTCGCCTCCGGCCGGGCCGGCGGCTTCGGCGCGGTGGTCGGGGTGGACCGCACCGGCCAGGCCGCCGAACTGCGCCGGGACGGCGCCACCGTGGTCGTCCGGGACCTCTCCGAACTCCTGGGTGGTGAGTCGTGAGCCCGGAGGCCAACTTCACGATCGATCCGTGGCAGATCACCGAACAGGGCCTGGACCTGGCCTCGATGGCCCGCGCCGAGTCCGTCTTCGCGCTCTCCAACGGGCACATCGGCCTGCGCGCCAACCTGGACGAGGGCGAGCCGCACGGCCTGCCCGGCACCTACCTCAACGGCGTCTTCGAACTGCGCCCGCTGCCGTACGGCGAGGGCGGCTACGGCTACCCGGAGTCCAGCCAGAGCGTCATCAACGTGACCAATGGCAAGATCATCCGACTGCTGGTGGACGACGAGCCCTTCGACCTGCGCTACGGCGAACTGGTCAGCCACAAACGCTGGTTGGACTTCCGGGAGGGCCTGCTGCACCGCGAGGCCGAGTGGACCTCCCCGGCCGGGCGGACGATCAGGGTGCGCTCCTCCCGGCTGGTCTCGCTCACCCAGCGGGCCATCGCCGCCGTCGAGTACAGCGTCGAGGCGGTGGACGGCCCGGTGCGGATCGTGCTCCAGTCCGAGCTGGTCGCCAACGAGCAGCTGCCCGGCGGCCCCGAGGGGGACCCGCGAGCCGCCGCCGTGCTGGAGGCGCCGCTGCAGCCCGAGGCGCACCACGCCAGCGCCACCAAGGCCGTCCTGGTGCACCGCACCCGCTACAGCGGCATCCGGGTCGCGGCCGGGATGGACCACGTCATCGAGGGCCCGGAGAAGTCCGACACCGTCGCCGAGGCCGAGGCCGACCACTGCCGGATCAGCGTCACCACCGTGCTCGAGCCCGGACAGCGGCTGCGGCTGGCCAAGTTCGTCTCCTACGGGTGGTCCGGCACCCGCTCGCTGCCCGCCCTCCGGGACCAGGTGGAGGCGGCCCTGACCGCCGCCCGGTACACCGGCTGGGACGGGCTGGTCGCCGAACAGGCCGAGTTCCTCAGGGAGTTCTGGGAGACCAGCGACATCGAGATCGAGGGCGACGTCGAACTCCAGCAGGCCGTCCGGTTCGCCGTCTTCCACGTCCTGCAGGCCGGCGCCCGCAGCGAGGAGCGGGCCATCCCGGCCAAGGGGCTGACCGGCCCCGGCTACGACGGGCACAGCTTCTGGGACACCGAGACCTTCGTCCTGCCGGTGCTCACCTACTGCCTGCCAACCGCCGTCAACCAGGCCCTGCGCTGGCGGCACAGCACCCTGCCGCTGGCCCGTGAGCGGGCGATCCAACTCGGTCTGTCCGGCGCGGTGTTCCCGTGGCGGACGATCCGCGGCGAGGAGTGCTCCGGGTACTGGCCGGCCGGCACCGCGGCCTTCCACATCGGCGCCGACATCGCCGCCGCCGTCGCCCGCTACGTCCGGGCCACCGGGGACGCGGAGTTCGAGCGCGAGTACGGGCTCGAACTGCTCGTCGAGACCGCCCGGATGTGGCGCTCGCTCGGTCACCACGACGTGGCCGGGAGGTTCCGCATCGAGGGCGTCACCGGCCCCGACGAGTACAGCGCCGTCGCGGACAACAACGTCTTCACCAACCTGATGGCGCAGAGCAACCTGCGCGCCGCCGCCGAGGCCGCCGTCCGCCACCCGCACGAGGCGGCCCTGCTCGGCGTGGACACCGAGGAGACCGCCGCCTGGCGCGACGCGGCCGCCGCGATGTACATCCCGTACGACGAGGACCTCGGCGTCCACCCGCAGGCCGACGGCTTCACCCACCACCAGGTCTGGGACTTCGAGCACACCCCGCCGGAGAACTACCCGCTGCTGCTGCACTACCCGTACTTCGACCTGTACCGCAAGCAGGTGGTCAAGCAGGCCGACCTGGTGCTCGCCATGCAGGTCCGCGGCGACGCCTTCACCGACGAGCAGAAGGCCCGCAACTTCGCCTACTACGAGCGGCTGACCGTCCGGGACTCCTCGCTCTCCGCCTGCACCCAGGCGGTCATCGCCGCCGAGGTCGGCCAGCTCGACCTCGCCTACGACTACACCGCCGAAGCCGCCCTGATGGACCTGCACGACCTCGGCGGCAACACCCGCGACGGCCTGCACATGGCCTCGCTCGCCGGGGCCTGCATCGCCCTGGTGGCCGGCTTCGGCGGACTGCGCGACCACAGCGAGACGCTCTCGTTCCGGCCCCGGCTGCCCTCCGGGCTGATGCGGCTGAGCTTCTCGCTGCTGGTGCGCGGCCACCTGCTCGGTATCGAGATCACCCACGAGGCGACGACGTACACCCTGCGCCGCGGGGAGGTCCTCCACCTGTGGCACGACGGCGAGGCGGTGCAGGTCAAGACCGGCGCCCCGGTCACCGTGCCGACCACCGTCCCGCCCGCCCAGGAGCGGGTCGCCCAGCCCCCGGGCCGGGAACCCGCCCGCCGCCAGCCCCAGGCCGGCCTCGCGGCGGGCAAGCTCGGCCAACAGGACCACCTGGCGGCCGAGTAGTCCGCGCCCCGGCCGTCCCTTCCACCCCGGGTCACTCCTTCGGCCCGCCCCGGCTGCGCCCCCGACCTCCCCGGCGGAGGGTGCAGGTGTCCCGTGGCGACCGAAGGAGTGCAGCCGTGCCCAGCGTGGCCGAACAGATGGTGGAGGTGCTCCGGCAGGCCGGGGTGGAGCGGGTCTACGGGGTCGTCGGCGACAGCCTCAACCCCGTGGTGGACGCGATCCGCCGGGCCGACGGCATCGGCTGGGTGCACGTGCGCAACGAGGAGGCCGGCGCCTTCGCGGCCGCCGCCGAGGCCGAGCTCTCCGGCCGGCTCGCGGTCTGCGCCGGCTCCTGCGGCCCCGGCAACACCCACCTCGTCCAGGGCCTCTACGACGCCCAGCGCAGCGGCCTGCCCGTGCTGGCGCTCGCCTCGCACATCCCGTCCGGGCAGATCGGCACCGGCTTCTTCCAGGAGACCCACCCCGAGCGGGTGTTCACCGACTGCAGCGCCTGGTGCGAGATGCTCTCCACCCCCGCCCAGCTGCCCCGCCTGCTGCGGGTCGCCATCCAGCACGCGCTCGGCTCGCACGGCGTCTCGGTGCTCTCCTTCCCCGGGGACGTCGCCGCGCTCCCCGCCGCCGCGCCCACCGGTACCAGCCACTTCCTCACCGAGCAGGCCGTCGCCGCGCCGCCCTGGTCCCAGGTGCAGGAACTGGCCCGGCTGCTCAACGCGGCCCGCAAGGTGGTGCTGTTCTGCGGCGCCGGGGTGCGCGACGCGCACGCCGAGGTGACGGCGGCCGCGCAGGCCCTGAACGCGCCGATCGGCCACTCCCTGCGCGGCAAGGAGTGGATCCAGTTCGACAACCCGTACGACGTCGGCATGAGCGGCCTGCTCGGTTACGGGGCCTGCCACGAGGCGCTGCACTCCGCCGACCTGGTGGTGCTGCTCGGCACCGACTTCCCGTACGACTCCTTCCTGCCGCAGGCGCACACCGTCCAGGTCGACCACGACGCCACCCGGCTCGGCCGCCGCACCGCCCTCGACCTGGCCGTCCACGGCGACGTGGCCGCCACCCTGCGGGCGGTGCTGCCGCTGCTGGACGCCAAGTCCGACCGGGCCTTCCTGGACGGGATGCTGCGCAAGCACGTCCGGGCGCTGGAGGGCGTGATCGGGGCGTACACCCGGGACATCGAGAAGCACCTGCCGATCCACCCCGAGTACGTCGCCTCGGTGCTCGACGAGGTGGCCGCCGAGGACGCCGTGTTCACCGTGGACACCGGCATGAACAACGTCTGGGCCGCCCGGTACCTCCAGCCCAACGGCCGCCGCCGGGTGATCGGCTCCTTCCTGCACGGCTCGATGGCCAACGCCCTCCCGCACGCGATCGGCGCCCAGCTCGCCTGCCCCGGGCGGCAGGTGGTCGCGATGGCGGGCGACGGCGGGATCGGCATGCTGCTCGGCGAGCTGCTCACGGTGGCCAAGCACCGGCTGCCGGTGAAGACGGTGGTCTTCAACAACGGGGCGCTCGGCATGATCAAGCTGGAGATGCTGGTCTCCGGCTACCCGGAGTCCGAGATCGACAACGGGGACGTGGACTACGCCGGGATCGCCAGGGCGATGGGCATCCAGGCCAAGCGGGTCACCGAGCCGGCCCGGGTCCGGGAGGTGCTGGCGGAGGCGCTGGAACGGCCGGGCCCCGCCCTGGTGGACGTGGTCACCGACCCCAACGCGCTGTCCATCCCGCCGCACATCACCGCCGCCCAGCTGAAGGGCTTCGCGCTGGCGGCGAGCAGGACGGTGCTCTCGGGCGGCGTCGGGCGCATGATCGACCTGGCGCGGAGCAACCTGCGGAACATCCCGCGGCCGTGAGCGCGGGGCCGCCGGGGGCTACGGTTTGCCTCCCGGGCAAAATTCTTGCCCCTACGGCACGGCGGGTGTCCACTGGACACATGACCAGCAGCTCCACCGGTGCCGCCGCCACGGGCGAACAGCTCGACGACCAGGAGGTCGCCGGCCTCGCCGCCCGCCTTCGTGAGCACCGGCTCAGCAGCCGCCTCACCCTGGAGGTGGCCGCCGGGAGGGTCGGACTCTCCCCAGCCTATCTGTCCCGGCTGGAGACCGGCCGCCGGCAGCCCTCGCTGCCCGTCCTCCTCGGCCTCGCCCGCGCGTACGGGACCTCGGTCTCCGGCCTGCTCGGCGAGACGCTGGCGGAGCCCGACCCGATCGTCCGCGGCGGCGCCATCGAGCCCGGCCGGGCCGGAGGCTGGGGCTACCGCCGGGCCGGCGCCCCCGGCCGCGCCATGCAGGCCCTGCGGGTGCACGTCCCGCCGGGCGTGCAGGACGCGGTGGTCCGGGTCCACCCCGGCGAGGAGTGGCTGTACGTCCTCAGGGGCGCGCTCCGGGTCACCCTCGGGGACCGCGTCCACCACCTCGCGGTGGGCGACTCGGCCCACTACGACTCGCTGACCCCGCACTGCATCGCCGCGGAGTCGGACAGCGGCGTCGAACTGCTCTTCGTCCACACCCTGCTGCAGAGCCCCGGCGGCGAACTCTGCCTCGGCGGCGGCCCCGCCGCCCTGCACTGACCCGCCGTCAGAACACCCCGGAGGAGATCACCATGGCCGATCCCGCCACCACCACCACCGTCGCCCCCGACACCGCCGCCGGCCCGAAGACCATGGACGCCGGCAAGTGGGCCAACAAGCGGATCTACCTCCGCCTGCTGATCTACACCGCCGGGGGCCACCTCTTCGCCGGCTTCATCATCCTCCTGTTCGAACTCGGCAGCCGCAACAAGTAGTTCGCCCCCGACGTCCGCCCGCCCCCACCCCCGAGGGAGGCGGGCGGACCGCCGTTCCCGAACCAGCCCCCCGGCAGGCCCCGGCGGCGTTCCCCCCTACGCCCCGCGCAGCAGCTCGCAGAGGGCCCGGACCGCCGCCGGGAAGGCGTGCTCCGGCGGGGTGCCGTAGCCGATGACCAGGGCGGGCGGGGCCTCGGTGGTGGGCGGGGTGGCGCGGTGCCAGGTGAGGCCGTTGAGGGAGAGGCCGGCCTGCCGGGCGCGGGCGAGGAGCTCGGGTTCGGGGGTGGAGCCGGGCGGCAGCTGGAGGACGGCGTGCAGGCCGGCCGCGATGCCGGTGACCCGGACGTGCGGGGCGTGTTCGGCGAGCGCCGCGACCAGGTGGTCGCGGCGGCGCCGGTAGTGCAGCCGGCAGCGCCGCACGTGGCGGTCGTACGTGCCGGAGGTGATCAGCTCCGCCAGTGTCAGCTGGTCCAGCACCGGGGACATCGTGTCGGCCAACGCCTTCAGCCGGGCGACCGGTTCGACCAGCGCGTCCGGCAGGGCCAGCCAGGCGATGCGCAGGCCCGGCGCGAGGCTCTTGGCGGTCGTCCCGGCGTACACCACCCGCTCCGGGTCCAGCGCCTGCATCGCGCCGAGCGGCTGCCGGTCGTAGCGGAACTCGCCGTCGTAGTCGTCCTCGATGACGTACCGGTCCTGCTCCCGCGCCCACCGCACCGCCTCCGCCCGCCGGTCGGCGGACAGCGCCGCGCCGGTGGGGTACTGGTGGGCGGGGGTGAGCAGGACGGCGCCGGCCCCGGCGTCGAGCCGGTCGACCAGGGCGCCGTCCCGGTCCAACGGCACCGGGGCGGTGGTGAGTCCGGCGGCCCGGACGGTCGCGTGCTGCGGCGGCAGCCCGTACTCCTCGACGGCCAGCGTGCGGGCGCCGCGCTCCCGCAGGGCGGCGCAGAGCAGGGCGAGGCCCTGGGTGACGCCGGTGCAGACGAGCAGGTGGTCGGGGTCGGTGCGCACACCGCGCACGCGGGCCAGGTAGTGGGTGAGTGCCTGCCGCAGTTCGATCCGGCCGAGCGGGCTGCCGTAGTCGAGGGCCTCGTGCGGTGCGGTGGCGAGGGCGCGGCGGGCGGCGGCGAGCCAGGCGGTGCGGGGGAAGAGCGAGAGGTCGGGCCGGCCGGACATCAGGTCGTGGCGGGCGGTGGGCCGTTGCTGTGCCGACCGGGCGGCGGGCCGCCGCCCGGGGGCCGGTTCGGGCACCGCCTGCCGGGCGACGGTGGTGCCTGAGCCCTGCCGGGAGCTGAGCCAGCCCTCCGCGGTGAGCTGTCCGTACGCCTCGACGACGGTGTTGCGGGCGATGCCGAGGTCCTCGCCGAGCGCCCGGGAGGACGGCAGCCGGGTGCCGGGGGCGAGCCGTCCGTCCTGGACGGCCTCGCGCAGCGCGTCCTCCAGGGCGGCCCGCAGTCCGGTGCCGGCGGCCCGCCGTTCGGTGAGGTCCAGGTGCAGGTCGCCGCCGAAGGTGGTCCAGGAGGTGCTCACGGCCCCATTCTCGCCCGGCCGTCCGGAGGCCTCGGCATCACGGAGTCCGGGGCGGCCGTCACACTTCCTCCACGGGGTGTTTCCCGGTGCGTCCGGGGCCGCTGTCGTACCCGCGCGCTACCGTGCCGCCCATGGCGAACTTTGTGCTGGTGGCGGGGGCCTGGCTCGGGGCCTGGGCGTGGGACGGGGTCGTGGCGGAGCTGCGCGCGGCCGGGCACGGGGCGTACCCGCTGACGCTCTCCGGGCTCGCCGAGAGGCGCGGCACGCCCGCCGGGCAGCAGGCGCACGTGGCGGACGTCGTCGCCGAGGTGGAGCGGCTGGACCTGCGCGACGTGGTGCTGGTCGGGCACAGCTACTCGGGCATCCCGGTGGGCCAGGCCGCCGAGCGGATCGGAGACCGGCTGGCCGGGCTGGTCCTGGTGGACGCCAACGTGCCGGTGGCGGGGGAGTCCTTCGCCGACCAGATGCCGGAGCCGGCCGCGCTGCGGGCGGACCTCGCCGCGCACGGGGGCTGGTGGCCGCCGCTGCCGCCGGCCGAGTTCGCCGGGCAGGGGCTGACGGTCGGGCAGATCAACCGGGTGGCCGCCGGGGCGACCCCGCACCCGGGCCCGTCGCTGACCGAACCCGCCGTCCTGGCGGGCCCGTTGAGCGCGCTCCCGACGGTGTACGTGAAGTGCCTGCTGGACTGGCCGGAGCCGCCGCCGGTGGCCGCCGAGCTGATCGCGGCGGGCCACTGGCGGCTGGTGGAGCTGGACACCGGGCACTGGCCGATGTTCTCCCGTCCGGCCGAACTCGCGCGGATCCTGGCCGGGGCCGGGAGCCGGGTTCAGAGCGACAGGTAGACCGCGCTGCCGACGCCCGCCACGAAGCAGTAGAGCGCGAACGGCGTCAGGCTGCGGGTCTCGAAGTACCTGGTGAGGAACCGCACCGAGACGTAGCCGGCCGCGAAGGCGGCGACGCTGCCCGCGAGGACCGGGCCGAGCGCGCCGGAGTTCTCCGGCTTGAACAGCTCGGGCACCTTCAGCACCGAGGCGGCCAGGATGACCGGGGTGGCGAGCAGGAAGGAGAACCGGGCGGCGTCCTCGTGGTGCAGTCCGCGCAGGATGCCGGCGCTCATGGTGACGCCGGAGCGGCTGATGCCCGGGAACAGCGCGAGGATCTGCGCGGCGCCGATCCAGGCGCCCTGCCCGTAGCCCAGCCTGGTCAGCCGGCGGTCGGAGGCGATCGCCGGGTCCACGCCCGGCTCGTCGGCGGACGCCGCGTGCCCGGCCCGGCGGCGGCCGGTGCCGCCGCGCTTGAGCCGCTCGGCGCCGAGCAGCACGAGCCCGTTGAGGGCGAGGAAGACCGCGGCGGGGACGGGCTTGCCGAGGGCGTTGCGCAGCGCCTTCTCCAGCGCGAGGCCGGCCACGCCGACCGGGATGGTGGAGAGGACGAGCAGCCAGGCGAGCTTCTCGTTGCGGCTCTTCACCCGGCGGTGCCGGACCGAGCCGACCAGCCCCTCGAGGACCCGAACCCAGTCCTTGCGGAAGTGGACCACCAGCGCGAGCGCGGTGGCCAGGTGCAGGGCGACCAGGGCGGCGAGGTACGAGGAGCCCTCGGCGGTCATGTCGAGGTCGTGCTGGATCCTCCCGCCGACCAGGGCGGGCAGCAGGATGCTGTGGCCGAGGCTGGAGACCGGGAAGAGTTCCGTCACGCCCTGGAGCAGGCCGACGCCTATCGCTTCCGGGTAGGTCAGGGTCGACATCGCGCACCTTCGCTCGGGGGTCGGTGGCCGGCCGGATCCGGGGCCCTCGCGAAGCTACTACGCGCATGTAGACGTTCGCCAACCCCGCCGTCGGAAGTTCACCGACCGTACGGCTGCGGGACACCGTGGCCGAGGTGTCCGAGCAACACCGCTGCCACGGTGGCCAGGACGGTGGCGGACGGGACGGCCCGGTGCGCCGCGTCGCCGAGCAGCACGACGGCGGTGACCGCGGCCGGTGTGCCCGCCAGCGGCAGGGCGACGGTGAGTACGGAGAGCAGGTGGCGGTGGCGGTGCGGGCGGTCCGGACGGGTCACGGCGGGGCTCCTTCGGGCTCGACCCGCGCCACGATGCCGCCTACCGCGACGTCAGGTTCAAGTCCTTTTCTCCGCCGCCACCCGCCGTCGGTCCGCCACCACCCGCCGTCAGCCCGCCGCGACCCGCCGCCAGCCCGGCCCGTCCGCGCGCACCGGCGCGGCCGCGAAGTCGTAGCGCAGCAGGTCCGGTCCGAGCGCGAGCAGCGAGATTGACGAGGAGCCCCAGATCCGCCCGTCGCCGAAGTCCCGCCGCTGGACCAGCGCGGCGTCCGCGTCCGGCGCCAGCCCGTCCCCGGCGACGACCGGCAGCCAGTCGCCCCAGGCCGTCGCGGCCGGCCCGTCGGCGGTCGGCTCCGGCCGGGGCTCGGCGGTGAGGCGGGCGCGGAAGTGGGCGGCCCGCGCGGCCATCAGGGCGCGGATCCGCGCGGAGGCGGTCCGGCCGGCGGCCAGGCCCTCCAGCCCGTCGTTGAGCACCACGCTCAGGCCGGTCGGCAGTTCGCGCTCCTCCATCCGTCCGCCGTTCCAGCTGGACACCCGGGCGCCGTCGGCCCGGACCAGGACGAGGTGGAACGGGTCGTACGGGGTGAGGTCCAGGTGGCCGATCCCGTTCTCCCGGACGGCGGTGAGCGGCAGTCGGCCGCGGGTGCGCCGGGCGTCGGCGGGGGCGAGCGGGCCGAAGCCGTTCAGCAGGCAGGCGGCGGTGCGCCGGTCGGGGTCGACGGCCAGCCAGGTGCCGCCGGCCGCGAGGTCCAGGCCGCCGAGCAGTTCGGGCCGGTCCGGCCAGTGGTGGTCCGGCGGCAGCCAGGCCCGGCCCAGGTACTCGTCCCGGACGGACAGCAGCAGCACCGGGACGGCCGCTTCCGGCTCGATGCTGACGAACGCCGTGCACACGGCCGTGCCCCCTGACCTCGTCCTGTCGGCGATCTCCTGCCAGCGATCCTCGCACGGCCGTTCGTACGCCGGAAGTGGCCCAAGGAACGGATGGCCGATCGCACCAGGACGGCGGGCCGCCGCGCTCCTAGGCTGGCGGCCATGACGACGGACGAGACGACGGACGAGACGACGCGTACGAACCAGGGCCCGGTGCCCGCCCCCGAGCAGCGGCTGGAGATGTTCAAGCTGGCCCCCGCCTACTACCAGGCGATGATCGCCGTGGAGCGGGCCTCCCGGCAGGGTCTCGACCCGCTGCTCGCCCACCTGGTCAAGGTGCACGCCTCGATGATCAACGGCTGTGCGTTCTGCATCGACATGCACTCCACCGAGGCCGAGAAGGTCGGCGAGCTGGACCACCGTCTGCTCTCCCTCCCTGCCTGGCGCGAGACCCCGTGGTTCACCGCCCGCGAGCGCGCCGCCCTGGCCCTCACCGAGTCGATCACCCTGGTGGCCCAGACCCACGTGCCGGACGACGTCTACGCCGAGGCCGCCGCGCAGTTCGACGAGACCGAGCTGGCCCAGCTGATCGCGCTGATCGCCACGATCAACGTCTGGAACCGGCTCAGCATCGCCACCCGCATGAGCCCGGCGGCGAAGTGAGCGCCGCCGATCGGAGCGTCCGGCGGGAGAAGGCCGGGCTGCTGCGCGAGCTGCACCGCCCGGGCGAGCCGCTGGTGCTGGCGAACGCCTGGGACGTGCCGAGCGCCCGGCTGGTGGCCGGCGCAGGGGCGCGCGCGGTGGCGACGGCCAGCGCGAGCGTGTCCTGGTCGCTCGGCAGCGCGGACGGCGGCGGCGCGGACCGAGAGCAGGTGCTGGCCCGGACGGCCCAGATCGTCCGGGCGGTCGACCTGCCGGTCACCGCGGACCTGGAGGGCGGCTACGCGGACAGCGCCGCCGGGGTCGGCGAGACGGTCGCCGGGCTGCTCGCCACCGGCGCCGTCGGGGTGAACCTGGAGGACGAGGGCCGCCCCCTGGAGGAGGCCGCCGAACGGATCGCGGCCGCCCGGGCCGCGGCGGACGCGGCCGGTGTGCCGCTCTTCGTCAACGCGCGCACCGACGTGTTCCTGCGCGGGATCGGCGCCCCGGAGGGCCGGCTGGACGAGGCGGTCCGCCGGTTGCGGGCGTACGTCGAGGCGGGTGCGGACGGGGTGTTCGCCCCCGGGGTGTCCGATCCGGAGACCATCGCCGCCCTGGTCGAGGCCGTCCCGGCGCCGCTGAACGTGCTGGCCGGTCCCGGCGCCCCTGCGGTCGCCGAGCTGGCGAAGCTCGGGGTGGCCCGGATCAGCCTGGGCCCCGGCCTCGCCGAGGTGGCGTACGCGGCGGTCCGCCGGGCCGCCGAGGAGGTGTACGGGAGCGGCACGTTCACCGCGCTCGCCGAGGGGCTGAGCTACCCGGAGCTCAACCGGCTGTCCGCGGGCTGAGTGCCGACCACCGTGGCCGTCCGCCGCGGGGGCCCGGCACCGTGGGCCGAAGGAAGCGGCCCGACGGCCGTGGGCGGCCGGCCGTTCGGGGGTCGGCCGGCCGCCCACGGGTCGAGCACCCGAGCGGCCGTCAGTTCAGGACGTGCCCGCTGAGCCCCGGGTGTTCCATCTGGTTGTCCCCGATCGCCTCGATCTCGTTGGCGGCCTTTCCGACCACCGGAAGCTTGCCGGCGGTCTTCAGGGCGAGGTCGGCCGGGGAGAGGGAGAGCCCGTCGGTGAGCCCGCCGGTGACGTCCGGCGAGGCGGCGGTCTGGGTCGTGGCGGAGGCCGCCGGGACGGCGAGGGCGAGGCCCGCCATGGTGAGGGCGGCCAGGGTGGCGAGTTTCTTCATGCCCTGCCGAACGACCCGGACCGCCCTCAGGTAACCGGCGGGATCAGACCGTCACCCACAGGGTGCGCACGCTGTTGCTGACGAACGAGGCGATCGGCTCGTCGGTCCTGCCCTCCGCCGGGGCCAGCCCCGGGAAGCGGGCGAACAGGTGCCGCAGCGCCGTCTCGGCCTCCAGGCGGGCGAGCCCGGAGCCGAGGCAGAAGTGCGGGCCGTGGCCGAGCGACAGGTGCCTGGCGGGCTGCCGGGTGAGGTCGAAGCGGTCCGCGTCCGGGTGGTGCCCGGAGTCCCGCCCGGCCGCCGCGTACGAGGCCAGCAGCGCCTCGCCGCGCCGGATCACCACGTCGCCGACCTCGATGTCCTCGATCGCGTAGCGCAGCGGGAACTGCCCGACCGGGGAGTCGTAGCGCAGCGTCTCCTCGACCACCGCCGACCACGGCTGCTCCCCGTCCAGGACGAGCCGCAGCTGGTCCGGGTGCGCGAGCAGGGCGCGGACGGCGTTGGTGATCAGGTTGAGCGTGGTCTCGTGCCCGGCGACCAGCATCAGCAGCAGGGTGCCGACCAGCTCGGCCTCGCTGAGGCGGTCGCCCTCATCCCGGACGGCGATCAGGTCGGAGGTCAGGTCGTCGCCGGGCTCGGCCCGCTTGGCCGCCACGACCTTGGCCAGCAGCGCGTTCAGGCCCCGCTGCGCGGCGACGGCCGCCGCCGGGGTGGCCGAGCTGGAGACCATGGTGTCGGACAGCTCGTGCAGCTCGTCCTGCTGCTCCAGCGCGAGGCCGAGCAGCTCGCCGATCACCTGCATCGGCAGCGGGTAGGCGAAGTGCCGCCGCAGGTCGAACTCGCCCTCCAGCTTCGCGACCTCGTCCAGCAGCGCGATCGTCCGGGCCTCGATGGCGGGGGCCAGGCCGGCTATCCGGCGCGGGGTGAAGGCCTGGGAGACCAGTCCGCGCAGCCGCCGGTGGTCCTCGCCGTCGGCGGTGACCATGCCGGGGACGGCGATGAAGTTGAGCAGCGGCCAGCCCTCCGGCAGCCGTCCCTCCCGGAAGGTGTTCCAGAGCCGGGCGTCCTTGCCGACCCTGGGGTCGGCCAGCAGCGACTGGAGGGTGTCGTGGTGGGTTACCGCCCAGACCACCACCCCGCCAGGGAGCTCCACCAGGACCGCGGGGCCGGCCGCGCGGAGCCGGGCGTTCTCGCCGTGCTGGTCGCGGCCGAAGGGGTCGAGCCTGACGGGCTCGGCGCGGGTTCCGTCGTCGGTGGTGTCCATGCGGGCCTCTCGGGGGCTGGCGGACGGGGTGGGGTGAAGGCGCTGTAGAGCACCGGAAGGGCGTTCAGGGCCCGCGCCCACGGGGACGGGCGCCAGGTCAGGTCACCGGCCGGTACGGCCAGTTGGAGGTCGGGGAGGCGGTGCAGCAGGGTCTCGACGGCGGTCTCGACGATGATCCTGGCCGGCTGCTGGGCCGGGCAGACGTGCTTGCCCGCGCCCCAGGCGAGGTGGGCCCGGTTGCCGCCCAGCGAACCCTGCGCGGCGGCCGAGGCGCCCTGTGCGGCCGGGTCGGCGTTGGCCGCGGCCAGACCGAGCACGAGCAGGTCGCCGGCGCTGATGTACTGACCGCCGAGGACGGTGTCGCTGGTGGCCCAGCGGCCGGGGAAGTTCTGCGTCGGCGGGTCGCGCCAGAGCACCTCCTCCAGCGCGTCGGAGACGGTCAGCCGCCCGCCGGTGAGGGTGGCCCGGAAGCGCCGGTCGGTGAGCAGCAGCCGCAGCGTGTTGCCGGTCCAGCCGATGGTGGTCTCGTTCCCGGCGACCATCATCACCACCAGGTGGTGCACCGCCTCCTCGTCGGTCAGCGCGGCCGGGTGGGCCAGCAGCCAGGAGGTGAGGTCGGCGCTGGGCTCGGTCCGGCGGCGGCGCACCAGGTCGACCAGGATCGCGTGGAACTCCTCGTTGGCGCGCACCGATTCGGCGCCGCTGTCGGAGATGTCGTTGATCAGCCGGATCAGGTGCGGACCGGCGTCGGTGGGCAGGCCGAGCAGCTGGGTGAAGACCAGCAGCGGCAGCCGGTTCGCGTACTGGGTGACCAGGTCGGCGGTGCCGTCCGGGCCCCAGCTGTCGATCAGCCCGTTGGCGGCGGCCTCGGTGGTGCCGCGCAGCTGCCGGTGGTCGATCTGGGCGAGGGTGTCGGCGACGGCGGTGCGCAGCCGCTGGTGCTCGGCGCCGTCCAGGTTGAGCACGGTGGGGCGCCAGGCGGTCATCGGCTGGAGCCGGGAGTCGGGCGCCAGCCGGCCCTCGGCGGGCACCCGCCAGCGCCGCGAGTCCTTGGAGAACAGTGCCTCGTTGCGGGTGAGTTCGAGCAGCTCGGGGTAGCCGATGACGAGCCAGGCCTCGACCCCGGGCTCCAGCTCGATCGGTGCGACCGGCCCGTAGCGCTCGCGCAGCCGGGCGTACAGGCCGTGCGGGTCCTCGGCGAGGGCCGGGCCGTACAGCGGGGTCAGCGGCACGCCCACGGGCAGCCCGCCGGGCAGGCTGCCGCCGTGGGCGACGGGGCACCCGCCGGAGGTGCCGGGGGGCACGGGGTGTTCGGGAGCGGTCATCGCTGGAGCTCCAGGATCGAGCTGCGGTGCAGGTGGTCGACGAAGTCGATCAGCAGGTCGTAGGACTGCCGGCGGTCGCGCGCGTCGCAGTGCAGGATCGGCACCTCCGGCAGCAGGTCCAGCGCGGAGCGCAGCTCCTCCTCCGGGTAACTCGGCGTGTTCGGGAAGGTGTTGACCGCGACCGCGAACGGGATGCGCTGCTCCTCCAGCCGGCCGAGCACGTCGAAGCTCTCGTCCGGGCGGCGCAGGTCGACCATGGCGATGGCGCCGAGCGCGCCGCGCGACAGGTCGTCCCAGAGCGGCCAGAACCGCTGCTGCCCGGGCGTGCCGAACAGGTACAGCGCGAGCCGGGAGTTGAGCGTGATCCGGCCGAAGTCCAGCGCCACCGTGGTGGTGGTCTTGCCGGGGCGCCCGGTGAGGTCGTCCACGCCGGCGCTGGCGGCGGTCATGGTCTCCTCGGTGCGCAGCGGGGTGATCTCGCTCAGCGAACCGACCAGGGTGGTCTTGCCGACCCCGAAAGGACCGGTGACCAGGATCTTGACCGCGCCCTGCACCGAGGAGGGCAGGTACTGCGGCCCGTCGGTGGACCCGGCGGCCCCGGGGACGGCTTCAGCGGAGTTGGCGGAGGCCAACGAGCACCTCTTCCAGGAGGGTTGCGGGCAGGCGTTCGGCCTGCGGGACGGGAGGGAGCACCTGCACGGCACCGAGGTCCCACAGGTCCCCGACCAGCACCTTGACGACGCCGAGCGGCAGCCTCAGGTGGGCCGCCACCTCGGCGATGGACAGCAGGCTGTGGCAGAGGTCGAGGATGCGCCGGTGTTCGCGGTTCAGCAGCTCGTGCTCGGGCAGGTCCGGTGGTTCGGGTGACGCGCTGACCAGGCTCTCCACGGCCAGCTCGGCCCGGGTGGAGCGGCTGCGGCCACCGGTGATGACGTACGGCCGGACCGGCCCGCTCACCGGTGGCCCCCCGCCGCGTGGTCGACGCGCGGCGGGCTGGTGAGGTGGGTGCCGATCCGTTCGACCAGGACCTGCATCTGGTAGGCGACCAGGCCGGCGTCGACCGCCTCGCTGGTCACCACGGCCAGGTGGGCGCCGGCACCGGCGGCGACGACGAAGAGGTAGCCGCCGCCGTACTCGATGATGATCTGTCGGGTGGCGCTGCCCGGTCCGCCGAAGCCCGTCGCGACGCCGCGGGCCAGCGACTGCAGTCCGGAGCAGGCGGCGGCGAGCCGTTCGGCGTCGTCGCGCCCGATGCCCTCGCTGCGGCCGATCTCCAGGCCGTCGTTGGAGACGACGACGGCGTGCTGGACCTGCGGGACGGCGATGATGTCGGCGAGCAGCCAGCCGAGATCAGGGGTGGTGGTCATGGAACTCTCCGGAGCGCTGGGGAAGTCGGGGGGAAACGGGCGGGGAAGGGTCGAACTGGGCCTGGGCCCGGGCGGCGGACCGGCCGCTGGCGGTTCCGGCCTGGAACATCGCCATGAACGCCTGCGCGTCCCGGGCCGAGCGGTAGGGCGGCGCGGGCGGCGGAGGGGGAGCGGCGTGCTGGGCCGGGCGGCTGTTGCGGTCGCGCCGGTGGCTCCGGCGGGGCAGCGGGGGAGGGGTGCCGTCGGCGGCGTGCCGGCCGGTCGGTGGGGTCTCCACCAGGGGGTGGCCGGAGGGAGAGGCCGGCGGGGGGCCGGGGTTGAACGCGCGGTCGTCCGGCCCGAGGCCGGGGACGGTGGGCGGCAGCGGCTCGGTGAGCAGCGCGTTCGGGAGCAGCAGGACGACGCGCACGCCGCCGTACGGCGAGGGCGCCGAGCTGAGCGTGACCCGGAAGCCGTACTGCTCGGCGAGCCGGCCGACCGCGGCCAGGCCCAGCTGCGGCACCTCGCCGAGCCGGGAGACCTCCAGGGTGCTGCCGCCGGCCAGTGCGGCGGCGGCCTTGGCGACGGCCTGTTCCGGCATGCCGACGCCGCCGTCGTCGATCTCGATGACGGCGCCGTTGTGCACGGGCACCAGGGTGACGAACACCTGGGTGCTGGGCGGGGAGTAGCGGGTGGCGTTGTCCAGCAGCTCGGCGATCGCGTGGATCAGCGCCTCGGCGGCGGCGCCGACCACCGCGGTCTCGATCCGGCTGCGCACCACCACGCGCTGGAACGGCAGGATGCGCGACTGGGCGCCGCGGACGACGTCCTCCAGGGAGACCGGTTCCGGCCAGTGCCGGCCGGCCCGCGCGCCGCACAGCACGGCCAGGGTCTGGGCCAGCCGGGCCTGTTGGGCGGCCGCGTGGTCGGCCTTGAGCAGGCCCTCCAGCAGCGCCGGGTCGTCGTGGGTGCGCTCCATCTCGTCCAGCAGCGCCTGCTGGTCGTGGGCCATCACCAGGATCCGGCGGGCGACGCTGAGGAAGGCCCGCTGGGTGGAGGCGGTGTGCTCCTGCTCCTGCTGGACGGCGGCGAGGTCGGCGCCGCGGCGGGAGAGCTCGGCGGCCAGCTGTTCCTGGACGGCGGCGAGTTCGCCCTGCAGACGGTCGGCGCGGCCGCGCTGGGTGACGGACACGGCGCGGTAGCGCGCGGCGGCCACGAGGGCGAGGACGGCGAGCACGCCGGTTGCCGTTACGGACCACTGAGTCATCGTCACGCGGCGAATTCTAGGGTGATGATCCTACGAAGGTGTGAACGGATCTCGCCAAGTGACCGGATCTCGTCAATATCGAGTCAATTCGGCGGCAATCGGCACTCGTTCGACCCCGATCCCACCGCCTGACGAGGGCCCGGACCTGCCCGACCGGCACCGGCGGGCAGCGTCGGAATCGAGCCGGGTGGCCGGATCGCGTTCCACGATGTGTGGGGTCTGTGCTCACGCTGTTCGGAAGGGGCGCGGCCGGGCCGCTCCGGCGCCGGGCCGCTACGCGGGCCAGGCGCGCAGGCCGGTGGTGAGGGTGGCGACGAGGCGGTCGTGGGTGGTGGTGAGGTCCTCGGCGAGCTGGAAGGCACCGGCGGTGGTGAGCGAGGCGAAGCCGTGGGCGAGGGAGCGGACGGTGCGGGCGGCGTGGATCGCCTCGGAGCCGTCGAGGCCGTACTCCCGCAGGACGGCGACGATCACGCCGACGAGCCGGGCGGCCGCGCGGGCCAGGTCGTCGTCCGGCTGCGGGGCCTGGGGGAGGGCGGTGTAGCGGTGCGGGTACTCGGTGGCGTACGCGTGGTAGGCGCGCAGCACGGCGGCGACGGCGTCGTCCCCGCTGCGTCCGACGGCCGCCTCGGCCAGTCGGTCGGCCAGTTCCCCGGTGACCCGGACGGCGATCAGCCGCCGCAGTTCGGCGAGGCCGCCGCTGACGTGCTTGTACAGCGAGGGGGCGGCGACCCCGGCCCGGGCGGCGACGGAGGCCAGGGTGAGGGCCTCGGCGCCCTGCTCGTCGATGAGGGCGAGGGCGTGGTCGACGACCTGGTCGGGGGTCAGTCCTACGCGGGGCATGGGTTCGGGCTCTCCGTACGGGTCGAAGTCGGGTGACGTCGGGCGCTGCCGGGCGGGTGCCGGTGACGTCGGCGGGGCGGGCAGGGGCAGGCAGGGGCAGGGTCGGGCGGGGGCCGGCGGCGGCGCTCAGCCGAGTTCGGCGAGGAACGGCAGCAGGGCGTCCGCGGTGGCCGCCGGGTTGTCGGCCATCGGGTAGTGCCCGGACCCCTCGATCATCGCCTTCCGCGCGCCGAGCGCGGCGGCCTGCCGGTCGGCGACGAGTTCCGGCTTCGGGAAGTCGGGGTCCTTGTCGCCCATGACCACCAGCGCCGGGCACCGCACCGCGGCCGTCCAGCCGACCGGCGCCGAGTCGCCGTGGACGTACCCGCGGGTGGCGGTCTTCCGTCCCGGCGTGCGCAGCGCGGCGACCAGCCCGTCCACGTACGCGTCGAAGTCGGCGGGCTTGGCGCCGGGGAAGGCCATCCGGCGCAGGTAGAAGCCCCAGGAGGCCGGCCAGTGGACGAGGGCGGGGCCCATCAGGGCCATGACGCCGCGCATCAGGGCGCCCGGCCGCGGGCTCTCGACGAAGGCGTCGATCAGGACGATCCCGGCGACCCGCTCGGGCGCGTCCCCGGCGGCCTTCACGACCGTCGCCCCGGTGTACGAGTTGCCGGCGAGGACGGCGCGCTCGATGCCGAGGTGGTCGAGCAGGGCGAGGACGTCGTCGGCGATGGCGGCCGGGCTGTAGTCGTCCCAGCTGATCGAGGATTCGCCGAAGCCCCGCAGGTCCATGGTGACGACGCGGTGGCCGGCGGCGACCAGCAGCGGGCGCAGGTGCCGGTACGCGGCCCGGCTGTCGAGCATGCCCGGGAGCAGGACGACGGGGGTGCCGTCGCCCTGCCGGGTGTCGTCGAAGGCGATCCGGCCGCCGGGAACGCTCAGGTACTGGGTGCTCGGAGTGATGGTGCCGTTCACGGGGTCCTCCTCGGGCCGCGGGTGCTGGGCATCGGCGGTACTGCCGATAGCCATAAAGCTAAGGCTAATAGCCTTAGCCGTCAAGCGGTCGGCGGGCCGGGGGGAAGGGGCGCGGTCGGACGGGTGCGGTCAGACCCCTTCCACCTTGAACGGGTCGTGCTCGCTGAGCAGCTTCTCCAGCCGGGCCTGGTCCACCCGGGTGACCATCTCGTTGGACTCCTGCCGGTCCCGGACCACCTTCGCCAGCGTGAACGCGGAGGTGACGGTGTAGAGGAGGCCGATCCCGAGGAAGGCCCGGGTCCACCCGCCGACCGGCAGGTAGGCGATCCCGGCGGCGAGGGCGATGCCCGACAGGGCGAAGGAGAGGACGGCCTGGATGTGGTACGCGGCCGTGGTGCGGGTCTGCATCGGTGCGCTCATGGCGTCAGGATGCGGCCGCCCGGCCGGGCCGCACATGAGTAGGGGTACTCAGATGGGGCCGTGCGTGAGGGGTCGTTCGTTGACGTCCGTTCACCTGCGATCGGGCGGCCCGAAACGGATGGCTTGGAATCAGAGCCTCCTAGGATTAACGTTTGATAACGCAGCGCGGTTGTCAACGCCGTACCCAGACGGCACCGTGCGCGCCGTCGCCTAATCCCGCCGACCCGCCCCCGGGCAGGTCAGGGAGCCGGGGAACCACGTTCCTTGGGGTGAATCGGCGGGGCTCCGGCCCGGCCGTAGGAGACCTTCCTGCTCCGAACCCGTCAGCTAACCCGGTAGGCGCGAAGGAAGGAAAGGAGCGCGCCTCCGTGGCGTCGACGCACACCCCGGCACACCCGGCCGGCCCCGCAGCCGGTACCCAGCTCCTCGACCACCCCGGCCCGGACGGCCCCGAGGCCTTCGGCCCGGAGGCGTTCGCCGCGGAGGCCGACACCAACCGCCACCGGATGCCGCGTCAGACCCGCGGGGCCTCCCCGCTGCTCGGCGTCACCGCCGTCGCCGCCACGCTGGGCGCCACCGGCTTCGCCTCGGCGACCCCGGCCGCCGCCCCCGCCGTCGAGGTCCCGGACGAGACCCCGGTCGCCCTCTCCGCCGACCCCGGCCTCGCGCTCGCCGCCCGCATCCAGCACCAGGCCGACAGCCAGCGCACCGCCGCCGAGGAGACCGCCCGGCTGCAGGCCGCCCAGGAGGCGGAAGCCAAGGCCGCCGCCAAGGAGGCCGAGGCCAAGCGCGCCGCAGAGGAGGCCGAGCGGGCCAAGGCCGCCGCCCTCACCCTCCCGGTGAACGACTACCGGCTCTCCGCCCACTACGGCCAGAGCGCCCGCTACTGGGCCAACCTGCACACCGGCCTGGACTTCGCCGCCGACACCGGCACCCCCGTCCACGCGCTCGGCCAGGGCACCATCACCTCGGCCGGCTGGGCCGGCTCGTACGGCTACCGGATCGTCGAGACCCTGCCCGACGGCACCGAGATCTGGTACTGCCACCTCTCCTCGATCACCAAGGGCTCCGGCAACGTCGCCACCGGCCAGCAGATCGGCAAGGTCGGCGCGACCGGCAACGTCACCGGCCCCCACCTGCACATGGAGGTCCGCCCCGGCGGCGGCGCCCCGGTCGACCCGGAGCCCTGGCTCCAGCAGCGCGGCCTCAACCCCTGACGCACGCCCACCGACGCACCCGCGGGAGGCCCCTGGACCGGGGCCTCCCGCGCCGCGTCTCACTCCTCGACGGGCAGCTGCGCCAGGTACGCGTCGATCTCCTCCGGGCCCGGCTCCGGCGCCAGCTCCGGGAACTCCGTCACCAGCAGCCGCGGCAGCCCCGGCACCGTCCAGGCGCCGAACAGGTCGAGCGCCGCGTCCACCGCCGCCTCCTCGAACCTCCCGAAGTCCCCGGCCAACTCGTCCGGCATCGGCCGGCCCAGCGCGGTCAGCCGCGCCAGGTTGCGGTAGCTGCGCCGCATCAGGCCCTGCTCCAGCAGCCGACGCGCGCCGTCCGTGGCCATGCCCACCGAGAGCACCCGGCCCGGGCCCCAGCCCCGCTCGTCCGGCTCGTCCAGCCAGCCGGCCGACGCCAGCGCCTCGAACGCCGCCAGCCGCTCCTCCTCGGCGAACTCCCCGAAGCCGGCCAGCCACTCCCGCACCGCCTCCGGGTCCGTGACGTCCGCCCCGTGCGCGTGCAGCAGCAGCGCGTACAGCCGGGGCCAGGTCACCAGGTCGGCGCGGCGCAGCAGCCCGGCCGCGACCTCCCCCTGCCACTCGGCCTCCTCGTGCAGCCGCTCCTGGCGCTTGGCGTTCAGCCGGCGGGCCGCCCGCTGGTGGTCGACCAGCAGCCGGACGGCGTCGCCGTAGGCGAGCGGGTCCTCCTCGGGCGCGGGTTGGACGTACAGGTGGAGCCGCTCGTGGAGCAGGTGCTCCACCGCGTCGGAGGTCAGTTCGGGCCAGCCGTCGTGCATCCTGCCCTCGCCCAGCTCCAGCAGCGCCAGCACCGCGCGCAGCGGCCCCTCGGCCACCGGCGCGCGGTCCTGCTCGGCCGCCCAGGCGAGCAGGTCGGCGGCCTTGGTGCGCGGGGCGAGCCGCAGGTCTTCGTCGTTCATAGTCCGAACGGTAGCCGCCGGGCGGGGATAGGGTCGGCAGCCATGGTCCCCGTACGACTCACCGGCCCGCGACTGGCCGTCCGCGAGTACCACCACACCGAGGGCGACGTGGACGCGCTGCACGCGCTGTTCGGCGACCCGGAGGTCACCCGGTACCTGCCCTTCGGGCCGAGCGACCGGGAGGACTGCGCCGACCAGGTCGAGCTCTACCTGGAGGAGGCGATGGCCGAGGAGCGGGACACCTACCGGCTCGCCGTCACCAGGCTCGCCGACGCCGAGGAGCCGGACGACGCGACGCCGATCGGGCAGGCCTCGCTCACCCTCGAAGGGCACCGCGCCGCCTGGCTCGGGTGCGTGCTGGCCCGCGGGTGCTGGGGCCTCGGCTACGCGGGCGAGACCGTCGGCCTGCTCTGCGACCTCGCCTTCGGTCCGCTGGGCCTGCACCGGCTGGCCGCCCGGGTCGCCGTGGCCAACACGGCCTCCGTCAAGGTGCTCACCGGGCTGGGCTTCCGACTGGAGGGGCGGCTGCGGCACGACGTGTTCGAGGACGGCGTCTGGTCCGACTCCTACCTCTACTCGCTGCTCGCCGACGAGTGGCGCGGCCCGGCCGTCCGGACGGAGGGGGGTTAACCCCACCCCGGATCCGCCAGGCCTCCGGATCCCAGCCGGCCGGCGCGTCCACCAGACTGGACCTCGTCAGCGGGACGAACGACCGACAGTACGAGGGGCCGGGGGCCGGGAGCATGAGCAGCAGCCGCAGCATGGAGGACCGGGGTTGGGACGTCCCGGGCGGTTACGGTGACGACCCGCGCCCCGTCCGGGCCCGGTGGACCGAGCGGCGGCCGGCCCTGTGGCGGGCGCCGTTCTCGGCCTACTACTACCGCGAGGTCGGCTTCGCGCTCAGCGGCCTGCCGTTGGCGATCGCCGGGTTCGCCTCCTCGATCACCCTGCTGTGCCTCGGCCTCGGCACCTTCGCCACCGTCATCGGCCTGCCCGTCCTGGGCGCGCTGACCGGCCTCGCCCGCGGCTTCGGCCGGCTGGAACGGGCCCGGGTGCGCGGCATGCTGGCCCTGGACGTCCCCGGCCCGGAGCCGGTGCGCCAGGTCCGCCCGGGCGGCTGGGGCGCCGTCACCGCACGGCTGGCGGACCGGGCCGGCTGGAAGGCCGTGCTGTACCAGGTGGTGATGTTCCCCTGGGCGGTGTTCAGCTTCTCGATGACGCTGGTGTTCCTGGTGCTCGGCTGGGCCCTGACGCTCTACCCGCTGTACCACTGGGTCTTCCCGACCTACACCCCCTGGAACGGGTACCGGCTGTTCGACTTCACCGACGACGAGGGCGTCCGGCACGTGTACGAGGTCCAGGCGCCGTGGCAGATCGCCGGGCTCGCGGTCCTCGGGCTGGTGCTGGTCTTCCTCACCACCCAGCTGGTCCGCGGCCTGACCAACGTCAACCGGGCCGCCGCCCAGGGCCTGCTCGGCCGCTGACCGCCCAGGCCCCGCCCGGTTCCCCGGCCACACCCGCCCAGGCCCCGCCCGCACCCCGGACGCTTCCGGAGGCGGCCGGGGCCGCCGCGTGTCCGGATGACCGGGTGGCCGCCGCCGGCATTCCCCCCGCTCCCTCGGACGTCCTGGCCGCCGAGGCGCGCGAGCCGGGCTGCCGACCGCCGCCGCCGGGCGGCCCGACGACCAGGTTATGTAATAGTCATTAGTGCGGAGCGCCCCTATACTTGCCCGCATGACCGAGACGACGATCCGGCGGGCCGACGAGACCGACGCCGACCGGCTCACCGACCTGATCCAGGCTTCCTCCGCCTACCACGGCGAGTACGCGCCGATGGTCGACGGCTACCGGGTGACACCCGAGTACATCGCCGGCCACGAGGTGTTCCTCGCCACCGACCCGGCCACCGACCGGCTGCTCGGCTTCTACGGGCTGATCCGCGAACCGGCCGAGCTTGACCTGATGTTCGTCGCCGACGAGGCCCAGGGGCGCGGCACCGGCCGCGAACTGATCGCCCACATGCTGGAGCAGGCCCGCGCGGCCGGGGTCACCAGCGTGCGCGTGGTCTCCCATCCGCGCGCCGAGCACTTCTACCTGCGGGTGGGCGCCGAACGCGTCGGCACCTTCCCCGCGCGCGGGAGGATCACCTGGGACCGGCCCGAACTGCGCTTCACCGTCGGCTCCTAGGAGGCGGCCTCGGCGGACGGCCCGCCCGGCCGGTCCGGCACCGCCGGTACGGCCTGCGCGGCCGGCGGCGCCGACTGCTGCTCCGGCAGGACGGCCGCCGCCGGGAGCCGGGAGAGGATCTTCTCCGCCAGCCAGCTGCGGTCCGACCCGTACGGAATGCCCCGCGGGTCGACCAGCTGCCGCGCCACCGCGTCCCGCAGCCGCTGCGCCCCGGCGGCGGGCAGCCGGGACAGCAGTCCCCGGGCGGCCAGCAGCGCGTGGTACTGCTCGAAGTCGGAGCGCGGGTGCTCGATCGCGTCCAGCACGCTCCGCAGGTCCGCCAGCGCCGGATCGCCCTGCATCAGCGCGAGCGCCTGGATCCGCCGGCCCTCGGAGCCGTCCGCGAAGAGGGCCCGCACCTGCTCGGCGGTCAGCGCCGAGCGCCGCGCGGTCGAGCGGACCTCCGCCACCACGCCCTCCGGGCCGGCCGGCGTGCCGGAGGCGGGCGGCAGCTGCCCGGCCAGCGCGGCCGGGCGCTGCGTGGTACCGCCCAGCAGTCCGAGCTGCTGCATCGCGCGGACCCGCAGGTCGTCCGCGCCCACCTTGTCGCCGTGCCGGTCGCGGTCCTGTCCGGCGAGGAAGAGGTCCAGCGCCTGGTCGGTCTCGGTCAGCGCCTGGGGAAGCGCCAGCCGGGTCACCAGCCAGCCGGCCAGGAAGCCGAAGACCAGGAAGTACAGCACCAGCGCCGCCGCGAACGGCACCGCCGCCTCGCCCCCGCCGAGCACGGGCGCCAGCGCCGTACCGAGGTCGTGCAGCCGCTCGCCGAGCGAGCCGAGCTGGGTCAGCCCGACGCCCAGCAGCACTTTGGTCAGCCAGTCCGAGACCTGCTCCAAATTGGTGTTCGGCGCGTACGAGCCCGGCGGTTCCTCGGAGCCGGCGCCGCCGCGCACCCGGGGCACCCCGAACAGGAAGCCCAGCCCGCCGCCCAGCGCGACCGAGGCCCCGATCACCACCAGCCCGCCGCCGAGCGCCTGCCAGAGGTGCTCCCGGCCGAGCGCGAACAGCAGCAGCCCGACCAGCCCCGTCCCGGCCAGCGCCCCGGCGGCGCCCCACCGCGCCTTCCGCAGCACGGTCGCCCCGCCGCCCAGCCGTCGCGCCTTCGCCATCGCCTACCCCCTGTGTCCGCGCCGCTCCGCCCCGGAATCCGGGCCGACTCTAGCGCCGCGGCGCCGCAGCCGCGGCCACGCCCCTGGTGGCTCCCGGCCGCATCCCGGGCAGCCCCGCCGGCCACGCCCCGGGCTGACCCCGGACACGCCGCGGGGAGCCTCCGGAACCGATGCCGGAAGCTCCCCGGGAACGCAGACGGCCCGCGGGCTGCTCCTCCGCGCCGGCCCGTGCACTGGCCAGGCGCCGAGGCACCGGGGATGTACCGGTGAGCCCGCGGGCCGGGTGACTGCTTGGATTTCGCCTGCCGGAGGCCGAGGGCCTCACCCTGCGCAGGCAGGGGCGGCTCTAGCGAGCAGCCACCTCACGCATCCTGATGTAACTCAACTCAGGATCACCTCCCTTCAGTGTGCTGCCAGCGTAGGCAGCACCCCGGTCGGAGGGCAACGGATTTATTTCGCGGGTTGCCGCGGCCGTCGCTCAGGCGCTCTTGAGCTGGTCCTTGAACTTGGTGAAGTCGACCGTGTTGTCGGGCGACGGGACCTGGATGGTCAGCGGCTTGTCGAAGTCGCTGAAGTCCATCTTGCCGTTGCCGTCCTCGCCGCCGGAGTGCTCGACCCGCACCGGGTAGGGCTTGCCCTCGGTGGCGATCTGCATGGTCGAGACCCCGCCCTTGGGGTCGGTGGACTTCAGGCTGAAGGTCTTCACGCCGTTGACCTCGCCGGCGGAGCCCTTCTCGGCCTTCTCGTTGGTGCTCTTGTCCTCGGTGATCTTCTTGCTGAACTCGGCCAGGTTGCAGACGCTGGTGAGGGAGCCCATCGACGGGTCGTTCTCGAAGCCGGTCAGGTAGCGGCCCTTGAACAGCTCGGCGGCCTTGGCGCCGTTCGGGCCGCCCACGTTGGTCCAGAAGGCGGTGTCCGGCTTGACGTAGGAGGTCTTGCCGTCGCTGATGATCTCGAACTTGCCCATGCCCGGCATCGCCATGGTGCCGGTGCACTGGCTCTTGTTGTCCAGCGACAGGTTCATCTCCATCTTGCCCTCGCCGGCGTCGATGGTGCCGGCCATCTTGAGGGAGGTCGCGGAGGCCAGGGCGTCCTTGGCCTGCTTCATGATGTCCTGGGCGCTGAGCTTGTCGGTGTCGAGCTTCTTCGAGGCGCCCGCCTTGGCGTCGCCGCCCTTCCCGTCGCTCTTCTCACTACCGCACGCGGCGGTGCCGGCGGCCAGGACGAGGCAGATCGCGGCGGTGCTGACCAGTCGCTTCGACAGCATGAGGTGATTCCTGTCCGGGGCGGCCCGAACAGCCCGCCCCAAATGTGATGAATTTTTCATCAGTATGGTTCAGGCCTCCGACAGCGGATCATGGGATCGGCCGCTGTTACAGCTTCGTGGCAGGACCGTGTTCTGCCCGTACCCGGAAACGCGGAAGGCCCGGAGGACGAATCCTCCGGGCCTTCCGGCTACTGAGTAGCGGGGACAGGATTTGAACCTGCGACCTCTGGGTTATGAGCCCAGCGAGCTACCGAGCTGCTCCACCCCGCGTCGGTGAACACAACGATACGGGGAAGTCGCCGAGATGGGAAATCGGTTCCTCAGGACGCCCCGCTGCCCGGCACCCGGCCGGGCAGCGGATGCCGGGCCGTGCGGCATCTCGCCCAGGCCGCGAAGCAGACCAGCGCGGCGAAGCAGGGCACCATCAGGGCCCCGTACACCACCAGGAAGCCGTCCGTACCGAGGTCGGCGGCGGCGTTCCAGGTGCCGTGCAGCGCCATCGCCAGCAGCAGCCCGGCCGGCGCCGCCAACCGAGCCAGCCAGCGCCGCGCGGTGGTGAGGGCGACGGCCAGGCCGATACCGGTGAGCGCGGTGAACAGCGGGTGCGCGAAGGGGGAGAGCAGGGCGCGCAGCACGAAGGTCTGCACGGTGCTGTCGAAGTCGCGCAGGCTGGGCGGGTCGCCGAGGCCGATGCTGTCCAGCCGCTGGCGCTGGTCGCTGGTGAAGGCCCGGCCCAGGTAGAGGGCGTTCTCGGTGAAGGCGAAGCCGCAGGCGGCCATCCCGCCGAGCACCATCCCGGCGGCCAGGGTGCGCGGTCGGGAGCGCTGGTGCGGCCCGCCGGAGGGCGGGGCGGGGCGCAGGTAGGGCAGCGGCCGCAGGTACGGGCGCAGCCGCAGCCGGCCGCGGGCGTGCGGTCCGACCGGGTGGCGCGGGTACGGGCGCGGGCTCCGGGGCGCTGGCGACCGGCGCAGCAGCGGCGCGCAGGGGCGCCCGGTGTGGCGGCCGCGGCAGCGCAGCCGCTGGCCGAGCGGGAGCAGGAGCACCAGGAGGGCGGTGGCCTTGGCGGTCTCCTCGATCACCGGGGTGGCGATCCCGGCGCCGAGCAGCTCCCCGAACGGGCCCCGGTGCCGGGTCACGTAGCTCGCCGTCCAGTTGTTGGCGAGGATCGCGACGGTGGTGGCCGCGCAGGCGCCCCAACCGAGGCAGAACACGGTGTGCCGCAGTGGCACCCGCGCGGTGAGGTTGAGCCAGGCCAGGCCGCCGAGGACGAACGGCAGCGGCACCATCGCCAGGCCCAGGCCGACCAGCAGGCCGACCGTGCCGGTCTGCCGCTGGACCAGGTGGAGGATCAGTACCCCGCAGCCGATCAGGGTCAGCACGGTGGTCGCGGTGACGGAGGAGAGCGCCATCGAGCGGCCGCGGCCCGGCGGGGCCCCGGCCGGCCTCCGGCGCCGTTCCCCCGGGCCGAAGGCCGGGACCGGTCCGGCGGCGGCACCCGGCCGGGACAGCAGGCGGTGGGCCCGGCGCCTCCGGGGCCCCGGGATGGTCCGGGTGCCGCCGGTGCTCGGGACCGTCTCCGGTGCGTCGGCGGCGGCGCTGACCGTCGTCCGGCCGTTCGTCCGGAACCCGCCGCCGGACGGGCTGCCCATGCGGCACAGGGTAGGCCACGGTGGCGGCCCGTCGGGAGGAATCGGGCCGGGCCGGCCGTCCCCGGCCGGCCCGAACGGCCGCCGCACGGGCGCCCGTTCGAACGGCGCCGGTGGGTCAGCGGCGGCGGAACAGCAGGTCGTGGACGACGTGGCCCTTGGCGATCCCGGCCCGTTCGAACTTGGTGACCGGACGCCAGTCCGGCCGCGGGGCGTAGCCGGGGATGCTGCCGTCCGGGTGGTCCGCGGGCTCCAGCCAGCCGGTCCCGTCACCCTCGGGGTGCAGGTTCTCCAGCTCCGGGGAGTCGGACAGCACGGCCAGCATCTGCTCGGCGTACGGCTCCCAGTCGGTGGCGCAGTGCACCAGGGCGCCCGGGGCGAGCCGGGGCAGCACCAGGTCGAGGAAGGCGGGCTGGACCAGCCGGCGCTTGTGGTGCTTCGGCTTGGGCCACGGGTCGGCGAAGTAGACCCGCAGACCGGCCAGTGAGGCGTCCGGGAGCATGTCGCGCAGCAGGATCACCGCGTCGCCGGCGGCCGTCCGGACGTTCCGGGAACCGTCGCGCTCCAGCAGGCCGAGCAGGTTGCCGTGGCCGGGGGTGTGCACGTCGGCGGCGAGGATGCCCATGTCCGGGTCGGCGGCGGCCATCGCGGCGGTGGTCTCGCCCATGCCGAAGCCGATCTCCAGGGTCACCGGCAGGCCGCCGAACAGCTCCGGCAGGTCCAGCGGGGTGCCGTCGATGGGTATGCCGTACGTCTCCCAGCTCCGGTCCAGGGCGCTCGCCTGGGCGTTGGTCATCCGGCCCCGGCGCGGCTGGAAGCTGCGGATGCGACGCTCGCGGTGCTGGGCCTCGGTGGCCTTGTGCGGGTACATCGGCGCGGGGTAGGCGGCCGGCGCGGCGGACAGCCGGGCGGACGGCGAGGGCTGGGGGATCGGGGCGGTGGCAGTCACAATCACCCGAGTCTACGGGGCTGTCGGGGCGCTCCGGCGGGGCCTGTGACCGGGCTCATCCGCCCGAGCGCCGGGGCCGGCCGCCGCTTCCCGTCGCCCGGTCCGGCCGCTGCTTCCCGCCGCCCGGTCCGGCCGCCGCCGCTCCGGCCTCGGGAGAGAGGGGGAGCCGTCCCCTTCGGTGACTCCCCCCTCTCCCCGGCGTTCCGCTACTCCTCCCAGGGCCAGCGGGCGTTCGCCCCGGCCTCCAGGAGGGGGATCAGCCGGAAGGCCGCGTCGCTCAGGCCGCCGAAGGTGTGCCGGTGGGCGCCGCCGCTGGGGCCGTGGCCGGTGGCGTAGCCCGCCAGGTTCCAGGTGTAGACGGGCACGTGGGCCGGGACGGCGGCGAGCGGGTCGCCGCCCCGGTGGTTCGGGCCGGTCTGCTCGTCGGTGACGATCACCACCCGGTCGTGGCCGCGGTAGTGGGTGCGGACGGCGTCGGCGGTGTTGGTGCCGCCGAGGTCGGAGAAACGGTCCAGCACCCGCAGCACCGCCTCGCCCCGGCCCACCTCGACCACCCGGCTGGTGGTGCCGAACTCGACCAGGTCCGCCTCGGCGGCCCGGACCTTCAGCGCGGTGCCGAAGATCGCCGCCGAGTCGGCCCGGTTGAGCTCGGTCGGCCCGCCGGAGCGGTCGAACATCGATCCGGAGCGGTCCACCAGGACCAGTGTCCGGCCGGGCAGTTCGGGCACGTTGGCCAGCGAGTGGCCGAGCGCGGTCTCCAGCGCGTGCCCCCAGCGCAGTGAGGTCACGTTGCGGTGCGCGGCCAGGTACCGGAACGGGAACTGGCGCGAGCGCCGCACCTCGCCCCCGTCGGAGATCCGCCGGGCCACCTCGGCCGCGACGGCGTCCGAGATCCCGGCCCGGTCGAAGTTGCGCAGGTTCCGCACCAGCGCCATCGGTCCCATCGAGGGGATGACCGCCTCCCAGACCGCGGCGTCCAGCGGCCCCTGCAGCCAACCCGCCAGCGCCTCCCAGGTCAGCCCGGCGGCGGCCAGCCGCTCGGCGCCGCCCTCGGCGGTCACCGCCGCCCGGCGTTCCTCGACGGGCAGCGCGAGCAGCGCCCGGTTGGCGGTCAGCATCCGGTCGGCGGCCGGCGGGACGGCCTCCTCCGGCCGGTGGCGGCGGTCCAGCGCGTACGCGAACAGGGCGCCCTGCCACTCCTTCCCGGGGGCCGGCGAGGGGTGGGTCAGCTCGATCACGTCGCCGAAGCGATAGCCCTTGCCCGCGGTGTCGTACTTGAGCAGCGCGCGGGCGTCGTACAGGTGCCGGACGGCGTCGGCGACGCCGCGCTTGAGCGGCTTGGGCAGCGCCCGGCCGTAGCGCGAGGTCCAGTAGGCGAGCAGCTCGCCGGGCTCGTCGGCGCGCCGCAGCACCGCCGCGACGGCCTGCCGGGAGTGGCCGTGGGCGCCCGCGTCCAGCCGGGCCCGGGTGAACTCGGCGGCGCCGACCAGGGCGGCGGTGCGCATCTGGGCGCCGTGGCGCAGCCAGCGCAGCAGCCCGAGGGTCCACTCCGGCTCGGTGACGGCGAGTTCGCGCACCAGCGCGGTGTAGCGGTCGTCGCGTTCGCCGCCGCGCTCGTGGAAGGTGTCCTGGCCGACCATGTTGGCCACCGCGAGCAGGAAGAGCTCGGACTTGCGGTCCCGGACGAATCCGGTGCCGCCGTTGTGGTTGACGGTGCGCAGGCCGGTGGTGGCCACCGGCGAGCTCGGACTCGCCTTGGTCCTGCGGAAGTTGAACCTGGACATGCGGCAGCCCCCTCGGCCTGCTGGTGTCAGTGGGGAGGGAGGCATGCCGCGGCCAGGGGTGCCCGAGTTCGTGCCGGCCGCGGGCGGCCGACATCGGCGGAGGTGTATGCCTTGTGCTCTGTCCGATTTGAGCCGGCGGCCGCGCTCGCGCACGGCACGCCCGGGACTCGAACCCGGAACCGCAAGATCCGAAGTAACCCCCGCCTGCGCACCGGGCACTCCGGAACGCGTTGCCTCCCGAGATCAAGGATGGCGGCGGTGTTTCGCGGGCTCGAACCGCGGCGTCCTGCGGACGCCTCACCAAGAAGTAACCGCGGCCGTCGCACCGGGAGGTGCGGAATCTGTTCACGTGTAGGTGTCCAGAGATCGAAGGCGGCTGAGGTGACGAAGCTGCTCTGGCCGACTGAGCTACACCGGCACGGAGCACCGATGACGGGATTCGAACCCGCGACCTGCCCATTTGGAGTGGAAGTAACCTCTGCCTGCGCACCTGGACGGGAGAAACCCTAGCCAGGCCCCTCCCGCCGCCGCACTCCATTTACCGTCGGGATCCACCGGCGGGCCCGGATCGTGGCACCGGGCCCGCACGCCAGGCCCGCACACCGGGCGCGGGCGCCGCTCAGGCCGGAGCGACGATCACCGCCCGGGCCCGCTCGGTCAACTCCCTTACCCGGCGTTCACCTTGGAAGGGCTCCAGCCGCCGCAGCATCTCCACCACGTACTCCCTGCTGCGCTGCGAGGAGATCCGGCCGGCCACCTCGACGGCGCGTTCGCCGGCGGCGACCGCGGCGTCCAGGTTGCCCGCCTCCGCCTCGGCCATCGCCGAGACCACCAGCCGCAGGCCGTGCGAGCGGACGAAGCCCTCGGTGGGCGTGGCCAGCGCCTCGCGGGTGAACTGCCGGACCTTGGAGGGCACTCCGAGGTCGCGGAAGCACTCGGCGGCGTCGGCGGCGAGCCGGTCGTAGGCGTAGAAGTCGATCCACGCGGGATCGGGGTCCCCGGCGCGCGCCCGTTCGAGAGCGCTCTCCGCCGCGCCGAGCGCCGTCGCACACGCCGCCGCGTTGCGTGCCTTGGCCTGGGCCCTGGCCTCCACCAGGTGGAAGAAGCTCATGGTGCGGGCGGTGGCCAGGCCCCGGTTGCGCTCCAGCGCGGCCTGGGCGAGGTCCACCGCCTCCTCGGCGAAACCCCGGTAGCCCGCCTGGAGGCTCATCGACGCCAGCACGTAGCCGCCGAGCGGCACGTCGGCGGCGGCCCGGGCGAGCCGCAGCGCCTGGATGTAGTAGCGCTGGGCGGCCTCGTGCTGCCCGGTGTCGAAGGCCATCCAACCGGCCAGTCTGGTCAGTTCGGCGGTCGCGCCGAACAGCGCCCGGCCGACGGCGTCGCTGTACGAGGCGAGCAGCAGCGGCGCCGCCTCCACCCGCAGGCACTCCGGCACCATCGACGAACGCCAGTCCCCGCCGCCGTACTTGGAGTCCCAGCGGCGGGCCTCCTGGGCGGCCTCGCGGAGCTTGGCGGCGTCCGAGTGGCCGACCCGGTAGGAGGAGGTGTCGGTGGGGGAGCGCGGGACCTCGCGGGCCACCGAGCCGTCCGCCGGGTTGATCAGCCAGCGGGAGACGGGGGTCGCGTAGGCGGCGACCGAGAAGGTGCCGGCCAGGCTGTCGCTCCAGCGGCCGCCGCCGGGGCCCCGGCGCAGGTCGAGGTCGACCCGCCACAGGTCGGTCGCGGAGCGGACCGCGTCGGCGACCTCGCGCGGGAAGGCCAGGCCGAGTTCGGGCGCCGGGTCGGTGTCGCCCAGGCCGATCTCCTCCAGCGGGACGGGCCGGCCGAGCTTGCCGCCGATCGCGGTGGCGATCAGGTGCGGGACGGGCCCCTGCGGCACCATGCCCTTGCTGACCCAGCGGGCCACCGAGGTCTTGTCGTACCGCAGGGTCAACCCGCGTTGGGCGCCGAGGTCGTTGACCCTGCGGGCCAGCCCGGCGTTGCTGATCTGGGCGAGGGTCAGGAGCGTGCCGAGCCGTTCGTTCGGTCCACGTGGGCTGACGGTCATGGTGGCGGCTGCACCTCCTGCGGCCTTGTGCGCGGGGCCCGGGCGGCACCGGGTCGTAGCTGCAGTACCTAGCGTAGTCGGACGCGTTCCGACGGTTAAGAGGTCGCATTCCGGATGGCGGGATCGCGCACTCGGCGGTGCCGCACCGGAGTTGGTCCGGACCACTCGGATCCGGCCGACCGCGCGGCGCTCCGGAGCCTCGTGCTCCGGTCCCGTGTTCACGTGCGCCCGGCCGTGCTCCCTGGCCCGACCGGCAGGTCGGCGATTCGCTGGTGGTCGTGGGTCGGCCTGCCGTCGAGGACCCGGCGGGCCGGGGGAAGCCGCCACCTCAATCCCCGCGGGTGGCGGTGAAGTCCGGGAGGGCATGCGGATGCCCTCCCGGGCCGGGCGACACCTTTCGGCCATCTCGCGATGCCCATGTCAAAGGTGTTCGCGGGTGGTTCCGGGCCGGGGAGGGGGAGGCCCGGCCCGCCCGCCCCCGGGAATGCCGGACGGATCGAACTCGCCTCCGGCGCGCGGAACTTGCTCACCCGGAGCGGTCGAGGCGGCGTGGGAGCCCCCCGGCTCCGGAGCGGTCCGGCGGGCGCGACCGGGAGCCCACCCCCGTCCGCCGTCGTGGCCGCGTCGGCCGTCGAACGGCCGGTTCGAACGGAAACGGAACCCGGAACACCGACCACGGCGGCGCCCCGCGGTGGCACGATGTCTCCTGACGGCGCGTCGAGCTGCGGGGCACGCCGGGACGGCGCGGGCCGGTCAGGCACCCCACCCGGCCGCCCGGCGGCGGCGAACGCGTCGTACGGATGCAGGTCCTCGTCCGGTGGAGGCGCGATGCGGTGGCTGACGGGCTGGTGCACGGGCGCGCCGAGCGCGGGCACCCCGGCGCACGAGACGCTCGGCAGGGTCGAGCCGATCGCCGCGCGGCCCCTGTGGGCCGGGCCCGACCCGCTCTGGGCCGTCGGCGACTGGCGCCCCGGGGAGATCCGCCTGGTCACCCTCCGCCCCGGCGCCCCCGCCGTGGTCAGCACCGGCCCCACCGCCCCCGACCAGGTCGAGGACACCCCCGCCACCTCCCGGCTCGCCGTCCTCGGCCACTGCGGCGCCACCGACGCCGAACTCGCCGCCGGCCTCGCCGCCGCCCGCGGCGGCGCCGTCCGCCACCTGACCGCCTGGCCCGGCAGCTACACCGTCGTGCTGCGCTCCGGCACCCGCTCCACCCTGCTGCTCACCGACCTCGCCGGCGCCCGGCCCGTCTTCCACACCCCGTGGGCCGGCGGCACCGCGTACGCCACCGCCGCCCTGCCGCTCGCCGACCTGGTCGGCGCCCCGCTGGACACCGGCCACCTCGCCGCCCGGCTCGCCTGCCCCGAGTCCCCCGAGGCGCTCGGCACCGGCACCCCGTACCTGGGCGTCCAGCGGGTGCCGCCCGGCCACGTGCTCGGCATCCGCGGCGGCCGCCCGTACCTGTCCGGCTACGACGACCCGGCCGGCGCCGAGCAGCCGCGCGACGAGGCGCCCGCCGTCCGCGAACTCACCCGCGCCCTGCTGGAGTCCGTCCGCTCCCGGGTCCGCACCACCACCCCGGCCCTCGATCCGGCCGGGCGGGCCCGGCTCGGCGTCGACCTCTCGTACGGGACGGCCTCCGCGACCGTCGCGCTGCTCGCCGCCGCCGTCCCGCTGCCGCCGGCGCCGACGGCCGCCGCGTCCACGGCGTCCGTCCCGGCGGCCCGGGCCGCCACCGCCGGGGCCAGGAGCGGCGCGGTCAAGGGCTCCTGGGCCCGCGCCACCGCCCGGGAACCCGCCGCCCCCGAGCAGTTGGCCGCCGTCACCCTCGGCGAGACCGAGCCCCCGGCCGGCCTCGTGCTCGCCCCCGACACCCCGCGGCTGCGGCACACCGTGCTCGACCCCGGCCCGGACACCCTCCCGTACGCCGGGCTGGACGCCGACCCGCGGTCCGGCCGGCTCACCGACGAGCCGGGGCCCGAACTCGTCGCCGCCGCCCGGGCCGAGGCCCGCTTCGACGCCGGCGGCACCGACCACCTCACCGGCTACGGCGCCCGCCAGGTCCTGGACGGGCACCCGGCCCGGCTCGCCGACCTGATCCGGGCCGGCCGGCCACGCGAACTCCTGCCCCCGGTCGTCGCGCTGGCCGGCGCCGACCGGGCGGCCGCGGGCGTCCTCACCGGCACGCTGCGCACCCCGCTCACCGTGCTCCGGGCCGCCCACCGGCTCTCCCGGGTCCGCTACGCGGAGGCGCTGGACGAGGCGGCCGCCAGGCTGACCGCCCGCCACGTCCCGGACGGCGACGGCACGGCGGGGGCCCGCTCGGCCGTCGACCTCGCCTGGTGCGTGCCCGGCCCGGCCGCCCGCTGGCTCTCCGACGAGGCGCTCTCCTCGGTCGCGCTGCGGCTGCGCCTGGCGGCGCGCAGACCGGCGCCCGAGGAACACCCCGGCGCGCACCGGGCCCGGCACGCCCTCTACCGGCAGGCGCGCTCCTTCCGCACCCTCGTGCACGCCGCCGAACAGCCCGGCCAGCGGCTGCACGCGCCCTTCCTCGACAACCAGGTGGTGCGCGCCGCCCGGCTGCTGCCCGACGACGTCCGCCTCCAACCCGGCGCCCGGCACGCCCTCCTGCACGCCGTCCTCACCGGCGCCGGCCGCACCGACCTGCCCCCCGACTGGGGCCGGAGCCCCCGCCCCGACCGCACCGCCCCCACCCGCGCCGGCCTGTGCCTCGCCGCCGACGGACTCGCCGAACTCTTCGACGCCCCGCTGCTCGCCGAAGCCGGCCTGATCGACCTCCCCGCCGTCCGGGCCGACCTCGCCCGCTCCGCCGACCCCGCCACCCCGCTCTCCCCGGCCGCCCTCGCCGGCCTCGCGGACCTCGTCTCCACCGAGCTGTGGCTGCGCCGCGTCCGCGCCCGCCGCCACGGCGCCTGCTGGACCGGCCTGCCCGCCCCCCGCCAACCCGCGCTCACGTCCTGACACCACCGGCTGCTCCCGCCGGTCCCCCGGCCTGCCGCCTGCGGGCCCCGGCCCTCCCGTCCGTCGGCCCCGGTCTGCGGCGCGGTTGCCGGGCCCTGGTGGACGGGGCGGTGATGATGGCGGGGGTGTGGGTCCGGGGCGAGGAGGACGTGCGGTGGCCGGTGGGAGCGCGGGGCGGGAGGTGCCGGTCGTGCTGTCGGTGCTGGGGCGTCCGCCGTCGGGGCGGCCGCCGGGGGTGTTGGCGGCGTGTGACGGGTCGGACGGGTCGCTGTGGGCGCTGGACCGGGCGATGACGGAGGCCGAGTTGTTCGGGCTGCCGCTGTACGTGCTCGCCGTCGTCAATCCGGCGCCGGCCGGCTACCCGCCGGGCATGACGGAGCTGGTGCAGGAGAGCGTGGAGACGCTGGTCGAGAGCATGGCGGACGGGCTGCGCCGCTCGGTGGCCGCCGTTCAGCGCCAGCGCCCCGCGCCGTACGCGGGGGAGCTGTCGCTGCACGTGGTGCTGGGCAACGTGATCGAGGTGCTGCTGGAGGCGGCGACCCGGCAGCACACGCTGGTGGTCGGCACCCGGGGCAACGGAGGCTTCGCCCGGCTGCTGATGGGCTCGGTGAGTTCGGCGGTCGTGCACCACGCGGCCTGCCCGGTGCTGGTGGTCCCGGCGCCGCCCGCGGCCTGATCGGCGGGGTGCCGGGAATGTACCGAGATGGTTCACCGTTCACCCGTCTTGTCCACACCTGACAAGACGCCCCCTGGAGCCCCCCGCATGAAGGTCGAGATCTGGTCCGACATCGCCTGCCCCTGGTCGAAGGCTGCAATAACTCTCTGACCCCGGCGCGGGAAGTCGCTGCGCTCTGGGTTGGTCAGAGACCTACAGCCTAGGACTGACCATGCAGCGTGCCGACTACCAGACCCTTCGCAAGATGGGCTTCGAAGATGACGAACTCAAAGAGCTAGGCCTTTGGGACGTCCCGACCGGAGACCCCACGGAACTGGGAATCGCCTACATTCGGCGGTCTCAGAAGTCCGACGATCTCACGACGCTTCGTCAGCATCTCCGGAATATCGTCCGGGCTGCCGACCGTGACGGCATCAAAATCGCGCATGTCTACTTCGAGCAGCGCAGCGCATCCAAGGCTCACGTTTTCCGTGAGGAATTCGAGAGCGCCACGGGCGATATTCTCAAGGGTCGCGCCAAGACGCTCTATGTATGGAAGTCGGACCGCCTTTCCCGGCGTGGAATGGGGCAGGTAGGCCTTCTTCTTGATGAGTTCGACAAGCGCACTGCCCGTGCGGTAAGCGTCACCGAAGGACTGGACTCTTCCCAGGGCTCCCGAATCGTCTGGGCGATCCTCTCGGAACGCGCACGCGAAGAATCCAAGGACATTGCGCTCCGCTCGAAGACCGGCCTTGACGCGCACCGGGCCGAAGGCAAATGGACGGGCGGAGTCGTGCCGTACGGCCTCATGTATGACCCGGAGACCGGGAAATTGGTCCGGCACCCCACGGAGTTCATTCCGGCCCGCCGTATCGCTATCGGCCTGATCAAGAACCGCACGCCCCAGCAAATCGCCTACGCCATGAACGACCGTGGATTCGTCACCCGCACCGGAAAGCCCTGGGGAGCCACGGGAATCATCTCCCTTGCGCACTCGCTGTCCTGGGCCGGAATTGTGGTGGTCAAGGAACGCATGACCGACGAACACGGCGTACCCATCGACAAATGGCACCGAGGCGGGACGGCGCTACTCGACTCCGACGGATTCCCCGTTTCCTGCGGAGAGGGCGTCGTCACTTACGCCGAACACCTCATCATCGAAAAGAACCTTGCAAGTCGTTCCCGCCCAGGAACCTCGATAGGCGACCGCACCCGAGGGAAGCGCAAAGCGAAGTGCGTCGCGAACACGGCACTTCGCTGCCCCTACTGCAAGGGGCGCATGACGAATGCCGGAGTTTCCTTCTACTGCGAAAAGCGTAAGAATGAAGGCGTGTCGTCATGCAAGGGCTCTTCGATTAACCGGCTCGAAACGGAATCCGCAATTGCGGAAATGTGGCAAAATCACATTCTCAGTCTCCCGCCGGAGTCGGACGTCATCGCGCATATCGCGAAGGAATGGCTCAAGTATGATGACCCGGAGAAGGAGGAAAAGCGCGTCAAGGTCGACGCTGCCCTAAAGGATGCACAAACGCGAAAGGGAAAGCTCGAAGACGCGTATTTCGTTGCTGGCACGCTTGCAGAGGATCGGTACACCGAACTGAGCGCCAAGCTGACCACGCAAATCACGGCCTTCCAGAAAGAGCTAGCCGACCTGTCCCGGGAGGCTGACCTAAGCCCCCTCATGGCGCCGGAGTCACTGGCCCGGCTCTGGGGCGCCCAGGACGCCGAAGGGCAGCGGGCACTGCTGAAAGCCGCGGCCACCCACATCGACTTCGTCCACGTCTCCGGCCGCGGGAAGCGCGGGGCCCCGGTCGCTGAACGGCTCAAGGTCACGTGGAAGGCGGAAAGCCGCCCCGACGCTGGCAAGGCCATCAGCACGGCCCTGGACCACGTGGAGCTGACCCGGGCCCGCCGCAAGGCTGCTGAGACCGCCTCGGAAACCCCCGAGAAGCCCATCCTGGTGGAGTTGGCCGTCCGGTCCACGACGGAGGATCGGGCAGTTCGGATCGCCGCCGGACGACGCGCGGCCCGCAAGAGGACAGCCGCCGCTGCCTGACACCCTGTGGCCCCGTTCGACCTACCCGGGTCGGGCGGGGCTCTCTTGTGCCGGCTGATGTGGCGTGCGCACGACAGCACCACAGCGGGCCGATGGTGTTTTGGTGTTTTGGTGCCCGTTCTCAACACACCATAGAAGCAAATAGGGAAGTCAGGATCGGCGCACTAAACACCAGACCACCACGGGAAGGGCTTGCGCTCTAGAGGGGGCAGAGCCGCAGCGCCCCGGGGAACGGGGGGACACGGGGGAGCCCCGGGAAGTCGTTGCGCTCTAGGGAAGGTGGGAGACGGGGAGTGCCGCACACCCCTCCATGGCAGGTGGTCAGAGCGCCCTGTCTCCTTTCGCCCATGCACCACGACCCCCGCGCTACCGGGGGTGCCGCCGGAGTCGTGCGGCGAAGGGGCCGCGTCGCCCACGAGTAGCCATTGCCGAAAGGGGTCGCAAGCTCACGCGGTCCCACCACCGAAGGGGGGTCACGGATCACGTGATCCGTGGCTCAAGGGGGGAGGGGGGTCATGAACATACGGTGCCTTGACTGTAGGGGGTGGGCCACCCGTGACGGCCGATGCGACGAGCACCGTCGGGCCTATGAGGCCGGTCGGACGAGGCAGTCACATCGCAAGCGGCGGGCAGCCATAGCGGCTGGCACCGACGCGGCGGCTCGTCTGCGGAAGGCAGTACGGAAGGCCGGACGCGGTGACTGTGCCGCGTGTGGCGGGAGCTTCCTGCCCAGCGGCGTGGACATCGACCACCGACAGCCGCTCGCACTCGGCGGCCAGGACGTGGACGACAACGTTCAGGTGCTCTGCAAGGCGTGCCACAAGGCCAAGACGCGGCGGGACTTCGACCACCAGCGTCCGCCCTTCTGACAGCACGAAGCCCCGGCACGGGCTCTGAGAGGTCCGTACCGGGGCCGAAGTAATCACATTCGTAGCGGTGCTGCGGGAGGTCAGCTGCGATCTGCGATGAACGGGCTGGCCTGAATGGCGATGGGGGCGAGCCACTCCCTAACCCGGGTAGCTGGGTCGGGTGTGCCGAGGACCGCCGCGCCGTTCTGCCAGGCGAATCGGGTCGCGTATGCCACGCCAGAACTGTCCACGATGGGGAGCTCGGCCGGGATGTACTTCCCGCCACTGACGACGATCACGGGCTGACCGTCCCGGTACTCGATCGACAGGGCGCCCACATCCTCGGGCTTGACCTGGTCGGCCGGGATCAGCGCGGACTCGGTCGTCTCGGGCTTGACCTGGACCGGGGCCGGTCCCTTGGAGTTGGGCGTGGTCTCGGACATAGCTGTCTCCTCACTGGTCGGCTCGCTGCCGACGCGCGATGGACCTTCCCGTGACTGACTGTCATCAAACCATCACCGCTCTGACTGAACGTCTGGCTGGCTGGGTGGGGCGCTCCGGAAGTTCCCGGCCGTGCCCGCCGGCGATCCCGGCCCCAGCTCGAAAAACGCACCCTGGGTGTGATGCCGGACCCAGGCGCCCCCAGTGATCAACTGCCGCGCCGCGTAGGCGAAGCGGTGCTGAGGGGCCCGGAGAAAGGCACCTGCTAAGGGGGTCGAAGCGCCGGTTAGGAGGTGGTCAGGGTGTCCCGAGCGAAGTCGCCGGACCACCGAACCGGCCACCCTTCGGCGGCGCTGGATTCGCCCGCCCCGGTGGTCCACGAAGGTCGTGCTCCGCGCGTGCCGGCTCACCTGGGGAAGGTCGGCCGGGAGGCGTGGCGGACGGTCTGGACGGCCGGGGCCGGGGCCTACTCGCCGGAAACGGACCGGTACATCATCCTGCGGTACTGCGAACTCCAGGACCGGCGGGCGGAGCTGCTGGCGGTGGTCGCTGCCGACGGGTTCATGTCGGAGGGGTACAACGGCCAGCCGGTGGCCCACCCCATGCTCCGCTACGTGGAGTCCACGGAGAAGGAGCTGCGGTCGATCGAGACCGCGATCGGCTTCACGCCGGAAGCCCGGATGCGGCTGGGCATTGTCGCCGCTGAGGCGCGGAGGGTGGCCACGAGCCCCGAAGACTTCTAACTGAACATGGCGGGGGGTGGTCGGCTTGGCCACCCTTGATCCCGTCATCGCTCGGCACATCCCCGACGACGCACCGTTCCCTTCGGAGGGGTACCGCGTCGCCAACTGGATTGAGCACCACTGCCACCTGACGGGTTCGTTCGCCGGTCAGCGTTTCCGTCTGCTGCCCTGGCAGCGGGAGCTGCTGGTCGATGCGTACGAGCTGCGCCAGGACGGCGCCGGTCGCTGGGTTCGCAAGCACCGCCTGGCCGTGGTGTGCATCGCGCGGAAGAACGGCAAGTCGACGTTGGCCGCGGCGATCATGCTGTACCACCTGATCGCCGACAAGGCCGACACCCAGCGCCAGATCATCGCTGCGGCCAACGACCGCAATCAGGCCAGGATGGTCTTCGACTCGGCGCGGCAGATGGTGAACGCGTCGCCGAAGCTGTCGGCGATCTGCTCTGTCCAGCGCGACGTCATTCGCTTCAAGGACTCCACTTACCGCGTCGTCTCCGCGGACGCCGGTCGGCAGCAAGGCCTGAACCCGTCGGCGGTCTCGCTGGACGAGTACGCGTTCAGCAAGTCGGCGGACCTGTTCGACGCGCTGACGCTCGGCTCCGCGGCGCGCAACCAGCCGATCACCTGGGTCGTGTCCACTGCCGGCCCGGACCCGGACGGCCCGTTCGCGCTGCTCTGCGGACGTGGTGAGCGGGTCAACTCCGGTGAGGAGTCGGACCCGACGCTCTTTTTCCGGTCATGGGGTCCGCGCCTGGGCGAAGAGGTCGACCACCTTGACCCGGCCGTCTGGCAGCGCTGCAACCCCAGCTTCGAGATCCTGAACGAAGCGGACTTCGAGGCGGCTGCTGCGCGCAGCTCCGAGGCTTCGTTCCGGATCTACCGCCTGTCGCAGTTCGTCCGGGGCGGGTCGACGTGGCTACCTCATGGGCTCTGGGAGTCCCTGGCAGTTGCAGAAACGATCCGCCCCGGGGACGCGGTGGTCTGCGGCTTCGACGGGTCGTGGAAGGGCGACTCCACGGCCCTGGTTGCCGTCCGCCTGTCGGATCTCTGCGTCTTCGTCCTGGGGCACTGGGAGGCGCCGGCTGGGGATGCGCACTGGCGGGTGCCCATGGCGGACGTGCGGGACGCTCTGCGCTCTGCCCTGGCCACGTACGACGTGCGGCTTCTGGTCGCCGACCCGTACCGCTGGGAGGAGACGCTAGACACCCTCGAAGCGGAGGGGTATCCGATCGAGGCGTTCCCGACGAACTCTCTCAAGAGGATGGTCCCGGCGACCCAGAGCGTCTACGACGCGTGCCGGGACGGGCGGCTGTCCCACGACGGGCACCCGGCTCTTGCCCGCCACATCGGGAACGCGGTTCTCCGCGAAGACCGGCACGGGGCGCGCATCACGAAGGAGCACGCCGGGTCGAAGCGCAAGATCGACCTTGCCGTTGCCATGATCCTGGCCGTCCACGGGGCGGTCATGTACCGGGACGAGAACCCGGACTTCGCGGACTCGCCGATCCTCGCCACCTGGGAGCAGGACGGGCAGGTGTTCACCTTCGGCGGTTCCGCCGAGTACTTCGATGATCTCTAGCTCACGGATTACGTAATCCGTGACCACACACGGGGGGTGGTGGTCATGGGGTTCTGGCGTGACCTGATACGGGGCCGTGCCCCGACGGTCGTCCAGCGCGCCCAGTGGGAGGACGCCGCGGAGGCTCTGGTCCTTCACGGGAAGGTCACGGCGTCCGGGCAGCGGATCGACGCGACCACGGCACTGAAGGTGTCCGCGGTCTTCGGCTGTGTCCGGCTTCTGTCGGAGACCATCGCGACGTTGCCGGTCGCCACGTACTCCCGTCGGGGAGGCGCGCGGAAGCTCGTCCGGTCGCCGCTGTGGCTGGACTACCCGACGGCGGAGCCCGGGGGGCTGGGGCGGATCGATCTCCTGTCCCAGGTGGTGCTGTCGCTGCTGCTCGAAGGCAACGCGTATCTGGCGGTGCTGTGGGACGGCCCGTCGATCGTCGGCCTGGAAGTCCTTGATCCGTCGCGGATCGAGACTCACACGGTGGTGGTCGACGGACGCCGGCGGAAGGTCTTCCACGCCACGGACGTTGACCGGGACGGCAACCCGGTGGCGCTGGGCTGGTTCACGACGCGGGAGATCCTGCACATCCCCGGCATGATGCTGCCGGGGGCGTTCACCGGGGTCTCGCCGATCGCCTTCGCCCGGGAGTCCATCGGTCTCGCCCTGGCGGCGCAGACCTACGGCGGCAAGTTCTTCTCCAACGGGGCCACGCCGGGCGCCGTGGTCGAAGTCCCGGGGGCCATGTCCGAAGAGGGCTTGGCCCGTGCCCGGGAGGCGTGGCGGCTGGCCAACTCCGGCGTCGACAACGCCCACCGGGTGGCGCTGCTGACCGAAGGCGCCAAGTTCTCGAAGATCAGCATGTCCCCGGACGAAGCACAGTTCCTGGAAACCCGACAATTCCAAGTGCCTGAAATCGCACGAGTTTTCGGAGTTCCGCCGCACCTGATCGCCGACGCCACGAACTCCACGAGCTGGGGTTCCGGCTTGGCCGAGCAGAACCAGGCATTCGCCCAGTTCTCGCTGAGACCGTGGCTGGAGCGGATCGAAGCCGGGTTCACGCGGCTCTTGTTCGCGGAGTCCGCGAACCGGCAGCTCTTCGTGAAGTTCAGCTTGGACGGTATCCAGCGGGGCGCCCCGGCGGAGCGCATGAACATGTACTCCACCGGCCTTCAGCAGGGGATCTACTCGATCGATGAAGTCCGCGCCTGGGAGGACCTGGAGCCTCTACCCGACGGCCAGGGCGCCGTTCACCGGGTGCCGCTGAACCTTGCCCCGGTGGACGAAGAGCCCCCAGCCACAGAGCCCGCGGCCACCGACCCGGCCGCGGAGCCAGACGACACCGAAGGGGGAGCAGATGACACCGGAGCGCCGAAGCCTCAGCCTGCCGGCTGAGATCCGGTCCGAAGGCGACCGCCTCACGATGCGCGGCTATGCCTACCGCTTCAACGAGCTGAGCCACGATCTGGGGGGCTTCCGGGAGCGGATCATCCCCGGGGCCGGTGCCGCGTCGTTGGACGGTGCGCGGGACGTCCTGGCGACGTTCAATCATGACGCCAACTACCCGTTGGGCCGCATGAGTTCGGGCACCCTTCGGGCCGGGGAGGACGGCTCCGGAGGCTGGTACGAGATCGACCTACCAGACACCACCACCGGCCGGGACGTCGCCGAACTGCTGCGGCGTGGGGACGTACGGGGGTCGTCCTTCACGTTCCGCATCCTGGGCGACGGGCAGCGCTGGGCCGACCAGGACGACACGGAGACCGGCCTTCCCGTTCGGGAGATCAGCGGCATGGACGTGCTGGAGCTGGGCCCGGTCCTGAACCCGGCCTACCCGACCACCCAGGCGTCCCTTCGCTCCCTGGTGGAGCTGCTGGGGACCAACGGCAGTCCCGACGGGGGACCGGCTGCCGACCACACACTCACGCTCCCGCCGCTTGTGCGGGGGCTGCTCTACGGGGGGAATCACTGATGGACGCTACTACTCTGAGCGCGAACTTCGAGGCGCGCGAGAAGGCGACCGCGGAGCTTCGGGCGCTGACCGACGAGTTCGCCGGTCGGGAGATGCCGGCTGAGGCGCGGGAGAAGGAGACTAAGCTTCTGGCCGCCGTCGCCGACTACGACGACCGGGTTCGCCGCGGTGTCGAAGCCGTCCGGGCCAGCGAGACCGCACAGAAGCTCATGGCCGAGCTCAAGGGGATCGGCAGCAAGAGCGGCGGCAAGGCCGACGAGACCGCGAACGAGCTGCGGGCGCTCGGCCTGGGCGACGGAATCGACTTCCGCCCGGACAAGGCACTCCACAAGAGCGGCGCGGAGCTGCGCGCGGTGGTCGACACCACCACGGGCAAGAACGTCATCCCGCGGACCCTGTTCAACCGCCTTCTGGCGGAGGCGGTCACCCGCTCCACCGTGATGAGCGGCGGCGCCACCATCCTGTCCACCACGGGCGGTGAGCCGATGGACTTCACCGTGGTCACCGGTCGTGCGTCGGCGGGCATCGTGGCGGAGAACGGCGCCATCCCGGAGAGCACCCCGACCACCGTCCAGCGGTCCATGGGTGCCTACAAGTACGCCTACGCGTCCACGCTCTCCAGTGAGTTCGTCGCCGATCAGACGCTTGATCTCGTCGCGTTCCTGGTGGGCGACGCCGGTCCCGCGCTGGGCCACGGCATGGGCCAGCACTTCCTGACCGGCACCGGCACCGGCCAGCCGAAGGGCGTGCTCACCGCGGCCCCGGCTGCGACCGTCACGTTCGCGAAGACCGCCAAGGATGGGGTCGTCTCCGATGGTCTGATCGACCTGTTCTTCGAGCTGCCGCAGCCCTACCGGTCCAGCGCCGTGTACGTCGTGTCCGACGCGACCGCCGCGAAGATGCGCAAGCTCAAGGACGGCCAGGGTCAGTACATCTGGCAGAACGCGCTGACCGCCGGCCAGCCGTCGACCTTCAACGGCGCCCCGGTGCTGACCGACCCGGGCATGCCGGACGACAAGGTCTTCTTCGGTGACCTGTCCAAGTACACGATCCGGCTGGCGGGACCTCTCCGGGTCGACCGGTCGCTTGACGTGAACTTCAAGTCCGACCAGATCGTCTACCGGTTCATCCAGCGCGCGGACGGTCTGCTCGTGGACGAGCGGTCGGCGAAGGTGCTGACCATGACCGGCCCGTGACCGACGTCTAGCGGGGGCTCACGGATTACGTAATCCGTGGGCCCCTTCCCGAAGGGGGGATGGATGACGTACGCGACGATCGCCGACGTCCGGGCCCTGGACGGCATGGACGACACGGCGCTCTTCCCGGACTCCACAGTCAGTGACGCTCTGGCGTACGCGGTGGAGACGGTGGAGTCGTACACGGGTCGTACCTGGGAGGGGACGGATGCTCCGCCGGAGACGGTCCGGTGGTGTGTGCGCACGCTGGCCCGGCAGTACCTCTTGGATCTTGTCTCGCGCATTCCGGACCGCGCGCTCCAGCTCCAGAGCGAGTTCGGGTCCGTTCAGCTCGCCCAGGCGGGAGGGACGTGGCGTCCGACGTCGCTGCCTGAGGTGAACGCGCAGTTGAACAGGTACCGGGTCCGGCTGCCCTTCTTCTTCCTGTAGGGGGTGGCCGTGGCGATCATCTTCGAGACGAAGGTTCGGCTCTTCGAAGCGCTCAAGACGAGCGTGGCCGCCGGGGTTCAGGTCACCTTCGCCGACGCTGGGAAGGCGGACCGGCGGTCCCAGGTCTGGCTTGGCGAGACGACCGAAGACGACCTTGAGCCGGTCGCGATGCGGGCCGGGCAGCGCAAGCCGACGGCCGTGAGCGGGCTCGTGGAAGCCCACGCGCTGGTGATCTCGCCCGGTGGTCCGATTGCGGCGGAGCGGGCCGTCTACGAGCTGCGCGAAGCCGTCGAAGCGGCGTGCCGGCTGATCGACCCGGCGACGGTTCCGGGGCTGACCGACGTACGGCCGGAGTCCGTCCAGGTGGACACGGCCGAGACACCAGACGGCGCGTACAGCGCGCTGACCGTCCGCGTCCGGGTGCGCGGACGACAGACATAACGGGGGGTTCACATGGCGCTTGACGCATCTGTTGGTATCGGCGCTGAGACCGAGTACGGCACCGCCGCTACCGTCATCACCGGCTACGAAGGCAAGGCCGACTCGTGGAAGGTCTCGCGGGAGTTCGTGGAGTCCGTGGGCTTCCGGGCCGGTCTCCAGACTGCCCGCGCCGACCGCCGCAACGTGGTCAACATGGGCGGTGAAGGTGAGCTAGAGATCGATCTTCTGGACGTCGGCGCCGTGGATCTGTTGCGGGCCGTCTTCGACAAGCACACGTCGACCGAGAAGGCCGGTCTGACCACGCACGTCTTCGAGACGTCCACCTACTCCGGGGCCCCGTCCTGGACGGCCCAGATGGTCCGGCCGACCGTCGAAGGGACGCGCGTCGCATACCGCCATGTCGGCTGCGTGGCAACGGAGTTCACATTCTCCGCGGACCTGAAGGGGGCCGTGTCGCTGAAGGTGGCGTTCGACTTCCAAGACGTCAGCCACTCGAAGTCGGCGGCTCAGATCCTCGCACCGGCCTACCCGGTGGAGGCGCGCGCCTACGACTGGACGCGGACGGCGATCACGCTGAAGCGCGGGGGCGTCTCGGCCCCGCTGGACTCGTCCAAGTTCGAGATCAAGGCGGACCTTGGGCTCAAGACCGACCGGCGGTTCCTGCGCGGAACTCCGCTGAAGAAGCGCCCGGTCCGCGCCGCTATCCCGTCCTTCGAAGGCTCCAGCGAAGGGGAGTTCACGGACGCCGCGCTCCCGCTGTACGAGTCGTTCCTAGCGGGTGACGTGCTCGGTCTGGCCGTCGATCTCGTCGGGCTCACCCCGGGCACGTCCATGCGCTGGGAGCTGCCCGCCGTCCAGCTCACCGGGGAGTCACCGGAAGCGAGCGTGGACGACGTGACCGCCATGAAGACCCCGTTCCGCATCCTCGACCCGGGCGACGGCACACCCGCGATGCGCGTGACCTACGTGGAGCCGTCCGCGACCCCGGTCGCCCCGCCGTCCGGCGGCTCCGGTGGCTGAGTCCGCGTTCACCACCCGAGTAGAAGGGCTGGACGAGCTGAAGCGCGCGCTGCGGCAGCTCAAGGACCGGGACCTGAACAAGGCCGTGCGGGAGGTCAACAAGAGCGCCGCGGAGATCGTGAAGCCGGAAGCCCGGAAGACGGCGCCCGCCGGCCACCGAACCCCGAAGTCGTCGAAGAAGTACAAGCCGGGTCGGCTGGCCGCGTCAATCGCTGTTGTGGCGTCCGCCAACTCCGCAGTGATCAAGGCCGGTTCGGCGTCCCGGGTGCCGTACGCGGGGGCGATCCACTTCGGCTTCCCGCGGCGTCACATCCGCCCGAACAGGTTCTTGTTCCGCGCCATGGCGCGCACGTCGGACGAAGTCGCCGACACGTACGAGCGCGAGATCACGGCCGTGATCCGCGACAAGATCGAAAGCTAGGGGGACCTCATGGTGAAGAAGACCGCTACCGGCGACATGGGCGAGCTGCTGTCCATCGACATCGACTCGCTGTCGATCGAGGAGATCGAGACCATCGAAGAGATCATCGACGGTCCGCTTGACGCGCTGGCCAAGCCCGGAGCCCGCAAGGGGAAGATGATGCGCGCCATGGCCGTGGTACTGAAGCGGCGCACCGATCCTGACTTCTCGATCGAGGAAGCGGGGCGGCTCCGGATCTCGCTGAAGACGAAGCCGAAGGACCCTACCGCGCTCAGCGCGTAGTGACCTGCGCCCGTCTCGTCCAGCACTACCGGGGGCTCACCTGGACGGACGTGCGCGGCATGGCGCTGAGGGACTACAACACGCTCGTGGAGCAGATGACGCAAGACCTGGAAGAGCAGGCGCGGGCGGAGGGGCGGTCGCGCCGGGGCCCGGGTGGGGAGCGGAGGACGCCGGTCATGACGTGACGGCGGAGCGGTCGGCGGTGGGCGCTGGGGGGTGCCCCCGCCGGCTGGCAGCACGACGCGGAAGTACGGGGGATCGGGGGGTCCGCGTATGGCCAAGCCAATCAAGATCACACTACTTGGCGACATCACCGACCTAGCCGAGAAGCTGGGCGAAGGGGCGAAGGAAGTCGAGTCCTTCGGGAAGAAGGCCGGGAAGGCTGCGCTCATCGGCGGCGGGCTCGTCGGCGCGGGACTCACGGCCGGACTCGTGGAAGCCCTGGACCGGGACAAGAACAACGACCTGTTGGCCGCCCAGGTCGGGGCCACGCCGGATCAGGCGCGGACGCTGGGAGAGGCTGCGGGCCGCATCTTCGGTGACGGCCTGGGTGATTCCGTAGAGCAGATCAACGAGGGTTTGAAATCCTTGTGGCAGGGCGGGCTTGTGCCGGCCGGAGCGACCGCCCAGGAGATCGAGGGCATCGGCGGGAAGCTGCTGAATGTCTCGAAAATTATGAACGAGGATTTGGGTCCGACCGCCAAAACCGCCGGGACCATGGTCAGAACCGGAATGGCCAAGGACTTCGATCAGGCCATGGATATCCTCGTTCGAGGAACGCAGCTCGGCGTCAACGCCAACGAAGACTTGCTGGACACCTTCAACGAATACAGCGTTCAGTTCAAAAAAGTCGGAATGGACGGTCCGACGGCGCTCGGACTGATGAACCAGGCGCTCAGGGCGGGTGCGCGCGATGCCGACGTTGCGAGCGATGCGATCAAGGAATTCAGCCTCCGAGCAATTGACGGCACCGCCGGATCGGCGGACGCCTACAAGGCGCTCGGCCTGAATGCCAAGCAAATGACCGCGACCATTGCGGCCGGCGGCCCGAAAGCTGCGGAAGCGACGCAGCTGGTCTTCGACAAAATGAAGGCACTGAAGGACCCGGTCGAGAAAAACACGGTTGCCGTAGGGCTTTTCGGCACCCAGGCCGAGGATCTGGGTAGTGCGTTGGCGGCCATGGACCCGAAAACGGCGGTGTCCACTTTGGGGGAAGTCGCCGGAGCCGCCGAAAAGGCGGGAAACACGCTCAACGACAATGCGTCCACGCGTTTGGCCGCCTTCGGAAGGCAGGCGCAACAGGTTTTTGTGGACGTGATCGACCGGTATGCGCTGCCGGTGATCGACAAGGCCACGTCGAAGTTCCACACCCTGGGCGAAGCGGTCAGTGCGGGCGTCGACTTCGTGGAGCGCTACCGGACTCCGATCACGGCCGTCGCCGGGGTGATCGGCGTCATCCTGCTGCCGTCGCTTGTGGCATGGGGGGTCACCTCCGCCCAGGCCGGAGCCGCCAACGTTCTGGCCTGGGTGACGAGCACGGGCAGCGCGACCACCGGGGCGGCCAGTCAGGTGCTCGCGCACTGGGCTGTGATCGGCGGGTGGATCAAGTCGGGCGCCCAGGCGGTGCTGTCCGGCGGGCTCGTGGTCGGGCAGTGGGTGATGATGGGCGCCGAGTCCCTGGTTCAGGCCGCCAGGATGGCCGCGGCATGGCTGATCGCCATCGGGCCGGCTGCGCTGGTCATTGCGGCGGTTGTCGGCGTTGCCCTGTTGATCTGGCAGAACTGGGACAAGGTCAAACAGTGGACGGGCGAAGCCTGGGACTGGGTCGTTGCGAAGCTCAAGCAAGCGGTCGACTTCATGGTGTGGCTCTTCCTGAACTTCACCGGGCCGGGGTTGTTGATCAAGCACTGGGACGCGATCAAGGCAGCGACCGCGGCAGCCTTCCAGTGGGTCCAGGACAAGGCCCGTGCAGGGCTAGACGGCGTGATCAGTTTCTTCACGTCCCTGCCGGGGCGGATCGCTTCGGCAGCCGGCGCCGTGCGGGACGCGGGCGCCCGGATCGGTGGCGTTGTGATCGACGGCATCTCGTCAGGCCTGTCGAAGCTGACCGGGTTCGCGGCCAGTCTGGCGGACGCCGTCCGGGGCGCGGCCAAGGGTGCGATCAACGCTGTGATCGACCTTCTGAACTGGGCGATCCCGGACAGGCTGGGCTGGGGCCCGGTCTCGATCAACCTGCCTCCCAACCCGATCCCGAAGATCCGTGCCGCGGGCGGTCCGGCGTCCGGACGGGTCCGGGTGGGTGAGCGCGGGCCGGAGGAGGTGTGGCTGCCGAAGGGGTCGACCGTCGTCCCCAACCACGCCATGGCCGGTGGAGGCGGGGTCGTGGTCAACGTCCAGACGAACGCGGACCCGTTCGCGATCGGCCGGGAAGTCGCGTGGGCGCTCCGTGTGGCACCGCGCTAGGTCACGGATTACGTAATCCGTGACAGCTCAACAAGGGGGGAACATGGCGGAGTTGGACGAGTGGACGTGTGAGTACTCCGGGCTGCTGATCGGCTCGTCCGACTCCGCCCTGTCCCTGGTCGGGGTGGATGGGCTTCTGTCGCTGCCGGATGTCCGTTCCTCCGATCTCGTACTCATTCAGCGCAAGGGACGGTGGCCGGGAGACGACATCCTTGACGGCCGGCCGGTCACGCTGACGATCGAGGTGTACGGGAGGACACCGGAGGAGTTCTCCACCGCCTGGGCGGCGCTGACAGCGGCCTACCGGGTCGGGCGCCCGGAGCTGCCGTTCCGGTTCCGCTTCCCGGGGATCGCCGCCGGGGAGACCGCCTACGTCATGGCGCGTCCGAGGAAGCGCGGCGGGTCCATCGACCTGTCCTTCGCCTACGGGGTGTCGACGGTGCCGATCGAGCTGTACGCGACGGACCCGAAGATCTACGCGGAGTCGTCGCGGAAGGTGAGGGCGAGCAGCCGCACCGGATCGCCGGTGTTCACTCAGCGGGGCTCCGTCCCGGCACGGCCGATCGTTGAGATCACCAACGCCAAGAACCCTGTGCTGACCGATGAGTTGACAGGGCAGGCCTTCGGCATCGCGTACACCGGGTCCGTGACGGTGGACAGCGCCGCGGAAGTCGTCCGGTCGTCGGCAGGCGGGGATATCACCGGGCTCGTGACCCCGGGCTCCGTCTGGCCGGAGTACGAAGCCGGGAAGCACCGGCTCACGCTCGTCAGCGAGAACAAGGACGTGGAAGCAACGGCCGTGCTGACGTGGCGCGAAGCCTGGGAGTAGTGGGGGCTGGAAGGGCTTGCGCTCTAGGGGGAGCCGAGGAGGTGAGCCCATGGCGCGCTACGAACTGCTCCAGACGAAGCTGAAGACCGGCGAAGTCGTCGCCGCGTTGCCGGCTGCCGCGATCTCGTACACCGAGACGTTGAACCAATCGGGCACCGGGACGTTCGGCATCCCGCTGAACGCGCCCCAGGCCGACCCGGAGAAGCTGTTTCCGGGCGGCTCCGGGCTCGTGGTCGTCCGCGACGACGAACCGGTGTGGGGCGGAATTCTGTGGTCGGCTGCCGCGGACCTTGCCGCCGGGACGCTGAGCCTGGGGGCGTCCGGCTACCACAGTCACTACCGGGGCCGTCACATGGTCGATGGCTTCGATGCCGAAGAGTGGGACATAGCCGATCTGCTGCGGACGTGGCTCTACCGGGTCAACGCGGTGAACACCGACCTGGACGAGCTGGAGCCCACCGGCCGGAAACGGACCCGGCAGTGGACGAAGTACGAGCTGAAGAACGTCGCCGAAGCCGTGGAGCAGATGGCCGACAACATCGGCGGCTACAACTTCCGCTACGCGTCGTACTGGAAGGAGCCCGGCAAGGTCGTCGGGAACCGATTCCTGATCTCCGACCGGTCCGGCAGCGCGACGGCGCACCACTTGACGCACGGCGTCAACTGCGAAGTGCGGCAGGTGACGTACGACTCCACGGCCCTGGCAACAGCCGCGTACGCGGTCGGTGCCGACAACGGTGCCGGAGAGAAGCTGGTCGGCATCGCACAGAACTCCGAACTCGTGGAGCGCATCCCGACGAAGCAGATCGTGACCACCTACTCCGACGTGAAGGAGACGGAAACGCTCCTCACGAAGGCCCAGGCGACGGTGAACGCGGGCCGGGCCCCGACGGCGATTCCGACCCTGACGCTCTACCCCGGTGTCCGGCCACAGGACTACCTGCCCGGGGACGTGTGCGTGGTGGTCGCCGACTCGGGATACGTCGCCCTGGCCGACGAGTTCGTCTTGACCGAGCGCACCACCGGCGTCGACACCAACGGCCGCGAAACCATCGGACTCGCCCTAGCGAACAAGGGAATCTTCTCCAATGCCATCCCCAGTTAACGCCCTCCCGCCGTCGCTCCTGACGGAGATTGCCGACATGCAGCGCCGCTTGACCGCCGTGGAACGGGCGCCGGCTCCGGTCAACACCTTCGACCGCTACCCGGTCGCGGAGTGGGACCCGACGGCCCGTGGCACCATCGCCGACAACGTGTGGCACGCGGTCAGCATCGCCGACGTGACCGGCATGGTCTTCGATCGGCTGGAGACCAAGTTCATCACCTACAACGTGCTCAAGGGGAGACGGGAGCCAGAGATCCGGCTGGCCGCGTTCCGGCACGGCCGGGACGGCGGAAAGCAGATCGTTTCCGCTTCCAGCACGTGGCAGCTCGTCGGCAACGAGAAGCCCTATCTGGCCGCGGGCATGATCCGCTGGATTCACGGCATCCCGCACGGCTGGGAGTACGCCCGGGACACCGACGTCTACACCGTGGAACTCCAGCTCCGGTACGCGGTCGGCCCGGAGCCGGTTCCGACGGCGCGAATGTACGTGCTGGCCGCACTTGACTCGGCCAGCACCGAGGGCCTTGAGTACCGAGGCGTCTTCGAGGAAGACGGGACGTGGCGGTTCGCGCCAATGGCCCGGGACGGCTCTGAGTACAGCGCCCAGCTCCTGAACTACCCGCTCCCCGGAGAGCACGGGAAGGCCCAGCTCTCCGGTATGCAGTACTGCGTTGGTCTCCCCGCCGTCCGCGTGCCCGACGCGACGTCTGCCGGGACGCTGACCTACGACCTGGAGTGGAAGACGGTGCGCGCCCCCGACCTGAACGAACCCGTCATGAACCTCTAGGAGGGGCCGTGAACATCACGGAAGCGCTCGGCGGGGCGGAGATCCTGGCGCCCGCCGCCGTCTTCGCGGTCTTCAGTCTCCAGCGCTGGAAGTCGGGTCTTCACGCGGCGTGGCGGGAGGAAGCGGAGGCGTACCGGGCCCGTGCTGAACGGCTGGACGAAGACGTGGCTCGGCTCGTCGCCGAAGTCCGGGAGCTTCGCCGGGAGAACGCTGCTCTTCGCGCGGAGATCCGGAGCATCTGGAAGACCGGAGACACCGAGTCACGGATTACGTAATCCGTGACGGAACAGGGGGGACCTTGACCACGCCACCGCCGGGACTCCCGGCCAACATCCCGACCGTGCGCGTCCACGGGCGGTACCTGGGGCCGGACGGGCGCCCCCTTGCCGGGACTGTGACGTTCACGGCACCGGCACTTCTCACCTTCGCCGACTCCGATGTGTTCGTGGCCGGTCCGGTCGTCGCTACGTTGGACGAGTTCGGCCGGGTCGCGACCACTCTGCCGGCTACCGACGCCCCGGGCATGAACCCCACGGGGTGGTCCTACTCGGTCCGGGAGAACCTGACGGGGGTCGTCGGCAGCCGCACCTACGCCATGCTCGCGCCGAAGGCCGTGCTCGAAGTCGACCTTGCCGACATTGCCCCCGCGGACCCGACCACGCCCACTTACGTGCCGGTGCCCGGCCCCCAGGGTGAGACCGGACCGGCCGGAGCCCAGGGGCCGAAGGGCGACCCCGGAGCGGCGTCGACCGTGCCGGGACCGAAGGGCGACAAGGGCGACACCGGGGCGCCCGGACCCCAGGGCCCGAAGGGCGACACCGGGGCGACCGGAGCCCAGGGCCCGAAGGGCGACCCCGGAGCCGGTTCGGTGAACTCCGTGAACGGCAGGCTGGGGCCAGATATCCAGCTGGACGCGGCCGGCGTCGGCGCCGTCTCCAGTTCCGCGGTCGGTGCTGCCGGTGGCGTGGCCCCGCTAAACTCCTTCGGGAACGTTCCGACCACCAACCTGCCCAACCTGTCGACGCTCTACGTGGACGTGAAGACCAGGGGTGCGGCCAACGGCGTGGCCACGCTGGACGGTTCCAGCCGGCTGCCCGTCGCCCAGCTCCCCGCGGTCGTCGCAAGGAACACCTGGACGCCCCAGGCGTTGGGTTTCGCGGCGTGGAACCTTGACCCTGCCGGGGTCACGAACCCTACGGCGATCAAGTACGCCAAGTTGAACAGGCTGTACCTGTCCGGCATCCACATCACGGAGCCCACGGCGGTGTCTCATCTGTGCGTCTTCGCGCGCGGCTGGGGCGGTTCCGCGGTGGCACCGAATGCCCGCTTCGAAGCATCGCTGTACCGCGAGTCCGGCGAGATCATCATGTACAGCGGAGACCTCTGGCAGCTGGAGCCCGCGGGGCAGTTCCCGGGCGCATCGGCGCCCGCGAAGACCAACCACATCGGGGCCGTCCCGCTGTCGCTCGGCCAGACCATGACCCTTCAGCCGGGCCGCTACTACGGCGCGTTCCTGATGAGGCAGGGCGGTGCATCGGACTTCGCGTACATGCACGTCGGCAACGAGAGCCCGTCGAACCCGGCCAACTATTTCCTGCCGTCCGCCGGCTTCGAGCGCGAGAAGTACCTGGACAGCATCGACCACTGTCCGCAGAACCTCAGCGGAGCGGCATTCAAAGGCGACCACGACATTCCGATCGTGGCTCTCGCCAACCTCTGAGACCGCCAACCAGCCTCGCCCCGCCGGGACTTCCTGCGGGGCTTCTTCACGCCCAGAACAAGGGGGACTTTATGGCGTGGTACCCGAATGCCCGAAAGATGGAACTCCAGCCGGAGAGCGACGCCCAGCCGGCGATCCGCCCGACTCAGGTGATCTTCCACAGCATCGCTGCCCCGTGGTCCGGTGAGCGGACGTATCAGTACTGGCGCGACTCCACCAACCTGGAATCCCACTTCTACGCCGGGTTCAGCGGAGAGGTGTACCAGTACATCGGCACCCAGACCCGCGCCGATGCGCAGATGTACGCTAACCGCCGCTCCGACGGCACCGGCGCCGTCTCCGTGGAGACCGCCAGCAACCTTCAGCACAGCGACCCGTGGACCGATGCGCAGATCGAAGCCCTAATCGGCATCGGGGTGTGGATGCACCGACAGCACGGCATCCCGCTCCGAATCTGCCAGAGCTGGACCGACCCGGGCTTCGGCATCCACCGGATGTACCCCCAGTGGTCCGACGGCGGAACCGCCTGCCCCGGCGACGCGCGCGCCGCCCAGTTCCGCGACCGGGTGTTCCCGGGCATCGTTGCCGCGATCAACGGCGGCGGCTCGTCGGGGGGTTCGGGCTCGTCGCTGGCCCCGTTCCCCGGTGCTGGCTTCTTCCGCGCGGGTCAGCACTCGGACCTGATCACGCGCCTGGGTCAGCGACTGGTCGAAGAGGGCTGCGGGCGGTACTCCGTCGGCCCCGGCCCGGACTGGGGACCGGCAGACCAGCGGTCGTACGCCGCGTGGCAGCGCAAGTGCGGCTACTCCGGCAGCGCCGCCGACGGCATCCCTGGCGAAGCGTCGTGGGCGCGCCTCCGTGTTCCCACCAACTGACCGACCCACCCAAGTCAACGGCCCCGACTGGCCGTTCGCTGACGGGCTCCAGCCGCCCCGGCCGGAGCCGGACAACCGACAGAGAGGTACCACCAACATGACCTTCGTCCGTACCCACGCTGCCCGCCTGTACGCCCTGGCGGTCGCCGTTCTGGCGCTCGTCGCCCACTTCGTCCCGGAGCTGCCGTCCGCGCTCGTCCTGGGTGTCGTCGCCGCGGCGCTGGGTGTCGGTGAGGCGGTCCACCGTGTGACCGGCCCGACCCCGGAGACCGCCACGCCGGCTGAGACCGCCGTTCCGTCCGAGGCAGGCGAGTGACCGTCCCCGGCATCGCGCTCGTCGGCAAGGCCCGGAGCGGCAAGGACACCTTCGCCGCGCGACTGGTGGAGCGCTACTCCTACACCAAAGCGGCCTTCGCCGATCCGCTCCGGGCCGTCGCCCTGGCCGCCGACCCCATTGTGTCGGCCGACTCCGGGCACTTCGGCTACCTGCCCGTACGGCTGTCGGAGGTCGTGGAGCGGCACGGCTGGGAGAAGGCGAAGACCACCCTGCCGGAGGTGCGCCGCACGCTCCAGAACTTCGGCCAGGCCGTCCGCGACGTCGACCCGAACTTCTGGTTGAACCTCATGCTGGAGCGTCTGGACGTAGCCGCGTCGTGGAACCTGCCCGTCGTCGTCACGGACACCCGGTACGTCAATGAGGCAACGGCACTTCGGGCCCGCGGTTTCAAGCTCGTCCGGATCGTCCGACCCGGAGCCGGCACACGGGACCACGTCTCCGAAACGGAGTTGGACAACTTCCCGGCGGACGTCACGGTGGCCAACGTCGGGACCGTCGCCGATCTCCACGCCCAGGCCGATCTACTGGTACAGCCCGCCGGCTGACCCCACTGAGCCCCCGCTTCGGCGGGGGCTCTTCGCGTTGTCACGGATTACGTAATCCGTGACTCTCGCGACCTAAGTTCTGAACTTTTCTTGCGCGCCCGACGATCCGTCATTAGTGTACTTCTCGTGCTCGCCGCACCGTGCGGAAGGGCTGGGAGGGAACCGGTATGTGGTACGGAAAGAGCGTTCGGGGCAGGGCACTTCACTTCGGCGAGTACGGCGCGTTGGACGTGGGAAACTATGCGCTGTGCGGGGCGACCGTGCCCGTGGGCAGCCGCTCCGAAAGCAGTGACGGGAAGATGCGGCCCGGGTGCAAGCCGTGCGCCGAGAAGTGGTTGAAGCGGGCCGCTACCGCTCCGAAGACCCAGGGGAAGAAGGACAACTTGAGCACCACCGCTACCACCTCCGGCCGGGACGCCCAGGTGGAGAAGATCCGTAAGGCGATCAAGCGCGCGAACGGGCTCGTCGCCAAGGGGGAGACGGCGAAGGTCGTGACCCTCGGGGGCACGGTCAATGCGCAGATCGACGCTCTCAGCGGCAGGGGTGTCCGGGCGCTTCAGGCGGAGCTGCGCGAGGAGTGGTCCGCAGCGCTCAAGGCTGCGGAGGAGAAGGTGAAGGAGCCCGGCAAGGCCGTCGCCCTTGTCGGCAAGGTCTCCCTTGCGACCGTCCGTTATCAGGACGTGCCCGGCATGGTGGAACTGGTCGAGGAGACCGCCCAGGCGCTTGCCGACGGCGTGGCGCTGGAGCTTGAGACCTACGAACTGGCCCTGAGGATTGCCCGCACCGACTTCCGCGCCCGTATCAAGATCACGAATAAGGACGGTGACCCTGACTGGGTGGGCCGCATGAAGCCGAACAAGGAACGGTCGGCGGAGATCCTGCGCTTGGCTGGCGAGAAGTTCCGGGCTGCGGACGGTGCCGACGCCGACGAGACCGCGGACATGGAGAAGAAGGCCGCGGCAGTGGGCCGCCTTGCCCTTGCGATCAAGAACCAGCGGCAGAACGCCCTTGTGCTGGAGCTGCTGGAGACCGACGCCAATCCGAGCGACGAAGACCGGCGGATCTTTGCGAAGGCCATCGCGGCTCACCCCGATCTCCCAGTTGGGAAGGCTGCCCAGGCCTACTACGGCATGCCGACGGAGCTGAAGAAGGAAGTTGTCGCGTCCTACCGGAAGCCCGAACTGGAAGGCGGCTCCGACGGTGGCGACGGGGATGGAGATGGGGGCGGCGAGAAGCGGACCCCGCTGGAGTTCATCGAACTCAACTTCGCGAAGGCGAAGGCCCAGCTTGTCGCTGCGGAGAAGCGCTCTGCGAAGCTGGACGACGACGGGAAGGCGGCCTTGAAGAAGATGATCACCGAGTTCAAGGCGCTCATGGGCGGCTTCGAGTCCACGCTCTGACCCACCCCCTCCGCCCCGTCCGGGTTCGCCTGGGCGGGGCCCGCTCCGTAGGAGGAGACGCGTGTACCGAGCAGATGCCGGACGGGTCGGCCAGCCGGCGCGGGGCAGCCGGACCTTCGAGACAGCCGACATGGCGGCGCGGCAGCTCTTCGTACTGATCAAGGCGCACGGCTGGGAGGGCAGCGAGGAAGACGCCCTTGCCGTGCTGGCGACCGGTGAGCCCCTGGTCTTCAAGGGCTTCGAGTACCGGGTCACCGAAGTGCCTGCCTGACAGCCCCTACAGCCCCGTTCGACCACCCCCGGTCGGGCGGGGCTTCGCCGTGTCCAGCGGCAGGGTTCGGGGATGGTGAAGTGGTGTTTTGGTGCCCGATCTCAACACCCCCTCTAAGGCCTATAGCAAGTCCAGAACAGCCGCCCAATCGTCAGAACGCCAGCCGTCTGGAAGTCCTTGCGCTCTCCCCCTGAGTGACCGATCCACCCGACCCTGAGGGGGGTTCCATGGGCGCAGTACGCACGATCAAGCGGGGCGGCTCCCGCTTCTACCTGCTGACCGATCAGCCGGACGTCCGGTACCCGGGCGTCACATCCGTGATCAACATGCTACCGAAGGGCTTTCTCCAGTTCTGGGCGGCCAAGCTGACGGCCGAACTCGCTGTCGACAGCCTCCCGTTCGTGGAGCAGATGGCAGCCCGGGACCGCCAGGGGGCCGTCGACTACCTGAAGGGCGCGTCGTCCCGCTACACCCGGATCAGGGCGGACGTCGGCTCGAAGGCGCACGACCTCTTCGAACGGCTGGTCAGGGGTGAGCACGTCGGCGCCGTCCACCCGGACCTTGAGCCGTACAAGGTGCTGTTCCTGGATTTCTTGGCCGCGGTGAACCCGGAGTTGATCCGGGCCGAAGATGTGGCGTGGAGTTCCCGCCACGAGTACGCCGGCTCGTTCGACGCCCTGATCAGGGTGTGGCTGGACGAAGCCGGCAACCCGACCCCGGACCGGAGCGGCCAGGCCGTGGTGCTGCTGGTCGACTGGAAGACCAGCGCGGCCACCTACGCGGACGTCGCGCTCCAGCTCACCGCGTACGCCATGGCGGACCGGCTGATTGCTCCGGACGGCAGCTCCGTGCCCATGCCGGAGATCGACGGTGCCGCGGTGCTGCACATCACCCCGGACGGCTGGGCGCTCAAGCCCGTGCGCGTGGACGAAGAGGTCTTCTCCTTCTTCCTGGCGCTCCGGCGGGTCTTCGACTGGGACCGCGACGTCTCGAAGACCGTGATCGGCAGGGCCATCGCGTCCAGCGCTCAGCGGATGGTGACGGGTACTCAGCGCCGTTCGGGCTGACGGGAAGTCGTCGCGCTCTAGAGGGGGTGGAAGAGGGCGGGGCAGCAGGGGGGCCGGTGGGTGGTCGCGGATTACGTAATCCGTCGTCCGCGAGTGTGGCCCTCCCTCTTCCAACTTCCGAACAAGCATGGGGGGTTGGAGCATGGCGCTTCGCATTTTCGAGACCGATCCGGACGCGCTGCCGAAGGGCAGCTTCGTGGACGAGACGGTTGGCCGCTTCCACAGCGGTAAGCAGGACGAGAACGGTACTCCCGTTGCTCTGGCGAAGTGGCGGATCACCACGGACGATCCGTCGGTGGGTGACGCGGTCGCGCAGCTCTTCGGCGGTGCGGTCGTGATCGACGAGCACTCGGAGGCGGTCCGCAATGTCGAGGTGCAGACCGACCGGGCGACCGTGCTGGTCGTGATCGACGGCCCGGAGGCGCTGACGTCGGACATGAAGCTCTGGAACAGGTCGACGCTCGTGCACCACTGTGACGGCGTGGAGTTCCTGAGCCCGGACGAGCAGAAGGGGCTGAGCTGCGGCTGCCCCCAGCTCATGGAGGAGCGGAAGGCGCTCGCCAAGCGGTTCATGGGGCCGGCGCCGTCGATCAGCCTGACCTTCGCCCTGGCGGACGACGCGGAGCTTGGCAAGTTCCGCTTCTCAACGGGAAGTTGGAAGCTCGCCGAGGAGCTTCACGTCCTGGACAACGCGCTGACGAAGGTCGGTGCTCCGGCGCTCGCTGAGCTGACGCTGACCCTGGTGGAGTACACCACGAAGAAGGGCCGGGACGTCTCGTACTACCGGCCCACGATCAAGGTACTCAAGGCGTACGACGACGCGCTCAGCGACCCGAAGTACTGACCGGCTGGGGGGCTCCGGGGTTCGCCCTGGGGCCCCTTCCTGTCTCGGGGAGGGGGCAGCGTGATTCTGGAACTGTGCGCCGGCTACGGCGGGCTCGGCCTGGCCGTGGAGCATCTGACCGGCGAACGCGTCGGCTGGGTTGCGGAGATCGACCCGCACGCGTCGAAGATCCTCGCGGAGCGGTTCCCGGACGCTCCCAACCTGGGGGATATCACCGGGATCGACTGGGGGGAGCTGGACGGCCAAGTCACCGTGCTGACCGCGGGTTTCCCCTGCCAAGGGATCTCCAACGCGGGACTGAGAAAGGGGTTGGAAGATGAGCGGTCCGCGCTCTGGTTCACTGTCCTGGAAGCGGTTCGCCGTCTTCGACCCGGCATCGTCTTCCTGGAAAATGTCGCTGCGATCCGGCGCCGCGGGCTCGCGGAAGTACTCGGGGGACTGGCCGAAGTCGGGTACGACGTCCGGTGGACGAGCTTTCGAGCTTCCGGAGTTGGAGCCGCCCACCATCGCGACCGCTGGTTCGCCGTCGCGGTCCCGACTTCTGAAAACCCCGACGGCCAACTTGGGCGTCAATGGGGGAGCCCAGCATCCGGACAAGCGGCGCGGTGCTCGTGCAACCTCTGGATCTGCGGGGGGGGGGGGGGGGGGCAGTCTGCCGGTTCCAGGACCCAACCCCACGGGGCAACTCTCGCTGACGAAGTGTGTTTTCTTCTTCCCTACGCCAACCGCCAGCGACGGCTTGGGCGGTCCGGGGACGAGTCCGGCGCGGAAGGGTGGCCTGAACCTTCGGACGCTCGTCATTCTCCTGCCGCATGGTGGGGGGACTACCTGCCCGCCGTCCGGCGCTGGGAGCGGATCTTCGGACGAGCAGCCCCGGCCCCGACCGAACGCGGGCCCCGCGGGGGCATCCGGCTGACGGCGCGCTTCGGGGAATGGCTGATGGGACTGGCGGCCGGCTGGGTCACCGACGTGCCCGGCCTGTCCAGGGGGCAGCAGCTCAAGGCGATCGGCAACGGGGTCGCGCCGCAACAGGCCTACACGGCGTACAAGCATCTGCTGACGTACGCCGACGACGGTCCGGCCGGGGAGACCGACCAGGGCTGACAGATGGTGGGCCGGATCACTCCACTTCCGGGGTGATCCGGCCCTTGTGCTGTCACGGATTACGTAATCCGTGACGGACGGGGGGACGACATGATTCGAGGGATCGACCGGGAGCATGCCCCGGCACTGGGAGACGTGCGCGCACTGGGCGAAGGGGACGTGATTCTCCTTCTTCCCGGGGCGGAGGAGCGGGACGACTGGGCGCGGTACACGGAGGCGATCGGCGCTGCCGTCGGTCGCGGGGCTGACGCCCGGTGGACCCGTGGCTAACGCGAACAAGAGGCAGGGGACGAGCTGGGAGTCCGCCGTCCGGGACTTCCTGAACCGGGTGCTGGGGCTCGTGGACGAGAAGGGCCGGCTGCGCAACCCGTTCGACGCCATGAACGTGCGACGGGTGGCCCAGGAAGGCAGCCGGGATGTGGGAGACGTCCACGCGGTCCCGTTCGTGCTGGAGGCGAAGGACGTCGCGAAGGCAACCGTCCCGACCTGGATTCGTCAGGCCGAAACCGAAGCCGGGCACGCTGGCTTCCCGTTCGGCATCGTGGTCCACAAGCTTCGCCGCGCCAACGTCCGCGCGGGCAAGGTGCACTTCGGCATCCGGACGTGGACCCGCGTGCGGCTCGTCCTGGGACTGAGCACCCGGGAGTTCTACGACCGGTACCGCTTCACGTTCAGCGTGCGCGGTCTCGACTCCGGCAAGTGGTACGCGACGACCGACCTGGAACGGCTCGCCGTGCTGCTGGCCGACGTACGGAACGAGATGGGGGGATCTCGTGCAGCTGAATGACCTACTCGCCAAGTTCGCCGACGTGAGCGAAGAGGCCGATGGTTACCTTGCCCGGTGCCCGGCCCACGGCGACACCCGGCCGTCGCTGCGGATCTGGGTCGGCGAAGACCGCAAGGTCAGGTTGAGCTGCCGGGCAGGCTGCGCAACGGACGACGTCCGCCAGGCCGTGGGGCTCGACTGGTCGGCCTTCTTCGATGTCCAGGGCGACGGCATCACCGTGCCGACTGAGCGCCCGTCGCTCGTCGGGCCCGGTCCGATCGCCGCCCTGGCGGACTACGTGGACCACACGGTCACCGTCCTGGGCAAGCAGGACGACGAGTGGTCGACCCGGGCAGCGCGGTACGCCCGGGACCGCTTCGGGCTCGACCTGGACGCCTGCCGGGACCTGGACGTGGGCGTGGACGACGGGGAGACGATCCCCGGCCTGAAGTGGCGCAGCCGTCCCTTCCTGGCGTACCCGCGGCTGACCGTCCCCCTCCGGGACTTCCGGGGAGTCGTCCACGGCCTACAGGGGCGGGACCTCACCGGGAACTGCCCCGGCCGCTGGGTGGGGCTGAGCAATCCGCGCGGTGCCCGCTGGGGTTTCTACGGCGTGTTCCGCGGCCAGGGCGGCTACGGGACGGCGATCCTCACCGAAGGTCCGGGCGACGGGCTCACCGTGGCCGGTGTCGGCTACGACGCGGTCATGGTTCGCGGGGCTTCCCTGGCGATCAGTCCGGAGCTGATCGAGGAACTGGCCGAAGGCCTACAGGGTTCCCACGTGATTGCCGCGGGCGACAACGACCCGGCGGGGCAGGCGTTCAACCGGGCACTGGCCGAAGGGCTGAAGCCGTACGGCATCACCGTGCACGGGTTGCCGATCCCGGACCACGGCCCGAAGACGGACGTCACCCGGTGGCGGGAGGTCGATCCGGGCGCCTTCCCCGGTGCGTTCCACGCCGCGGTCAAGGCAGCTCGTCCCGTGCCGGTGGGGGTCGACGCGGACGCCCAGGCTGTGGACGCCGAACTCACCGCGCGGACCGGGGCCGGCGCAGTCACCGGAGATCAGGGGGCGGAGGCTGCCCGGGTTCTGGCGGGGCTGATCGGCAAGTTCGGGGAGTCGGATGCGATGAACGCCCATGCCCTGGTGGCTTGGGTGAACGGCAGGATCAAGTACGCGTCGGGGCTGGGCTTCTACGTCTGGAACGGTCGTGCGTGGGAGCAGGACGCTGACGCAGTCCGGCAGCAGGTACACAGGATGGGTGCCGCGCTCGTCCTGGCCGGTGATACCAGGGGTGCGCGCGGTTTCACGATGACGACCAGAATTGACGCCCTGCTGACGGAGCTGCGGAGTGTCCCGACAGTCCGCGTGAAGGCCGCCGATTTCGACGCCCGACCGGAGCTGCTGAGCTTCGCCAACGGGACCGTCGACCTTCGGTCGGGGGTACTTCGCCCGCACGATCCGGCGGACATGCTGACGTACTGCCTCGATGTCGACTACCGGCCGGAGGCGAAGGCGCCGCGCTGGGAGGCCTTCCTTCGGGAGGTGTTCCCGGGCATGCCGGAGATGCCCGCGTACATACAGCGGCTCGTCGGGTATGGCATCACCGGCAGCGCGGACGAACAGGTCTTCGTTGTCGCCTGGGGCAAGGGCGCGAACGGGAAGTCGGTCTTGACCGACACCCTGACGCGGGTGTTCACCTCGATCTCGAAGACGACTCCGTTCAGCACCTTCGAGGAGCGGAACAACGGCGGCATCCCGAACGACGTGGCAGCGCTCCGAGGGGCCAGGCTCGTCTTCGCGTCGGAGGGTGAAAGCGGCAAAGCCATGAGCGAAGCCGTGCTGAAGCGCGTCACGGGCAAGGACGAAGTCACGGCAAGATTTTTGCGAAAGGAGTTCTTCTCCTACCGGCCCAGCTTCCTGTTGGTCCTGGCGACCAACCACCGCCCGCGGCTGCGCGGCCAGGACGAAGGCCTGTGGCGAAGGGTGCGGCTCATCCCGTTCAGGCGCTGGTTCTCCCCGGAGGAGCGCGACCACGGTCTAGACGCGAAGCTCCAAGCCGAAGCCGAAGGCATCGCGGCATGGGCGGTCCGCGGCGCTGTCCAGTGGTACCGCGAAGGGCTCATGGACCCGGCCGAAGTCACCGGAGCGTCCGACGACTTCCGGCAGACGTCGGACGCCCTGGCCGGCTTCTTCCCGGGCGTACTGGAACGGGGCCACGACCACGAGGTGATGAACGGGACGGAGGCCTTCAACCACTACCTGGACTGGGCGGAACAGGAGAACCTGCCGTCGAAGGAGAAGTGGACACGGCGCGCCTTCTACGACGCCATGGAAGAGAGGGGGGTGCCACGGAAGAAGACCGCGAAGGGGGTCGGGCTCGTCGGGCTCCGCCTGCCGGCTGCCGAACCGGCCGCCGCGCCGGGGATCTTCACGAGCTGACAGCACACCGAACAGGGCTCACGGATTACGTAATCCGTGGGCCCTTCGGCATCTCCGGGGGGAGAGATGAAGACTTACCGTCACACAGTCTCGGGGGAGACTGTCATGGTCCACGTGCCGCAGGATGCGGACGACCTGGGCGCGTTCCTGGACTGGGTCCGGGAGGCGGACGCCCGCGGCCCGATCGGGCTGGACACCGAGACCACCGGCCTGGGGATCTATGGCGCCGACTTCCGTCTTCGCACCGTGCAGTTCGGGGACCGGTCCACGGCCTGGGTGATCCACTGGGAGCGCGGCGGGCTCTTTGCCGACGTCGCCCGTCGGGCGCTGGAGAACGTGGGCCGGTTCGTGATCCACAACGCCCCGTACGACTGGGCGGTGCTGGATCGGTGCGCAGGAATCAAGATCGAATCGCTGGCACCGCGCACCACCGACACCCGGATCAAGGCCGCGCTGATCGACCCGCGGCAGCCCCAGGAAGGCGGCCAGGGAACCGCGCTCAAGCCCTTGTGCGCGCTGTACGTCGACCCGTTGGCACCGGACACCCAGGCCGACCTTGCCCAGGTATTCCGCGCGTACGGGCTGACGAAGGCGGACGGCTTCGCGAAGATCGACCTGAACGACCCGACGTTCAATCTCTACGGCGGTCTTGACGCAGTCTTCGCGGCCCGGCTGGACCCGGTCCTGACGTTCGAACTGGGACGCCTGGGCGTCCGCGACGCGCTGACCGAGTACGAGCACGAGCTAGCACGGATCTGCACGATCATGCAGCGCCGCGGCATCATCCTGGACACCGAGTACATGAGGGAGTTGGACGCCGCGCTTGGCCGGGAGGTCGAAGAGCACGCGGCAGCCGCGGCCCGGTACGGCGTGGAGTCGGTCAACTCCACGCGGCAGATTGCCGAAGCACTAGCCGGCATGGGCGAGGAGCTGACGGAGCGGACGGCGACCGGCGCCGTCCGGGTGGACAAGGCCGTCCTTCTCGCCCTGGCCGACCGCGACATGCAGTGGAAGCGGATCGGCTCCCGGACGCCAAACCCGCTGGCCGAAGCGGTGCTTCACGCGAAGAGGGCCGGTAAGTGGCAGGTGTCCTACGCTCAAGGTCTGGTCGCTGACGTGGGGGCGGACGGCCGGTACCACGCCGGTATCAACACCTTGGCGGCCAGGACGGGCCGCATGGGGGTCTCCCGGGTCCACCAACTCCCGTCGTCCGACTTCGCGGTACGCCGCGGCTTCCTGGCCGACTCAGGTCATGTCATGGTGAGCACCGACTTCCAAGCCGTGGAGATGCGGATCTTGGCCAGTTTGGCGAGGGTCCGACGCATGGTCGACGGCTTCGTGAACGGTGGTGGGGACTTCGACATCCACATGCACACGGCCCAGTTGATCAAGGGACCGGACGCCACGAAGGACGATCGGAAACTCTACAAAGGCGCGGGCTTCGGGAAGGTGTACGGCGGCGGGATCACCACGCTGGCCAGGCAGAGCGGTGCCGGCGAGGAAGAGATCCGGCGGGCGGTCGCTGCGTACGACCGGCTGTACCCGGAGATCCGGCGGGCGTCCGCACGGTGGCAGCGGGAAGCCCGTGCCAACGGGATGGTGGCGATTTCCGCGACCGGGCGACGGCTTCCACTCGACCGCGACAGGGTTTACGCCGTCGTCAACTACCTTTGCCAAAGCGCTGGGAGGGACCTCCTGGGGCAGGCGATCCTGAACGCCGAGGAAGCCGGCCTTCTCGACACGATGCTCCTGCCGATCCATGACGAACTGCTCGCGTCGGTGCCCGCCAAGGAAGCGAAGGAGTACGCGCGGGCGTACGAGAAGTGCATGACCATGAGCCTGTACGGCGTGCCCATCGTGGCCGAAGCGGAGATCGGCGGACGGAGCTGGGGGTCTCTGTACGGCGCCGACTACTGATCCGGTCACGGCAAGGTCACGGCCGGGTCGTCGCCCTCCTCCTCAGGTACGAGCGGCGGCCCCGGCCGGTACGGCGCAGGTAGGAACCGGGGTGCCCGCCGATACCGGCCCGGCAACATCGCGTGACCCGGCCCGACCGGGCTCCTAGGTTCATTCGTGAAGGACCGACCGGCGGTGAGCTGCGGGAAGTCCTTGCGCTCTAGGGGGAGCGAAACCAGAGACGAGCCCAGGGGGATGCCGTGATCGACCTGACCGAACAGCAGATCCGCGACGCGCAGAACAACGACCTGGACGCCGTCACGGCGGTGGTGAAGGCCACCGAAGAGCGGGTCGTCCAGCTTGCCCGCCGGTACGCGTCGACCGGTGGCCGGGTCGATCCGGAACTGGTGGACGACCTTGCCCAGGTTGGCCGGATCGCCGTGTGGGAGGCGATCGGCAGGTTCAAGGGCAACACCGTCGCGGAGTTCTTCACTTTCATCGACCGCACCTTGTGCGGCGCCATGTCGGACGAGCGGAAGACGGAGACCCGCCAGGGCGTGAGCCGCGCCGCGGCGGCGGACTTCGAACGGGCGCTCAGCTTGGCCGGCGGAGACCCGTACGAGGCGGAGTTCCTGGCCACCACGGCCGAAGCGATGGGCGCCCGCCGGATGAGCGACGACGCGGCGTACGCGGCCCGCCTGTCGTACCAGGGGGTCCGGTACCTGGAAGCGCCCCTGACGACGACCGGCAACGTCTTCCCCGGCGAAGAGGCGGGCGGCGTGCGGACCATCGGGGAGTGGCTGGCCGATCGGCTGTCCGTCCCGGAAGAGCTGCTGGAGCCGTCCGACTTCGAGCGGGACCGCCGCGAGCAGACCAGGGAGAGCGTCCACGCCACCCTTGGCCGGATGGGCGAGCAGCAAGCACACGTGCTCCGGGCGCTCACCGGAATCGATCCGGTCGGATACTACGGCACCGAGAACGACGACGAGCTTGCCCGGGACATGGGCATCCCGCGGGCCCGGGTCTCCGTCGTCCGGAGCAAGGGCAAGGACCGGTTCCGCGTGCTGTGGGGGAAGGCTGCATGAGACTCCGGACCCAGGACGGAGGCAGCGTCGAACTCGTCCGGTACGGGCGGCGTGTCGAGATGCACCTTCGAGCCCCCGACGGACGGACCGTCGCCACCGTCGACATGAGCGCCGAAGCCGCCGTCGACCTGATCACCGAACTGCCCAACCCGTAGGAGAGGTACCCATGTTCAACATCACCCGCGAGACGAAGGCCACCCTGGTGTCCCAGGCAGGCGGCAAGGTCGTCGGCTGGTTCAACGACAAGGAAGCGCGCCACGTCTCGATCGCCGTCCCCGGGGACCGGGCCAAGCTGACCCCGACCGAAGCGCGGAGTCTGGCCGGCTGGCTGATCGACGCGGCCAAGGAAGTGGAGAAGGCGGAGACCGTGGAGCGGTCCATCCTGCGCACGGTCAGCACGGCGGAGCGCGTCTCCCGCTGGTGATCCACGGATTACGTAATCCGTGACTCGCCCCCTGCCTCGGCAGGGGGCATTTTGCGTTCCGGACTAAGCCAGTGTCGTGCACAGAACACTTACAGCTGACTTATGGTCAGAAAGTTCGTGGCGAGAGGAGTGCAACCTTCCGTAAAGTCGTGCGTCTTGTTTAGTAATGAAGTAGTGTCCGAAACGGCGTCAGGGGGGTCGCTGTCAAGCCTGTGAGCTGGGCTTTTATCGTGCCCGATTACCCGTCGCCAAGTGTCAGTCACAGGGTGTACTGTCGAGCAGTTGTTCGAACAGCATCCCGAGGAACCGAGCGATGGGGGTGGTCTAGCGCGTTATGACCAGGGGGAGTAGGGCGACAGTCGAGATCCGAACGGAGACGTTCGCGCGGGTAGACCGGCATCATCTGGCCTGGCGGCCGGCTGGGCTGGACTACCCGACCGAACTCGAATTCATCTACACCTACGACGAGCTAGTACGGGCGCTGTACGTCTACAGCGCCGCCGCCGCGCGCTTCCTGCCGACCGACAGGGGGCACTTCCGACTCGTGGCCCGGTCCGTGCGAACCGGCCATGTGCTCGGCATCCACGAGTGGCGCGTCTCCGACGAGACCGGCCGGTGGGTACCGACGGATGCCCCCTGGGTGCTCTGGGAGGGGAGCCAAGAACAGGCCGCCTGACCCGGCGACCGGAGAAGGGACACCCGCCATGCGATGTACGAGACCCCCAGCGCGGGGGTCGCAGTGACGGAGGGACCTATCACTGAAGACCCCGGAGCCATGGTGCTCCGGGGTCTTTTGCGTGCTTGGGCGGGCGGCGGATCAGACGTCGCCGAAGTCGCCGTTGCGCACCCCGGCGACGAAGGCCGACCACCCGGCGGGGCTGATCCCCAGCACGGGGCCGCTCTTGTCCTTGCTGTCCCGGACGGGCACGATGCCTTCGGCCTGGGCGGCCATGGCTACCTCGATGCAGTCACCCCCGTTGCCCTGACTGAACGAACTCTTCTTCCACTCGCGGCGGCGCCAGTCGACCGTCAGGCTCGGCGTGGTCGTCACGTTCACTAGCTCCCTTGCTGCACGGCGAATCCGGTTGGCGCTGTCGGTCCAGTTCAGCGCCGCCCCCCGAAGCCGATCATAGGCCTGAGAGCGGCGTTCAACGATTCCTGGGTCGGTTACAAAATGTCCGCCGTCGCGGCTTTCTGCGTAGCTCCACGTCTCGCCGTTGGGCAGGCTCAGCAAGTGGAAGCTACCCGCACCGGTCTTCTCGCCAAGCTCCCGTTGCGCGATGTGCACGTGGATGTTCGGGTGATGCTCCGGCAGACTCAGCAGGTACTCCAGTTGCTCGCGCATGACCAGCGGCCCGCCTACGTGCTGCCAGATGACTGCCTCATCCACTATGGCCACAAGCTCCGGCCCGCCGGCTGCAAGGAACCGAGTGCGGCGACGAAGTCGGGCAGCTACCTTGCGTTCGATCTCGTCTTCGTCTGCGTCGGGTTGGAGCACGTAGCGAAACAGTGCGCGAGCGTAGGGCGCTGTCTGGAGAAGGCCCGGAACTCGCTCGGTCTGAAGCTGCCGGATGCGCACCGCTTCTTGCTCCCGCGCGACAAGCGATCGAAACCACTCGGGGTGATCGATTGTCGTCCAGTCGACCCGGTTCCAGGTGTCCGTGAACCGTCCGTTGGCCCTGAGTGCCTTGTCGCATGCTTCTGCAAACTGTAGTGCGGGTGCCCGGTCAAGGGCTTCAACTCTGGTGACGTAGCTGGGGTGGTAGCCGACTTCGCGAGCAAGTTCGGCACACGAGTTGAACCCGGCCCTCACTCGGTGGTCCCGCAACAGCCACGCCCAGATGCTCGGCGTGATCTCGATCTCTTGAGGTCGAACCTTGCGTCCGCGCACCTGAACTCCCTTTTCGTGCCACTTGGGTTGGCTCGAAGACAGGTATACCCAACCAGCTACCACGTGTCGTTATCTGGTCACAGAGCAACCCGCTAGCCCCCGACGCCCTACTTGGGCCGTTCGGTTACCCCGCACTACTACGAAGAGGTCAACTCCGCAGGCAGAAAGGTGCGTCGAATGAGTGAGTCGCCGAAGCTCCCCGACCCGGAGCCCGACCCGGACCACTGTCCGAGGGACGGCGAGGTGCTGACCGTCACCCGACCGGAGCAGAACGCCGGCCCGCCGGACCAGGACGGCTTGGATGAGTGGATGTGCCCCCGGGGGCACTTCGGGTACTTCCTCCCGGCGGAACACCTCCTGAAGCACCCGTACGACGACCGGATTCAGGTCTGCGGCACGAAGCGCCGTACCGACCCGGCCGCCGTCTCGGTCGTCGCCTGAGAGCACCGTCGACCACGCCCAGGTGACCCCCGGCATCTGAACGAAGCCCCTTCAGACCCCCGTCCCGAGCGCGCTGTCATGGCTGGCTCCGAATTCGGGACGGGTTCCAACTCCCGCACCCCGCCCGGGGGCTGAGAACCGGGCCGGAAAGGTCGGATGCGGGAACCGTGGTCTCGTCCGTCCGTGCACCACAACTCCCGGACGGGCGGGCGGGACCGCCACCTGAAGACCCCGTCCTGGGGCTGGCACTCTTCCGTGTTCAGCCACCTCAGGACGGGCAGCACCGACACACGGAGTTGGCCGTTCGCCGTGGTCGGGCGCCCCCGGAACGCGTGGCGAACCGGCTTGGCGCTGCTGAAAGCCCCTTGCCCGACTGTCCGATACCTCCCGGGCAAGGGGCACCCCTCGAACTCCCGGCAAGAGGTCCGTTGATGGTCCGGACCCTGCCGGGCGCGCACCGGGCCTCGGAACCAGGTGCGCACGCCGATCCCCTCTGGCCGGCTGTTCTGACTCAGCACCTGGACAGGGGGGATCGGCTCTCAGACCCCCGCCCCGACTCACGACCGTCCAAGGGTGCCGAGTCGGGGCGGGCCCACCGGATCAGGACGGGAACTCCCTTGACGCAGACGGAAAGTCGGCAGCCGGCACGCTGGCTCAGGGCCGAAACGCTGATCATGAACGGGTATGAACGGCTGCTCATGACGGTGCCCAAGGACCACCCCGGTCTGTTGCTGCCCGGGGTCTACGTCCGCCAGGGCGAGCAGGTGGCGGACGCCGCGGTGCGCGGACTCGCCGAACAGACCGGTCTGCGCCGGGAGATCACCCATCACCTGGGCGTCGACCAGCACCCGGCCAACCCGGCGACCGGCGACCCCGAAGGGCTGACGATCGTCTGCGACGGCGGCGACGCCTCCCTGTTGGAGATGAAGCTGCTGGCCGAACAGGGCGTGCCCGTCGGCGCCTTCCGCGAGATCAGCGGGCACCGATGGGTGGGCCTGGGCGAAGTTGCCGACCTTGCCGACCCCTACGTGGTGACGCGCGTCCGGGTCTCCCTGGGCATCCTGAACGAGGGGCTGAAGCAACCCCTTCTGTACATCGGCCAGCCCGCCGGCTGACCCATGGCAGCGAAGAAGCGGCCCGGTGAACTGAGGTTCCTGGACGCCCTTCACACGGGCGGGAATGCTGTCACGTGCCAGTGCCCCCAGCCGGAGAAGTGCGTGCTTCGGCTCCAACTCCCGCCGCCCCGAGGATCGTTCCTTGACGGGCAGCTTCGCCGGTGGATGGTCGTCGGTCGGAGTCAGGTTGCCGACCCCGTTACCGGGGCGATCCGGAACACGACCATCGTGATCCAGCGGGTCACCGCCGGCGAACCGGTGGAGAGGACGTTCACCTGCGCGGGCCCGGTGAAGGTGGAGAACCGCTACGACAGCCGCCGGCTCCACCGCCCGCCGACCCGAGTCCGGATATCCGACAGCTTCGACGTCCGCCAGACGTCGTGAAATGGAGGGGACCATGTACCAGTTGATCGCCGCCCCGTTCCTGGGCAAGTTCGTCGTGCTGAAACCGGGCCGTCTCGAAGGCATCACGCTCCCCGAACGGCGCTTCCGGGAGCTGGAGCGCGGCGGCGCCGTTCCGGCCTGGCTGGTCGACGCTGCTGACCGTCGGTGGGGCATCTCGCTGCCGGACCGGCCGGTCGGCGAACTCGTTCTCGTCCGTCGACCGTCCGTCTTCGGGCACGGTCGGGCGAGTTGGGAGATCAACAAGGGGTGCGACTTCGGCTGTGATCACTGCTTCCTGGGTGATCGCCCCTTCGCCGGCTTGGACGAGTCGGGCAAGCAGGCGCTGCTGCGGACCATGAGGGACGCGGGTGTTCTCTGGCTCCAGATGACGGGCGGCGAACCCCTGATCGACCGCGACTTCGCCAGTTCCGCCCAGCTTGCGCACGACCTGGGAATGATGATCGAAGTCCAGACGAACGGTTCGCGTCTCGCACGGCCGGAGATCCTGTCCGCGCTGGCGTCCGCCAGGCCGTACCGGGTGGCGGTCTCCCTGTACGGCGCCACACCCGAGACGTACGACGCGTTCACGCACAGCCGCGGGGCGTACAAGCGCGTCACGGCGGGTCTTCGGGCTGCGGTCGACGCCGGGATTCCCGTCCGCTTGACGTTGATCATCACGGCCCAGACGGCACCCGAACAGGCCCAGATGCGCGACATGGCTGACACACTCGGAGTGCCGTACACCGAGTACACCCACATGTCGCCCACGATCTACGGCGGGGGTGCGCCGCTGAAGTCCCAGAGCCCGGCGCACCTGAAGCTGCCCGGCAGGTTCGAAGGCTGCAACGCCGGACACACGTTCTTCCACGTCGACCCGCACGGAAAGGCGTCGATCTGCAAGGTCGGCCGGGACGAGCAGATCGACTTGACCCAGGGCGTCCATGCCCTGTCCCGCCTCGGCGAAATCGCCGATGGCCTCATGCTTCGCACCGGTGGGTGCTCCGGCTGTCAGCTCTCCGAGTCCTGCTCGGTGTGTCGGCCGCTGGCCAAGCGCTACCAGGAGGCGAAGGCACCACTCAAGAACTACTGCCAACACGGACAGAAGGAGAGTGCAGCATGACCGCTGTCATGGTCGAGTTGAGCCCGACCCGCACCGAGGAGGGGGACGAGGAGCTGTCGTTCTTCGACGACGCGGAGTCCTTCGGCGCCGCCGCGCTGCCGGGGTGCGGCGACGACAACCCGTACGTGTAACCCGGCACTAGCGTGACTGCTCCGGACGGGATTTCCCTCTTTTGAGGGGCCCGTCCGGGGCTCGTCCCGATCAAGCGAACGGATGAATGTGTCCAACCGTCGAATCCCGTACGCGGAGCTGTCTCCCGACGTCCGGGCCGCAATCGAAGCGCGCACCGGCCCCGCGCTGAAAACCGAGTCGGCAAGCGAAGGGCTCAACAGCGAGATCGCCGTCCGGCTCGTCTCGCAAACCGGTGAGTACTACGTGAAGGGGCGCCGGTCCGACCACCGCTGGGCGTGGACCCAGCGACGCGAAGCCGAAGTGAATCCCTACGTCCACGGGATCGCTCCCGCCCTGGTCGCCCGGGTCGAAGCCGGCGGCTGGGATCTGCTGATCTTCGAAGCGGTCGACGGCCACCACGCCGACTACCGGCCCGGCTCACCCGATCTTCCGAAGGTCGTTGACGTGCTCCGCCGGCTGGGACGGCTTCCCTGCCCTCCGATCGAGCTGCGGCACGCGGAACAGCGTCTAGAGAGGTACGTCGACCGCCCCGAAGACCGCGCCCACTTCACCGGGGACGCGCTGCTCCATACCGACTGGAACAACACCAACGTTCTGGTGGCTGGTGACCGTGCGCTCGTCGTTGACTGGGGTTGGGCCACGAAGGGCGCTCCGTGGCTGGACGCCGGTTACTGGGTGCTCTGGCTGACCGCATTCGGCCACGAGCCCGCATCCGCGGAACAGTGGGCCGCCCAGGTCCCGGCTTGGGCGAAAGCCCCCGCCGAAGGGGTCGACGCGTTCGCCGTCGCCAACGCCCGCATGTGGGACGAGATCGGCGGCCTGAACCCGGACCCCTGGACGGCCCGCATGGTCGACGCTGCCCGACGGTGGCGGGACTACCGGCAGGCCTAGCCGCTTGCCCCGTCCGGGTCCGCCTGGGCGGGGCTATCCCCTACCCGATGCCGCTGGTCCGCAGGTACCACGGCTGATCCCTTGCCCCAGCGCGTGGTGATCAGTCCCCGTTCGCGGAGTAGTTCGAGCGTGCGGCGGATGGTCATCCGGGCCATCTCGAAGCGGGCGCACAGTTCCGCTTCGGACGGGAACGGGCGCTCGTCGTACAACCCCTCTCCGATCTCGCGACTCAGCACGTCGGCCGCCACCAGATACGGCGGAATGCGACGCGGACGCTTCTCGGGGCTTTCGGACATGGCAGCAGCGTAGACAACCGTCGAAACTCGAACCACTTAGACGAGTGGACGTGTAGACAACTTAGACAGGTGGAGATACCTTCGAATCTCAACCAAATACGAAACCCCGGCGTCGGCGGCAACCGACCCGGGGCATGACCGAAGCCTCGGGAGGCTCCGACATGACTCAGCTTATCGTCCTGGCTGCACTCTGGGTGCTGCGCTTGCTACTGCCGGCGCACGGAGAGCACCGCCGCAAGTCCCTGGTGATCTGTGGCCCTGGAGTGTTCCAGCTGGTGGTGCCGCGGCGCGTCATCTGCGCCCCGACCCGCCCCGTCTCGTTGCTCGATCTGCGTGAGACCGTGCAGCGCTGCCCCGGCCCTCTCGTCCGCCCGCACCTGATCGCCTGGGAGCGCATGACCCCCGCGCAGCAGGAAGTCATTCAGCAGCGTCACGCAGACGACATGGCGCGACGCTGGGAAGCCATCGTGGTGGCTGAACTCGCACGGGACGCAAGCGACCAGCGGCGCCGCCGTGCCGCACTGTTCGCCGCGGCTCTCGACCTGCCCGACCCCATGCACTGGCTGGACAGCATCACGACCGGTGTCCCTCACACCCTCGCCGGGGCGGTGGCCCGATGACCGACACTGCCCACCAGGAAGAGCCCGCGGAGCCCCGTGTCACCCGCATCTGCGCCCGGTGTTCCAACACCCGCCGCGTGACCGCTGTCGGCTACGTGGAGCAGCCGACCGGCGCCGGGTGGACCGTCTGGGGCTGTGACGACTGTGCCCCGGCGCTGCGAAAGCTGATCGGCTAGAACCACCCTGCCCCGTCTAGGACTGCCTGGGCGGGGCACTCTTCGACCCACAAGATATTGCTTGCTTCCACCAGGGGTGTCCCTGGTGCTACATCGGCAAGCGCCGTTTCGAGCAGGCCCTGGCGGACTTCCCGGGCCGGGAGCAGGTCGAGGTCGTCTACCGTCCGTACCAGCTGGTCCCGGACGCCCCCGAAACCGCGAGCCCGCACCGCGCCTGGCTGGCCGAGCGCTACGGCCCGCAGTCGGTGGCGATGGACGCGCGGGTGGCCGAGCTGGGCCTCGCCGAGGGCATCACGTACGACTTCGACGCCGCGCTGCACGCCAACACCTTCCTGGGCCACCGCCTGCTGCACCTCGCCGAGGTCGAGTACGGACCGGCCGTCCAGGGCCGGCTGAAGGAGGCGCTGCTGAAGGCGCACTTCACCGACGGCGTCGACGTCGGTGACCGCGCCGCGCTGACCGACGTCGCCGTCTCGGCCGGCCTGGACCGCGACCGGGTGGCCGCCTACCTGGCGGGCGACGAGGGCACCGCCGAGGTCGACGCCCAGCTGGCCGAGGGCCGGGAGCTGGGCATCAGCGCCGTGCCGACCTTCGTCTTCGAGGGCAAGTGGGCCGTCCAGGGCGGCCAGGACGCGGCGACCTTCCGCAAGGTGCTGGAGCAGGTCGCCACCGAGATCGGCGAGCGCCGCCCCGCCCCGGTGCAGGTCGCCCCGGCCGGGGAGGCCTGCGCGGACGGCTCCTGCGCCATCTGACGGTCAAGGCCACCCGACGGTCACCGTCGGCCCGAGGCCCGTTCCAGGACGCCCTGGAGCGGGCCCCGGGTCATGACCGCCCGGACCGCGTCCGGGCGGTCACGAGCACCGGAAGCGGGCCTGGGCCCAGTCCGCGACGTTCAGCGCCGACCAGATCCCGTTCACCGGCGTGACCGTCAGCTTGATCGACTTCTGCCCGGCCAGCGGCACGTGTACCGGCACCGCGTCGTCGCCGACGGCCAGCGCGCGGGAGCGCCACAGGGTGCTGCCGTCGGAACCCTGGACGGTGAAGACGACCCGGCCCGGCGAGAGCGTCGCGTCGTCCACCCCGGCCACCGCGTCGAAGGACGTGCAGGTGCGGTTGAGGTCGATCACCGTGCTCGCCGGGGCGTGCACGGTGATCGCGTGCGGGTGGTGGGCGCCGCCGATCCAGCCGCCGTCACGCTGCCAGAAGTTGTCGCTGCCCTTCTGCCGGATGCTCGGCTCGGAGGGTGGCACCCGGTTGTTGCCGGGCTTCAGTACGGGCAGCGAGTCGCCCCAGAAGTCGCTGAGCACCGGCGGCACCGGCGGGCTGACGGTCGGGGTCGGCAGCGGCGGCAGGGTCGGCGTCGGGATGACCGGCACGTCGGGCGTGGGCAGCGGCGGCAGGGTCGGCACGGTGACGACCGGGGGGGTGAAGCTCGGCGTCGGCGGTTTCGGGCCGCCGGGTGCGGGCGTTCCGGGCTGCGGGGCCTGGTCGGTGGCGGCCGGCGGAACCGGCGTGGACTTGGTGGTGGGCTTGGCCGCGGGGCTCGCCGCGGGCTCTTCCGGGGCCGCGGCGGCGGTGGACGCCGGGGCCGGAGCCGCCGTGGGCGCGGGCGCGGGCGAGGCCGCGGGCGCCCCGGGTGCGGCCGCGGCCGGCGCGCTGGGGGCCGGGGGAGCGGCCGCCGGGGGCTTCGGTTCGGGCGAGCCGGTGAACGCGTACGCGGCGACGGCGGCCGCGGCCACCGCGATGGCGGCGACGATCCCGGCCTTGGCCGCGGTGCCCAGGCCCTCGCCGACCGCGGTGGCACCGGCCCCGCCGGAGGCCGCCCCGGTCGAGCCGGCGGCGGCCGCACCGGCCGCCGCCCCCGAGGACCCGGAGGCCGCGGCGGCCGTCCCGGCCGCTGCCGCACCGCCGACGGCGGCGGCACCGCCCACGGCGGCCGCGGCGGCGCCGAACCCGCCGACGCCGATCCAGACGAGCACCCCGCCGGGCAGCAGGGCGCGCAGCCCGGTGTTGATCTCGGTCAGTTCGAGGCAGGCCGCCGTGCAGCGGTCGCACTCCTGGAGGTGCCGGCCGACCTCCGCCGAGGCCCGCTTGCGCAGCGAGCCGCGCGCGTACGCCCCGAGCCGGTTGGCGTACGCCTCGCATGCCCGGTCCTGGCTGCCCGAGACGTGCGCCTGGAGGAACGCGGCGGCGAGCCGGTCCCGGGCCCGGTGGGCCTGGACGGCGGTGGCGTTGGCGGTCTTGCCGAGCATCACCGCGACGGTCTTGGGGGATTCCCGCTCGACCTCGGTGTGCCAGAGCACCACCCGGTCGTCCTCGGGCAGTTCGGCGTAGGCCTGCATGACCATCCGCTGGTCGGCCATCGCCATCGCCCAGGCGTCGGCGCCCGGGTCGGCGAGGTCGACGTCGACCACGGCGGCCGAGGTCTGCGCGAACACGGCGAAGTCGTCGACGAGTTGCTCGCGCCGCTCGCTGCGGTGCCAGGCGGCGGCGACGTTGCGCACGGCGGTCAGCAGGTACGCGCGGACGGCGAACTCGGGGCCCTTGCCCGCCCGCAGCGCCTGCAGGGTGCGGGCGAACACCTCGCCCGCGAGGTCCTCGGCGGTGAAGCTGTCCCGGCAGCAGGTGCGCGCGTAGCGGCGCACCGAGTCGGCGTGCCGGCGGTAGATCTCCTCGTACGCGGCGTCGTCGCCGGCCCGCACCCGGGCGGTCAACTCGGCGTCGGAGGCGGGGCGCTCGCCGTCCACCGGATCGGCGGGGGCGGGCACGGTCGGCCGGGCGGTCCGGCCGTCGCCGGTGAACGGTTCCCCGACGAACGCCTCGGGGGAGACACCGCCGCGGCCCGCCGGGGCCTGCCCGGGCACCCGGCCCGGGGGCAGCGCGGCGGCGGAGGCGGAGAGCGTCTCGCGGCTGGGCATCCCGGCCTGGTCGGGGACGTGTCCGGCGGCCGCACCCGGTGCGGAGCCCGGCACTTGGGCCGCCCCGCCGGCCTTGCCGAGACTGCAGGGGCCCGTGACGGACCCCTCGGCGCCGTCGCCGGAGAGGCCTCCGAAGTCGAGACCGTACCCGTAGTCGTTCTGTTCCTCGGCGCTCACAACGGACCCCAGATTCCACGACAGCCCCCGTAGCGTGGCAGGGCGCGCGGGCGTGCGCGGGCGCACGGCTCCCCGGCGTACGGCGCCGACGGCGCGCGAACGGCGCGCATCGGGACATTGGCTCCAACCACGGGCAAAGGATGGCATAGCGCAGGGGCGGGCGGTAGCCGGAGCGACCGCCTTCCACCCCTCCGAGGGGCCGTCGCGGGAGTGTTCGCCCAGCGTGCGGCGGTGGGGTGTGCGACTCCCACACCCGGCGCGCGCACCCGGGCCGCGCGCCGGTCCTTCCTCCAACTCCCCTGCCCGCCGGGCGTGGCGGACCGGCCGACCGGCGGGCGTCAGCGCTCCCGCAGGCCGTCCAGCAGTATCTGCAGCAGCCGGTCCGAGGGCCCGGCCGCCGGTTGACCGTCCGTCTGCGAAGAAATCGGCGAGAAACCGCCGGCGGCCGGCGCGGAGAGCGACGGACGGACCGCGTGCACCGGCACCGAGGCGGTCAGCACCAGCACCACGTCCGACACCGTGACGCCCGGCCGCAGTTCGCCCGCGGCACCGGCCCGCGCCACCAGGGCGGCCAGCAGTTGGAGGAGCAGCCGGGGGTCGGCGTCGGCCGCCGACGGCTCGACCACCCCGCCGGAGCGGGCCTCCTCGCCCCGCAGGTCGAAGCGGACCGCCGCGGGCTGCTCCGCCGTCCGCTGCTCGGGCACCCGGCCCAGCTCCTCCGCGTAACGGAACGCCTCCGGCGGCAGCAGCCGCCCGGCACCGCTGCTCACCGCGCGGGCCAGGTAGCCTGCCAGCGCGTCCCAGGCGCCGTCACCGCCGTACAGCGACTCCCGCGCCTGCGCGGTCAGCCACGCCACCTCCTCGGCGGCGATCCGCTGGACCAGCACCTCCTTGCTCGGGAAGCGCCGGTAGACGGTGCCGACCCCGACCCCGGCCCGGCGCGCGACCTCCTCCATCGGCGCGCCGTAGCCGAACTCGCCGAACACCTCGCGGGCCGCCCGCAGCACGCTCTCCAGGTTCCGCCGGGCGTCCACCCGCAGCCTGGCCCCGGGCACCGCCGCGGCGGCCGCCGCCGGCTCGGCCCGGTACGGGACGGCCGCCTGGACCATGCCGACCTGCGCGAGCCCGCTCTGCGACGGCAGCTCCACCGGGCCGCGTTGCTCGGGGACCACGCCCGGCCCGGCCTGCGGTGCGACCGCCCGCCCCAACACCTGCTCCTGATCCATCATCCCAACTCTCCCCCGCAGGCGTCCGAAACCGGACCCTGTCGTCGCCCGCCCCTGCACCCCCCGGTGCAGCTCAGCCCGTCAGAAATGACCCGATGACCCATTGCTCGTGCCGCCCGTCCCGATCCGGTGACCACGGTTCGTGCCGCCGTGCCGGGTCCACGTCCGGCTCGGCGCGTCGGCACCGTCCGGGGCCCTGTCCGGGAACTACCCTTCCCCGGATGACCGGCCCCCAGTCGGGTTTACACGCCAACGCTGGAACTGGCCGTAGTGGCCGCTCCACGGTGCGTCGCCGCCGATTGTCATGGCGACGGCCGCCCCGGTACACAATCCGACCATAGTTCACCAGTCTCCGAGGCCGAAAGTGCGTCAGAAAGTCGCCCAGTAGGCACAACTGGCCACGGTGGTCACTCGTGTCGCAACCCGCCCCGTACGGACTGTGGACAAGACCGCCTCCGCCGGTCCTTCATAGGGGCGTGATGGGGGGACACACCCGGCCGCGGGGCGGCCGGGGACGAAACGTCGCATCGGCAGGAGGCGCACCATCAGGATCCTGATCGCCGGCGGCGGCTGCGCCGGAACGGCCGCCGCCCTCCACCTCCAGCGCGCCCTGCGGGAACGGCTGCGGCGCGGCGAGGTGGAGATCACCGTCGTCGAGCCCCAGGCCTACTTCACCTACCACCCGCTGCTGGCCGAGGTGGCGGCCGGCTCGATCGACCCGAGACACGTGGTCGTGCCGCTGCGCCGGGTCCTGCCGGACTGCCGGGTGCTCACCGCCCGGATCACCCGGATCGAACACGCAGCCCGGCGCGCCCTGGCCGACGCCGTCGGCCCCGGCGAACCCCCCGCCCCGGTCGAACTGCCCTACGACATCCTCGTGGTGGCCCCCGGCTCGGTCTCCCGCACGGCTCCGGCGCCCGGACTCGCCGAACACGGCCTCGGCTTCTCCACCGTCGGCGAGGCGGTGGGCCTGCGCAACCACGTCCTGGAGCAGCTCGACCTGGCCTCCGCCACCCGCGACCCGGCGCTGCGCCAGTCCGCGCTCACCTTCGTCTTCGTCGGCGCCGGCTACGCGGGTGTCGGCGCGCTCGCCGAGCTGGAGGACATGGCCCGAACCGCCGTGCGCGGCTACCACAACGTCGGCGCCGAGGACCTGCGCTGGGTCCTGGTCGAGGCGACCGGCCGGATCCTCGCCGGGGAGTCGCCCGAACTCGCCGAACACACCCTGGGCGAACTGCGCGAGCGGGGCGTCGACATCCGGCTGCGCACCACCCTGGAGTCCGCCGCCGACCGGGTCGTGGCGCTCTCCGACGGCAGCCGCTTCGGCGCCCGCACCCTGGTCTGGACGGCGGGCGTTCGGCCGTCCCCGCTGTTGCGCGAGACCGACCTGCCGCTGGACACCCTCGGCCGGGTGCGGTGCCTGGCGACCCTGCAGGCCGTCGGACCGGACGGACGCGCCCTGCCCGGGGTCTGGGCGGCCGGCGACTGCGCCGCCGTACCCGACCCGAACGCGGACGGCGCCCCCTGCGCCCCCAACGCCCAGCACGCGTTCGCCCAAGCCGAGTTGCTCGCCCGCAACGTCGTGGTGGCGCTGGACGGCGGGCCGCACGACCCCCGCCTGGCCGACTACCGGCCGGGCCCCGCCGCCTGCTCGACCTCGCTCGGCCCGCGCCGGGCCGTCGCGCACACCCGGCGGGGCGGCACGCTCACCGGCCGCCGGGCCTGGTGGCTGCACCGGGCCCGGCACCTGAGGCGGCTGCCGAGCGCCGAACGCCGGGTGCGGGTGCTGATGGACTGGGTACTCGGCGGGGTGTTCTCCCGCGAGGTGGTCTCGCTGGGAGCGACGGAGCACCCGCGTTCGGCCTTCGAGGGAGGGTTCGGCCCGAAGTCCGGGCGGCGGTCCGACGCCGGCCCGGATGCTCCCCGGTGAACGCGCCCGCCGACCCGGCCGGGCAGTCGTCCGGACGGCCACGCCGGGCGTGCGACTTCCGGAACCGGGCCTCCGCCTGACAGGATCAGCCCGACCTGGTCATTACCCCTTGTGGTGCTGCGCACACAAAAAGTGATGATATGCCTGGAAAACGAGGAAGCGGCCGTCGTTTGAACCTCATGCGCTGGAGCGCCCGGCTCGCCGGAGTCCCCTGGCGTGCCCTCCCGCCCACCGGGACCGGCACCGAGGACGGTGCGCCCTGCCCCGACGGCGTCGTCGTGCCCAGCCCTCGAGACCCGACCGGTCCCGCCGCCACCGCCGAGCTCCTCGACCCGCACAAGCCGCAGAACCTGCGCGAGGTCCTCAACCGCATCCCCGCCCCGGTCGCCGTCACCTACGGCCCGCTCCACCAGCTCGGCTACGCCAACCGCGCGTACCGCGAACTCTTCGGCGAACGCCCCACCGGCCTGCCGGCGGCGGAGGCGCTCCCCGAACTCGCCACCATGGGCGTCCTGCCCCTGATGGACCAGGTCATCCGGGGCGGCCGCCCGCGCAGCGTCAAGGCCCGCTGCATCCTCGGCCTCACCGGCAACCGCTACTACAACGTCTCCTGCGTCCCGCTCGGCGCCGGGGAGAACGGCGACACCCCCGTGGAGGGGCAACCCGCCGGAGTGCTGATCTTCGCCGCCGAGGTCACCGACCAGGTCCTCGCCGCCGCCCGCCTGCGCGAAGCCGAACGCCGCCAGCGCGAGGCCGCCGTCACCCTCCAGCGCAGCCTGCTCCCGCAGAAGCTCGACCAGCCGGCCGGCCTGCGGGTCGCCGCCACCTACCAACCGGGCGGCGCCGAGGCCGCGGTCGGCGGCGACTGGTACGACGTCATCGCCATCGACGGCGGGCGCACGGCCCTCGTCATCGGCGACGTCATGGGCCGCGGCCTGCGCGCCGCCGCCGTCATGGGCCAGCTGCGCACCGCCGTCCGCGCCTACGCCCGCCTCGACCTGCCCCCGCACGAGGTGATGCGCCTGCTCGACGGGCTCGCCATGGAGATCGACGCCAACCAGATCGCCACCTGCACCTACGCCGTCTGGGACCCGCAGCGCCGCACCCTCTCCTACGCCTCCGCCGGACACCTGCCCGTCCTGCTGCGCTGCCCCGACGGCACCATCCTGCGCAGCGAGGAACAGAACGGCCCGCCGCTCGGCACCGGCGGCGGCCTGCACGTCTCCCACACCCTGCGCCTGCTCCCCGGCACGACCGGCGTCCTCTATACCGACGGACTGGTCGAACGCCGCGACCAGGACATCGACGAGGGCCTCGATCTCCTGGCCCGCACCCTGACCGGTGCGATCGGCGCCCCCGAGGTGGTCTGCGCCAGGCTGCTGCGGGCGATGGGCGTGACCTCCGAGCACGACGACGACGTCGCCGTCCTGGCCTTCCAGCTGCCGGCGGAAGAGAGAGCCGGAAATCCGCTTGCGCCACTTGACCCGGAGAGTCCAGAGGTCTAGTGTTCTTCGAGCTGCCTGGCAGGGAGCACCGGACACGCATCGGCGCGGACGGTCCCGGGGCGGCCAATCCTCTGAAACGCCACTTCCCAGGTTCGGGCTGGGTCGCGTCGACATTTCCTCGTCGCGGCTGAGCGCTTATTTGGCGTGCTCGTTTTATCGGGTTGCGGTCGGATTCGCTTTTCGGAGCGGAGATCGGCTAGAGTTTGAAACGTCGGACAGGGCGTCAAGCCCCGGAAGACACCGGCGAGTTGGATGACGAAGCCCCGGAAACGGAGCGGAAAACATCTGATAAGCTGGAAACACGAAAGAACGAAGCCCGGAGGGCCCGCTGGAAGGCGGTCCGAAGGAAGCGTCCGTTCCTTGAGAACTCAACAGCGTGCCAAAAGTCAACGCCAGATATGTTGACATCCCCGGCCTCAGGTTTCCTGGGGTTGGAGATTCCTTTTG